>DVDU01000099.1 GCA_015296065.1 Oscillatoriaceae cyanobacterium M33_DOE_052 | reverse complement strand
CCGAACCGAGCTGTGTTTATGCCTGGTCAAAGAAAGGGAAAAAAGTCTGGGGAGATAGAACGGGAAAAAGAGGCAAAAGGGTAAATCTAATCGCCGCCAGAAGAAAAGGTGTACCCGACTTAATCGCGCCGGTTCTCATCACGGGAAGTGTGCAGGCTGCCGGATTTGAGAGATGGTTGTCTCTCCATTTATTGCCGGAGTTATCCTCACCGTCGATATTAATTATGGATAACGCGCCCATTCATCGAAAGAAGGTGATTAGAGAATTGGCCGAGGCGGCTGGGCATCAAGTAGTATTTTTACCCAAATACTCACCAGACTTAAATGACATAGAGCATGATTTTAGTGCTTTAAAGAGAGCCCGAATGTATGCAAGTCCTGACCAATCTATCGACGAAATTATCCGAGAGTATTGCGCCCGATAATGTCTCGTTTCTATTTGAAATGACTATAATTACAGATTGACAATTTTTGAGGATAGATTAAGATAGAGTGAGTAATAGAGTTTGTATTTGGTCTGTTCCCGGATGAGCCTATCCTAATTTAGGGTAATATCATACGGATTCCACAGCAAATCCATAATTTCCGAGTAGAATCATAAAAAAATCTATCCTAGAAGAACAGGGGGAGCTATGCGATATAATATTATCGCGCGCTTTAATCACATAGAGCGGTATGGTAATTTTTATCAATTGATATTCAACTCCAAGATTCCTAAAGAGGATGTGGAGGTAAAACTACTAAATCCTGAAGAAAGTGTATTTGATAATCTTATGGTTTCCATCGGATACAACAATCCCGATGATGAAATGGATATAATCGGACAAATTAAAAGGTATGGGCGGGTCATTAAATATTCTGGTACTGTAGTGTTTACCGACAAAGTTGAAGAATGGAGGGTTGCCTCAACAGTTAAACGAGATGAACTGAAAAAGATTAGCATCACAGTTTCGGACGATCGGCTGCGGAAAATTGAAGCAAATGCCACTCGTTTGGGCATATCCCTAGAAGAATTGGTTCTCAGGGGATTTGAAGAACTGGCGAATCAACCAGAAGCTGCTTTTGAGGACGCAATGACATACGTTATCAGCAAAAATGCGGAACTTTATCAAAGGCTGCAATAATGCGTTATCTTACCCTGACTGAGGTGAGAGAAATTTATCGAAATCTCATGGAGAAATCCGGTGGTATCGGTGGGCTGGCAAATTTGGGTTCGTTAGAGTCTGCTGTCGCTCAACCGCAGATGATGTTTAGTGGACAGGAACTTTATCCCACGATTGTAGAAAAAGCTGCGGCGTTAGGCTTTTCTTTGATTAAAAATCATGCTTTCATAGATGGAAACAAACGCATAGGTCACGCTGCAATGGAAGTTTTTCTCGTGCTGAATGGGTTTGAAATTGCCGCAGCAGTTGATGAACAAGAAAAAATTATTTTACAAGTGGCATCTGGTGATTTAGGACGAGAAGAACTGACACAATGGCTTCGGCATCACATTATTCCCAAGAAGTAAGTCAGTTTTGCCCCTGAGTGAGATAGTCTGATGTCTTATTAAATTGCAAATCTGCCATAAATGCCTCAACCTCCAAGGACGAACCGTCAGGTCAGCAAGGACGATCGTCCCCTGTACTCAGAACCCTTATCGCGGAGCATCTTTGTCAAGGGACGATACATCTGGTTTGAGAAGGTTTCTAATGCTCTGATTCGCCGATGAGGGTAAAGGCTCCCCAATCTTGGACATTAGGATATTGCTGCATGGTGGCGAGTATCGCTTTTCGCAGGGCTACTGCCCGATCGCCCGTTTGGGGGAGAACCTGATAAAACTCCTGCATCAATTTTGCCGTGGCGTCATCGGGAACTTGCCATAAAGATACAATGACGCTTTCGGCACCAGCGCCGATTAAACTGCGAGATAAGCCAATAATCCCATCGCCGCTAATCTTTCCCCCGGCAGTATTACAAGCACTCAACACCACTAGGGAAGCATTCAAATTTAATGCCATAATTTCCTCGGCGGTGAGTAACCCATCATTGCTATCGCTGGGGGTGAGCGCGATCGCTCCGATCATCCCAGAATCGCTAAAATCATCTAGTAACCCGTGGGTGGCTAGATGTACGATTCGCGCTTTACCGATACGTTGTACCACCGCCGTTTCTGTGGCGGTACTTCCGATTAATGGTTGGGTATTCAGCATCGAGGCAATGCCGATCGCTTCTTGTTCCGCACCGGGTAACTTTGGCAATGTTTCTGGTGGTTCTCCCGGAACTCTGGAGTATTTAGGCATCACTGGATTGCCCACTACTAAAGCATTGGTGGTATCTACTGGGCGATTATCTCGGCTTTTTCGCGCTAATTGTAGCACTTGAATCGCTGGCGCGGTGATAATTGTATGTTTTTCGATTAAGTAGCGATCGCTCCCATCCACCAGCGCCGCAAACGGCACGAAAAATAACTCTTCGTGGGGAATAAATATCACCTTACTCTCTGGATTGCTGGGCAGTAAATCGGTAATCGGCTCGATTAATAGCTCGTGCAGTTTCTTTAAATTAAGATTACTGACTTTCCCAGCAGGAATGCTGGGTAAGTTGGTGGCGATATCGGCGCGAGTTCCCCGCACTAACGCCGTTAACAGGGTTTCCGGTTGCGCCTCGGTTTCCTCGCTAACCAAAAAGGGCACCAAATTATCCCGCTCCCGGTTTAAGCTGCTTAAATCTACTTGCCGAAATGCGATTTCCCCCGTGGGTTGCACTACCCAAATGAATAAATCGGCATTTTTGGCCAAATTATCCACCACAATAGAATATTCAACTATTGTAGCATTTTGCGCCGCTGCCACTTGTTGAATTTCCGCAATTGTTATGGGAGCAATTTTTTGATTAGCATACGCTTCTGCGGCTTCTGGGGATAGCCGTTTGGCGACTAATTCCACAAACGCACGAGCGCGCCCTCTTTCCGCTACTTCTAAGGCGGTTTTTACTTGATTTTGGGCAATCAATGCTTTTTGCAAGACGCCATATGTGAACCGATATTTATCAAAAATCGAAATTTTATCGGTGTCTTTTAATCCCGGTCGCAGAGATTCAAAGGCATCAATAGCAGCATATAGTTTGGTGGTAGCGGCGGTGATTTGACCGTCTTCCAGTAAGGCGACACCTTGATTATTCAGAGTGACGGCAATTCTGGCGGTGTTGCCCAGTTTTTGCCGCAGTTCTAAGGCGCGATCGTAAAACTCTAAGGCTTGGGGATATTGCCCTAGTTGTCGGTAAACGGAACCGATATTGTTCAGTGCTTGACCTACCGCCTCCAATTCGCCGATCGCCGTCATCACCTGCAAGCCTTGCTGGTAAGATTGTAGCGCTTGGGGATAATCGGTTAATTTCTCATAAACCGCCCCCATATTAAGCAGAGTTTGGCCGATTCCCAAGCCGTCCTGTACTTCCGTGGCGATGACCAAACTTTTTTGGAAAAATTCTAAAGATTTGGTATAGTCCCCCATATCACTATAGGCGGCGCCTATATTGGCCAGAGCCATTCCTTCATTCATTCTAGCGCCGGTTTGCTGAAACAGGGATAAGGCTGTTTCAAAGGTGGTTAGGGCTTTGCTTGGTTGGCCTAAACTAAGGTAAATTCCTCCCATGTTGCTGAGAATGGCGGCTTGGCCATATTGTTCCCCCGCTTCCTGCAAAAACACCGATGCTTGCTGATAAAATTCTAGGGCTTTGGGATAATCCGCCTGCACTTGATAAACTGCTCCAATATTCATCAGGCTTTGGCCGATTCCGGCTTTATCTTTCAGGGTTTGGCGAATGGTTAAAGCCTGATTTAAGGATTGTAATGCCTGGGGATAGTTGGCCAAATTGCGATGAGCAACCCCAATATCATTTAGGATACCTGCTTCTAGGGAGCGATCGCCCTCTTGTCGCGCCATTACCAACGCCCGATCGAACGTCGCCAGAGCCTCCGTAATTTGGCTTTTATCGAACTGTTCATAACCGAGTTGATATAGCTGCATCGCCGGACTGGCGGGACTTTCTCCCCCAGTTTGTGCTGATACTGGCAACAAGCCGATGAGGGGGGCAGCGAATCTGATACAATGGATGTCACCCAAAATCAGAAACCCAGCCAGGAAAAAGCAAGACGAAATTTTTTTTACACCCATAACAAATGACCAATGACAAAGGACAAATGACAAATGACGAACTACAATCCCTGATTGCCGACACTTGTCGCCATCCTCCCGGAAGCGTCGAACGCCAGAGAGGGTTAACTCAACTATACCGGCTAATTGTCAAGTCACGCAAGCTGTGGCGAGAATCTACGCCCTATTATGAGGAAGTGTGGCAACAAACTTGGCTGTATTTCTGCCTGAATCTCTGTGAAGCCACCACAGCGAAAGAGAAATATAACCCCGATCGCAGTAGCGTCACCACTTGGCTGAATTTTTACCTTAAACAGCGACTCAAAGATACCGCTATCAAGGTGCAACAGGAGCAAAATCGGACGGTTTCCGGGTTAGAAGGTTTAGATGATGATGACAGTCTCGGGTTTTTGGATACCTTTGCGGCTCCCCCGGATATCCCGCAGATGCTGCAAGCAACCCGCCAGTGGGCCGAAACTGACCCCACGGGGGAATTACAGCGTCTCCAGGTTCGGGGTCGAGAAGATATCACCTGTCAACTATTGATTTTACGACGTTTACCCCCAGAAACCTCCTGGCAGGAACTTTCTGCCGAGTTGAATTTGCCGGTTTCTACCCTCAGCAGCTTTTATCAGCGGAAGTGTCTGCCACAATTGCGTAAATTTGGCGAATCGGAAGGATATCTATAAAGAGGTTCTTTGTCCTTTGTCCCTGGTCCCTTGACACATGACAAGTGACAAATGACAAATGACAAAGGACTAATGACAAACAACAAATGACAAAGGACAAATAACAAATGACAAATATAGAAAATTTTGCCGTCCCGATGTTGATTCCCCGAACTTGGCGCACTTTGGCCAAGCAGTTTGCCCTAGAACAACCAAATCGGCAAAAAGCAGAACAAGTTTATTTTAATACTCTGGCGGTCTGTGTGGTACATGATTATTTGCAGTGGATGGGGATTAATACGGAACTGACCGCCGGAGATAGTTGGCATCAAATCCCTCGTTTAGTTAGTGATGTGGCAGATTTACAAGTGACGGGATTAGGACGGCTAGAATGTCGTCCGATGCGCGAACATGAGCAAATTTGTGTGATTCCCCCGGAAGTCTGGGAAGAGCGGCTTGGATATGTGGTGGTGCAAATCCAAGATTCCCTCAAAGAAGCCCAGATTTTGGGATTTATCAAAAGTCCCCATGAGCAACAGCTACCGGTGAGTCATTTGCAACCGATAGAAACTCTGCTGACCACATTAGCAGGGTTGCGCGTGAGGAGCGAAATTTCTACCAGTTTCGTGAACCTTAGTCAATGGTTGCAAGGGTTGTTTACAGCTAATTGGCAGTCTGTTTCCGCCATTTTCGGCTCGGAAAATCTCGCCTATAATTTTCGCAATTTTCCCCGCGAAGGTGATGCAGGGGTGGAAGGAGCAAAACTGATAGATTTAGAAATGCAGTTTGGCTCACAAACGGTGGTGTTGTTGGTGGCGTTGACACCGGAACCAGATAACATTGCTGTGCGAGTGCGACTCTATCCGCCAGATGGGGAAATTTATTTACCGCCAAATCTGCGATTGATGTTGCTGTCGCCAGAGGGTGATGTCCTGGGAGAAGTGCGATCGCGCCGTCAGGATAACTACATCCAACTGCCCCGCTTTACCGGTGAAGTTGGGGAACGTTTTTCTATCCAGGTAGCCCTAGAAACTGCTACTATTGTAGAGAACTTTGTGATTTAACCCGTTCTCCGGTGTCAAAAGTAGCAGTTATTCATCTCGGCTATGGCAATTTGCTCTCCGGTTTTCCCAACGTTACCGCCCAGCTTTGGGAACCGGATAATCCGCTTCCAATCAAATTTACCGCCGCTCTCCCCCCAGCGGCGGAACTGGATGCCATTTATCGCCGATGGCACCTAATTTATCAAGCACTTTATCAGACGCCGGGATGGCATCCGCGCATTAAAATTGAGCGGGAAGATGTGACTAATGTTTCTTTGGTCGAGTTTGGGGATATTTGCACTCAATATCGGCGGCTGCTGAATGAGTGGCTCGATGGCGAGCAGTTTAGAAATATCGATCGCCAGTTGCGCTCCCATCTCCTCCCGGCGGACGAAATCCAATTAATTCTGGAAACTGACGATGATATGGTGCGTCGCCTCCCCTGGCATTTCTGGGATTTTTTGTCAGATTATCCTAAAGCCGAGATGGCTTTAAGTGCGCCGCAATATCAGCGGGTCGCAAAATCCCACAACCGAGAGCAAATCAGAATTTTAGCCATTTTGGGCAATAGCACTGGTATCGATATCGCCGCTGATAGGGAAATTTTAGCATCAATTCACGATGCCGAAACGGTTTTTTTGGTAGAACCTTCTCGCCTAGAAGTTGACGAGCAGTTGTGGGATGAGCAGGGGTGGGATATTCTGTTTTTTGCCGGTCATAGTGAGAGCCAAGAAAATGGCAATCGGGGTTTATTGGCTATCAATCCTACAGATAAAATCGGGATTTCTCATCTAAAAGCTGGGCTGAAAACGGCTATATCTCGCGGTTTGCAGCTTGCAATTTTTAACTCTTGCGATGGTTTGGGTTTAGCTACGGAACTGGCGGATTTACATATTCCCCAAATTATCGTGATGCGTGAACCGGTGGCTGATGGGGTTGCTAACGCATTTTTAGTAAAATTTGTCAAGGCTTTTTCTAGTGGTTATTCGTTTTATTTGGCGGTGCGGCAAGCGCGGGAACGGTTGCAAGGTTTAGAGGATAAATTTCCCTGTGCCAGTTGGTTGCCGGTGATTTGTCAAAATCCGGCGGAAGTGCCGATGCCGTGGCGAATACGCTCGGTGCAGGCGCCGCTAATCTCCCCAATTCCAAAAACTCCGCCGCGTTCTCTGGTTCCGGCTCGCTCGATGTGGTTAACCACTGTGGCGGTGACTTTGATGATTCTGATTATCCGTCAGTTGGGACTGTTGCAGGGATGGGAACTAAAAGCCTATGATTACTTGATGCGATCGCGTCCCCCAGAAGCACCCGACCCCCGGATTTTAGTGGTGGAAGTGACGGAAAATGACGTGCAGTCGCAGCCACAATATCCTCTTTCTGATGCGACTTTAACCCAACTTTTGCAGAAGTTGGCACAGCATCAACCGCGAGCGATCGGGTTAACCATTTATCGAGATAAACCGGAGCCTCCCGGTCATCAGGAATTAATCGCCCAAATGCAAAAGCAATCTAATTTGTTTGTTGTATGTAGTTTTCCGAGGGGGAATGAGCCAGCAGTGCGAGGGCCAGCGGCAATTACCAAAGACCAATTGGGTTTCGATGATATAAATGTCGATCTGGATGGGGTGGTACGCCGCCAGCTCTTGTTTATGAAAGCGGATCCACAATGTAATACTGGGACTTCATTGAGCTTTCAATTGGCAACCAAATATCTTGAATATGAAAATATTTTGCCTACAATTGAAAACATTCCAAAAAATGTTTTTAAAATAGGTAGAGCCACATTTAATGAAATCAAACCCAATACTGGCGGATACAAAACTCTCGGTAAAGGCGGGTGGTATGTGATGTTAAATTATCGTTCTTTCCCGGTGGCTAAGTCTCTCACCCTGACCGAAGTTTTGGCGGTAGATTTTAACCCCAACCTCGTCAAAGACCGAATTGTGATTATTGGTGTCACTAGCCGCAACAGCGGGGGCAAATATTTTCTCACGCCGTACAGTATCACACAATCCCCGGCGGAGGAAGTTGGGGCAGTAATGATACAAGCGCAGATGGTGAGCGATATACTTAGTGCTGCACTGGACGGACGGCCCCTGATCGGCGTCTGGGAATGGTGGGGAGAAGCGATTTGGATTGCACTGTGGTCATTAATTGGGAGTGTCATAGGGTGGCGAGTGCGAGGTAAATTCTGGATTGGTGGCGCGATCGTCTGTGGGATTATCAGCTTATATGCAATCTGTTATCTGCTATTAACTCAAGGCACCTGGGCCCCCCTCATCCCTGCAGCTTTGTCATTGGTGATTGGTCCCTGGTTATTTGTCCCCTCACCCCCAACCCCTCTCCCACGAGGGGAGAGGGGAGAAGGACTTATTGCCAATGACAAAGGACAAATGACCAGGGACAAATAACAAATTTGCGTAAATTTCTGCTTCTACGACAATAAGTAAATAGAACAAAACTGCACGGAGGGTTAGAAACTTGTCAAATCGTTGGGGTCAATCGTCAAACCAGGGCAAATTGACACTATTCGCGCTGCTGCTCCTGATGGGAATCGTGCCAGCGACGCGGGTTAATGGCACTTCTGTAGGGGAATTACTGCGGGATAATCGTCAAGAAACATTACCGGATTCTGTGGTAGCCACGGAGTTTGAGCCGCCAGATCCGGAACCGCCAGACGATCGGGAAGGTTCTGGTAGTCGCACCTCATGTCCGCCAGTAGATAAACCCCTGACGGCATTAATTGCATCTCAAATTAACCGCACGATTTCCGCACATCCCACATTCTGGTTTTACGTGCCATATTCTTCAGAATTGCCCCGTGAAGTGGAGTTTTTCCTGTTAGATGAAGAAGAAAAGGAACTGTACAAAACCGTGGTGCATATTGCCAATACGCCCGGTATTATCAGCTTCCGTTTACCCGAAAGTGCCCCTCCTTTGGAAATGGGCAAACAATATTTGTGGCAATTCTCCTATCGATGCAATCCCAGAATTCGCGCTGAGGATGATTATGTAGCGGGAATGGTGAAACGAGTAGCTACGAATGGAGAATTAATGAGTCAGTTAGAAGCGGCGAAAACACCGCTAGAGCGAGTGGAATTGTATGCTAAAAATGGGTTGTGGTATGAAACCCTGACGACTCTGGCGGAACTACGCCGAGATAATCCCAGGGATGAAGAAATCGCCGCTGAATGGAGAGAGTTGATGCGGTCGATCGGCTTAGAGCATCTCGCCGACGAACCTATTAGTAACTGCTGTAGGAATTTACAGTAGTCATTTGTCCTTGGTCTCTTGTTATTGGTCATTTGTCCCTGGTCACTGGTCCCTTGTCCCTTGTCCCTTGTCACTGGTCCCTTGTAATTGCTCCCCTGACAAAGGACAAATGACAAATGACCAAGGACAAATGACAATTTGCGTAAATTTGGCGTTGACAGCCGATAGGTAAGTGGAACCTTAAACCAACCCCAGGTTCCCGTCTTCGCGTCCCCTCTGGGAAGGTGAAATCGGGTTGATGGTTGGGGTTTGTATGGAGGTAGAGATTGTGTGGCTATGGGGGTATCTCAGAGTCATTGCATCGCTACTGATGGGATGTTAGAGGTATTTTTTGGGGTAATTTCTGTAGTTTTTGTGACAATGTTGCCCCAGATTACAGGATGAGGTCAATCTTGACTAATTCATGTTGTTTTGCTATGGATTCTGGAGATTTATTAAAAATTTCTAAAATTAAGTATTATTACGGATGGACAAAACTCCGTTGAGGGATTAAGGTAGAGTCATGGAGGTGGTAAATTTCGGCGTAGGGTTATCTAGGTTAGGTATGCGCTATGTGCAATTAGTCAAAGCTGTTCGGGAGAGGTAATTGTGCCCCAAATTATAGTTGCTATAGAAATGGCATGGAATAAACCAGATCAAATATTGTCTTGCTGTGTCTGTAATCCATAGCAAAAAATTGCGTTTGTGTGAATTTACAGTGTAATAGAGTGTGTATTAGCGTGTTGTGACAGCATCGCCGAAAAGTAGTTTTAACTAACATCAAATAAAAAAACCATGATTACCATACCCAACTTATCTATTGTATATTTAAATTCCGCTGTTATTTTGGCTCAAGAAAGTCACAAAATTGAATAAGAAAAAAATCCATCCCAACTATTTGATTGATTAACCGAATATCTAAAATTAAAACAGATCGAATTAATGAAAAAAGATACTTGTTATGCAATGGCATCTGTAGTTTACACAGTAATGTTTGTTGAAGCATATATCAACGAGCTTTTTTGTCGAGCAAGGTTTGAGGTTAAAAATAAATTTTTTGGCAATTTAGATTCAAATATTGTCTCACGACTAGCAAATTTTTGGGAAATTGATATGAAGACACCAACCCAAGAAAAGCCTAGAAATTATCGCATACTTGACGCTCTAAAGCCAAATATTTTGGATAAGTACCAACTAGCTTTGTTGACTGTATCCGATAAAAAATTATTTGATAGGGGAGAATATCTATATCAGAGGATTGAAATTTTGATTAATTTGCGGAACGCTATAGTCCATTACAAACCTGAACCTTGGGGTGATGATATAGAAAAATCTGAGGAATCGTCTCGCGAAAAAGTGCGGAAAAACCTCGAAGGTAAGTTCAAGGAAAACCCATTTGCTGAAGGAGTACAAAATCCATTTTTTCCGGATAAATGCTTTGGCTATGGTTGTGCTAAATGGGCAGTTAATTCCAGCGTAGAATTTATTGAAGAATTTTCAAAAAAAATGGGATTAAAACTTTACGATGAATGGTTTCAAGAGGCCAAAAGATTACCTGAAGCCATAAAAGTATTTTAAAATGAGCAGCCAAGGTCGATCGCCCCTTGCCCCTTCCCCCTGTCCTCACCCCCAGGGACGATCGCCCTTTCCCCCAAATGAAATTACCAATCTGCCACCACAGTCTCCAGACAAAATTATCACCGAATTTGATGTGCTACTATGATAGATAATTGGTAAACCTGGAGGAGACAATGAAGACTATCACCATCACAATTCCGGAAGAGCGGCTACAAAAACTAGAAGCCACTGCCACTCATTTGGGCGTATCCCTAGAAGAATTGCTCTTAATGGGAGCAGAAGCAGTGGTGAATCAACCGGAAGTCTCATTTCAGAACGCGATCGCATACGTTCTCAACAAAAATACAGAACTTTATCAGCGACTGAAATAATGCGTTATCTAACACTCGATGAGGTACTAGAAATTTATCGGCATCTCATGGAGCAATCTGGTGGAATCGCTGGAGTTGCCAATTTGGGAGCCTTAGACTCTGCTGTAGCTCAACCGCGTATGATGTTTGGTGGAGATGAACTTTATCCCACTATTGTAGAAAAAGCGGCGGCGTTAGGATTTTCTTTAATTAAAAACCATGCTTTTGTAGATGGTAACAAACGCATTGGTCACGCAGCAATGGAAGTTTTCCTCGTTCTGAATGGGTTTGAAATTTCTGCTGCAGTTGACGAACAAGAACAAATTATTTTACAAGTGGCATCCGGTGATTTAGGACGAGAACAACTGACACAATGGCTTCAGCATCACATTATTCCCAAGAAGTAAGTCAGTTTTGCCCCTAAGTGCGATCGCCCCTTGCCCCCGTCCCCAACTTCCAGGGACAAACCGTCAGGTTCACAAAGCGATCACCCCAAATTCCCCTACCCTAAAGTCAAAACTCCAGCGGCAAAATCCGCCACCAGTCGCTTGAACCGCAACCAACGCAGCCCCAGGAGAATTTCTTTAATTTCGTCTCCTGCCAAAACCCTGACAATAAGCTCCTCACCATCAATCAGTACAATTCCCTCGTAGAGATTAAAAACTCTTATCCCACCTGCTGTCTGGACTGTTCTTGGTTTCCGCTGCTGCACCCACCCCAAATCCTGCGCATCTTCGTTATTAATCAGCAGCCAATCATTGAAACCGGTATCGAGAATTGCCCGAACTGGGAAAAGGGTGTCATCAGCGGCAATCACAGTGATATTAAACTCTAACTCACCCTTTTGGTTAAACTCGCCAGTAATCATACTCGATGACAGGCTCCGGTTTCATTGATGCGGTACACCACACAACGGGCATTCGGGTATTTGGCATCAGCTTTTTGTTCTGCCACCATGTCGTCTGGGTCGATAAAATAGTCCCCACTCTCCGGTTCAATGACCATAAACCAGTCATAGTAATCGTCAATCAGGTGAGGTTTCGCCGCCTCGAAAATTTCGTCACACCGTTTCATTAATTTTTGTAATTCCGCCTCTCTAAGCTCTATTTCTTCTGCGGTTAGTTGGCGACCGGGGAATACCCTGCCCAGACGCGGATTGAAATGAGTCTCTGATATGTTCTTCATGGGTGATTAACCTCCAGTGGTTATCTGATATTTCTTCTTATAACTCAATTGAGCTAGAAAAAAATAAAAAATTAATAAAAATTAGCGAATTGATTACTCCAGAAACCGGGTTTCTTAAACCAACCTCGGATATGATGCAAAAATTATCGTAGAAACCCGGTTTCTTTTCCCAAGGACAAAGGACAAAGGACAAACAGTAACTCACCCTTTCGGTTTACCTCCCCTGAAATCATATTTTTTCACAGGCTCCCGTTTCATTGATGCAGAAAATCACTCCTCGGCAATTGGGATATTTTGCATCTGCCTTCTGTTTGGCCACATCTTCATCTTTATCGATGAAATAGTCCCCACTTTCGGGCTCGATGACCATAAACCAGTCGTAGTGGTCGTTGATGAGTTCCGGCTGAACCGCCCGGAAAATTGCGTTACACCGCTGGAATAAAGCATCCCTTTCTGCCTCTAGTCTGGCTAGCTCTTCCGGCGTGTAGTTGAGTTCCGGGAAGACCCCGCCCAGACGCGGCTTTTGATGATTTTCTGAGATTTTTCTCATGGTGATTAACCTCCAATAGTCATCTAATATATATTATTTTAACTCAATTCTGGAAAAAAGAAATAAAACCACTTGACAATTCGCGGTTTTAGGGTGAGGGGGAGAGAATTGCTGGATTGATTCACCAACGAAGCTATCGGACTTGATATCAATGACGCCATCACCGGAAGAAACTTTATTTACCCCAATGAAAACACCTAAAATCTAAACTCAAACTCTACTCCGGCTTGAGTATCACCCTGAAAATCCGTGGAACCGCGCACCAGGATTTTATCATTAAAACGATAGCGCACATTATAACGAGTAGTTTGATTTTCCAAGAGAATGCGGAACACCGAAACCGATAAATTATCCGTGACATCGATACCAGCTTCCGCTTCTAAAGCCAGTTGGGTTGACCTACCAGATTTCACCAGAGAGGGAGCGAGACGAAATTCGCTGAGATTGAGAGTATTACCAATTACATCCTGAACATTGTTGAGCAAAGCGCCCCCAGCGAGGTTGGCGATCGCCAAAGGACTATCCGCCCGCCCCAAAGTCGTAATAAAACCCCCCCCAATCAACGCCACAATTTCCCCCTCATCCCGTGGCGGGGAACTCTTCAGCTCCAACAGATCCAACAACTGAGAAGAGCGACCATTAACCCCCGCCTGCACCCGCACCGTGCGCACTGTCCCGATCGTCGTATTAATGTTCTCCGCAATTTCCGCCGAAGAACCCGAAGCCACAGTTTCTCGCCGCGTCACCTCTGGCACCGACGCAATCAAACGCACCTGTAAAACCGGGTCAGAATCCCCCACAAACCGAGCGAAATGCTCATAACCCCGCTCCAAACGAAACTGGGTCGTCCATAAATTCACCCGTCCCCGCAACAGGCGAATCACACCTTTAATATTCAAATTCGGCACATCATCAATAAACCCATTAACCTGGAGATTCCCCTGCGCCACAAACTCCAACAGCGGCGGACTAACCACCCGCACATTGTCCCGCAACCGCAACCGCAAATTATCATAACGTGGCGCTACCACCTCCTCGGTTTCTGGTGGGGGAGGAGCCGCCACCTGCTGCGAAGGATCCGGCAATAACACCACCCCATCAAACAGGGAAACATTGCCGCCAATTTGCGGAGATAAAAACGTACCTTCCACAGAAACCCTGCCCTCAACCCCCCCACTATACAACCCCTTGAGATTGATTTTTATCCCCTCCAAAACCACAGTTAAAGGATTGCCCGCATCAGAATCCGTTGGGGATAACGGTTGATACAAAGGCAAAACCCCCGTAGCTTCTACCAAACCCTTGCTAAAAGTCCCCTTCGCGGTTTCCACAAAGACCCGATCGCGCTCAAACCGCGCCTTTCCCCGCACCCCCGTTAGCGGTTCCGGGAGCGCCAAAGAATTAATCGTGGCATCCTCAAAACTAGCATCACCCGTAGCCACCAACTCCGTAATCCTACCCTTTTCCGTATCCCACCGGGCTCGTGCCTCAATATCCACCCGACCCGAACCCGTCACCCATTCCACCTGCTTCCCGCTCAAAATATTAATCAACTTCAACCCATCATCACTAATATTCCCACTAAAACTAATCGCATTATTATCCGGCGTCGGTGGCACCGGTAAACTCGCCGTTACCTGTAAATTAGACGGCGCGATCGTACTAAAATTTAACCGAGATTGGGCATAATTAAAACTCCCGCGCAAATTCTCCAGCGGCTCCCCATTCAACCGCACCTCAGAAAAACTCACCTCACCCAAAGCCTGCGGATTTAGAATACTCCCCGCCACCGTCGCCTTTAAATTCACCCAACCATCCACCTCATATCCCTGAGTATCGATAAAATTGCGTAAATCCGCCACCGCCAGATTTTCCACCCGCACCTGCCCCAATTGATTTTCCAGACCCAAACTGCCCACAAAAGAAACCACCGTACCCTTATCTCCTTTCGCCTCCAAGCGTAGCGGATTAAAAGTCACCACCCCATCCTTAAAACTCCCCCGCACAATAGCCCGCTCCACATCAATTACCCGTCCCTCATTTTTCACCACCTCCACACCTACCACCTCGTGATAAGGCAACTGTGGCAACCACTGTAATGCGCGTCCTTCCAAATTAAAATCCGCACTTATCCCCGTCGCCAGCGTCCCCGCAAACCCAATTTCGCCGCTAAATTTCCCCCGCACATCCAACATTTCCGGCGTTCCCGGCGTCTGACGTACCGCCGCCGTTTTCTGCAACAACGCCGTAATCTCCGACAACCGGCGCAACTGCATCAGTAAAGAAGCATCAGAAACCCCCACAGACACCGAATCTACTGCCTCCTTTTTCGCATATTGTGGCGGCATCAAACCCCTTTGCAAATCCTCAAGAGTAAACCACCGCATCGCCGCCATAATATCGCCCAATTCCCCATCAGTGACCGTAATTTTACCCTCCACCGCCGGATTATCCCCCGGCACAATCCGAGCATTAAATGAATAACTGCTATTTTGCAGCCGCAACAAGCCATCACCCAAAGTCAAACTCTCCCCATCATAAATCGCCTGAGTTTTCAACTCCACCGCCTGCAAATAACCCAAACGCGGGTGGGCAACCACAATTTCCCCCTTACCCACCATTCGCCGTAAATCAAAATCTCCCTCACCACTCAAACTACCAGTTACTGCATCAAAACCCAATTCTGGCGCCGGAGCTAACTGCAAGAATTCCAAAGGAAAATTAGCCAAAGATACCAGCAACCGCTCCCTTTCCAACCGAGCTTCTAAGCTAATTTCCCCCTGCTTCACCGCCGCCAACAGCCACTGAGGATATAAATTTCCTCCCGCGCCGAAATTCCAGCCCGCAGTTTTCACCGCCAGCTCGATTTTATCCTCACCCCCAGACAACCAAAAGGATATTTCCTCTCGCGTATCCACCCGCACCATCCCCGCCATTTCCGGGGCAAAATTCCGCCCCATTGCCACCAAATTTTGCACCCGTAAATTCCCATCCACCTGCAGGTCAAAAGGTAGAGGCAACCCTCCAACTTGCTCTTTTCTGGCGCTGCCCTTGATTTGCCCTTGGAAATCCGCCAAACCGGCCAATACTATATCATCCCCAGGTAAATACTGCCGCACCATATCCACCGGCAAAGGTAAATTCGCTAAATCAAACTGTTGCGCATTCAAATTAAAATCAAACGACTTTAACACCGGCACCGGTTGACTCTTGGCATCGATAAAAGCCACCCCGTTAGCCTCGAAACCGGGAGCTTTCGCCTGCAAAACTTGTAGCTTTTCCCCATCCCAACGAAAAGCAGTTTCTAGGGGGAGTAAAGGAGACGGGGAGACGGGGAGACGGGGAGACGGGGAGACCAGTTTTATCGCGCCATCGGCAATAGTATCTGCTATAGTTAAAGCAGCCGTAGTGCCCGATAGTTTCACATCACCTTGAGCAAGTTGCACCGGAAACGGCAAATTAGGAAGCAATTTGGTTAAATTAATCGTTGTACCAGTAACTGCCGCTTGCCATCTCCCATTTCCCGCAGAGCCTTTTACTTCTGCTGCTCCTCCTGCGAGGTCTAGTTGGGCATCCCCAGAGGCAATCATATCCTCCAAAGACATAATTTTTGCCACAGAACCAGAACCCACAAATGAGCCTTGACGGAGCATAACTGGCACTGGCAATTGGGGAGCCAAACCATTAAGAGCAATTTCACTGCCAGATATCGCCGCCTGCCATTCGCCAGCGCGCAAACTGCCCCCCAAAGTAGCATCACCACCGCCAATTTTAACTCGTGCTTCCCCAGAAGCATTGATGCTCCCCAGCAATGCCATTGGTTCGAGATTGTTCAAAATCGCCGCTGTAGTGCCAGAACCTTTAAAAGCAGCATCGGTAAGAGTTACAGGAATTGGTATTTGGGGAGCGATCGGGTTAAGCGCGAAAGGAGTTCCCGGAGTTATTTTTGCTTCTGCTTGCCATCTCCCCTGCGCCAAAGTGCCACTTATCGTCGCCGCACCTCCCGCCACATTCAGTTTTGCGGCGCCACTGAGGGAAATTGCCTCAATGATGGCGGTAGGTTCGGGGTTAAGCAAAGCATCAGTGGTGCCAGAACCTTTGATATTACCTTCAGTGATAGCCACAGCAACTGGCAGTTGGGGAGCGATCGGGTTCAGAGGGAAAGGAGTTCCCGGAGTTATCTTGGCTTCCGCTTGCCAAAAACCGCCACGCAAACTGCCACTGAGGCTGCTTGTACCACCAGAGAGATTGAGTTGCGCCTCTCCGACTACAGCGATATCTTTAATATCGCGAGCATCCACGTTGCCAGATAGTTGGGCTCTGGCAAATTGCACAGACGAGTTATCACTGTTAGCAAAAGAGTTTAATTGCATCAAGGCAAAAATACTCTCTAGGGGTGTATTTGGCGCCAGATTTACTGCGGCTTGCCATTGTCCCTTTTGCAGGTCAAATTTTACTCCTGTGGCAATACCTTTAACGTCTAGCTGCAATGTCCCGGAGGCGGCGATTTGCTTTAAGGGTTCTGGTGGGGGGGTGGTGTTATTTGTGGTGGTGAATAGGTCGGTATTGCCCACAACGGTGACGCTACCACCAGATAATCCTACTGGTAGCGGGATATCAGCAGCGAATTGATTGAGGCTTAGGGTTTTGCCATCATTAAAACTGGCAGTTGCCTGCCATTTACCGCCCCTAGAATTCCCCGTGGCGGTGATGATGCTGTTGCTGATGGCGAGTTTCATTTCGCCTTCGGCTATGATATCAGCAGGGGCAAAGGATGAGAGATTACCTGAAAGAGTGGCGCGGGAGGAAATAATAGCGGGATTGGTATCTAAAAAGGTGGTGAGTTGGGGGTTATCTGCCGTTAATTTTGGGTCGATTAATGGGGATAGTTGGATTTGTTCGCCACGCAGAATGGCTTGCCAGTTGTTTTTGATGAGTTGACCTTCGGCGCGGAGGCGTCCACCACCGATTTGGATGATGGTATTGTTAAATGTGGTGGTTTCTTTGGTAATCTGGAGTTGGCCGGTGGCGGGATAGAGGGCGTTGGGTGCTTGCCACTGAATGGTGGTGAGGGGTGCGGTGGCGCTACCGCTGACTTCCACATCGGCGCCGATCGCCCCAATTTTCACCCCCACAGGCTCGCCGCTGTAAATTTCCCCCAGCTTATCCCCTGGTAAATCATCAGCTCGCAGAGCGATCGAGATTTTCGAGACTTCCCCCAACAGCATCGTGCCTTTACCACTAATACTCCCCCCCACCACAGGTTTTGCCTGCAAATCTTCCAGGGTGAGAATATCGTTTTCGATTTTAAATTCCGCCCGAATCTTACTAAAATCCACTAAGTCGATGCGGCTAGTTTTCGTAGTCGCCACCACACCAGATAAAATGGGATTATTCAAAGCGCCAGTGACGCGCAAATCACCCGCCGCCTCCGCCATCACAGGCACAGGGATTTCTAAATCCAGAGTTTTGATAAATTGCTCTTGATTTGCTGGGGGGATTTCTATGCTTAAATTATATTCCGACTCTGTATCAATACTGCCACTCAGCCGCAAAGGCAGTTGGCCATAAATCGCCACTGTATTATCTAAATCAACCGCTAATTCCCGGAATTTGAGAATACCGCTGGCGCCAGAGATGCCTTTTTGCAAACCCGCGAGTTGTCCAGTAATATTCTTAAATCCAGCGGTTCCCTGCCAAGACAGTACCTCGGTTTCTTCTAATTCTATGCCCAAATTACAATCAATTTCCCCGCTATAGGCTTCTATAGGAACATTAGGAATTAAAGGCATAATCGGTTTAGCCGCGAGGTCAGTTCCCCTGATAAATATCTTGGTGCGGAGGGGTGACTGTAACAAGGACTCGCCTTGAATATTGACGACGCCACCGCTGTCAGGTTGGCCGGTGACTTCATAGTTTACCTGTTTTTGTTGGTTGGAAAATTCGGCTTTGCCATTTAATTTTCTGATGGCAACTGGGGCGGGTGGGGGTGTTTTTGCGGCTAAGTTGCCCACTGCCATCAGTTTAGCCCGCTTTTGGGGATTAGGCACGAGGACGAGGGAGGCATTGCGGATGCGGATGTTGTCTAACTGGATTTTAATCGGCCCGGATGCTTCTGGTTTAGTTTTCAGTTTTAGTTGTAGCCAGTTGCCTGCCTCGTCTTGTTCTACGTATAATTCGGGATTGATGAGGGTAATATCTAGGTTGAGGGTGCGGGTACTCAGAAGTAACAGCGGGTTGTAAGCTACTGAGACCTCCGGAACTGTGGCAAAATCCGGGTCCTCTTTAGAGGCTGGGAGGGCACTGGCACCAATGCGCAACCCGGTGAGGGAAAATGATTTCACTGAGCCAATTTCTACCGGACGGTTGATGAGTTGGCTCAGTTCTTTGGCAACTAAAGGTGAGAGTTTATTGTTGACAAAGTAGCGCAAATATGCTATACCACCCACAGCGATGAGTAGAATTAGGCTGACGCCGATCGCGGCGGACACCCTCAATGATTGACCCAAAATTTTTGGCTTAGGGGATTTGTTCATCTGGACACCCGACCCCTCGGGCTTGTCACCCTGAAGATACACAAGTGAGATAATTGGCAGGAAATATCTAGGCAAGGCGTTAATTATGATTGGCCGCCTTGCCGGGACAATGGTGATTTTTAGCCATTATAGCAGCTTTAATGATTTTTATGTGCTTGCGGTGGGCAATCTCCTCTAGAAAGTAAACCATAAATTAATTGTTAAGTGAGAGACACATTAGTGATGGAATAAGTTTTTGTTTCCCCGTCCCCCCGTCTCCCCGTCTCCCCGGTCGGTGAGCGAAGCCGAACCGCGTCTCCGGGTCTCCCCGTCTCCCCATCTCCGGGTCCCCCGTCCCCCGTCTCCGGGTCCCCCCGTCTCCCCGTCCCCCCATCTGCCCATCTCCCCTGGCGGGGGCGCCAGCCTTTGTTAAGATTGAGGGCAGGATTTTTAAGAGAGCGTCTGAATCCATGCGAGTGTTCGTCTTACTATTTAATGCCAGAACGGAGAATGAAGGAATCCACACCCTGCGGATGGGCGATCGCAATGTGGTGCTGATGTTCGAGTCGGAAGATGACGCGGCGCGGTATGCGATGATGCTGGAAGCCCAGGACTTTGGGGCACCGACGCCGGAAGGGATCGACTCGGAAGAGGTCGAGGAATTTTGTCAGGATGCAGGTTATGAGTCGCAATTAGTCCCCGAAGGTGCCCTGGCAATTCCGCCGGAAAGCAATGTGGAGCAACCAGACTGGGAACCAGACAAACCGCCGGAAACTGCGGCGTCGCCGCCGGAGGGGCGCCAGCAACATATGTCTGAGACGGAGCTGGAACGCATCCGCCGCCAGTTGGAAAAACTCCTTTAGTGTAATGTTTATTTTTGATTGAGCGCGGATAGTAGATGACAGAATTACAAGACCGGGGATATTTGCTGACCGAGCAGGTAAATCCCAATAGTATTAATTTAGACCGGCTATCATCTCTGGAATTGGTGGATTTGTTCAATCAGGAGGACGCCAAGGTGCTGGCGGCGATCGCCCATGCGCGGGAGGATCTCGCCGCCGCGATCGACATCACCGCCACCGCTCTGCGCAGTGGGGGGCGCCTATTCTACGTAGGAGCCGGAACCAGCGGACGCCTGGGGGTATTGGACGCCGCCGAATGTCCCCCCACTTTTTGCACACCACCGGAATTGGTGCAGGGAATCATTGCTGGGGGTGCAGGAGCGCTGGTTCGCTCTTCAGAAGACCTCGAGGACCGGTTTGAGGACGGATATGAGGCGATCGCCATGCGCCATATCGGACAGCATGATGTCGTCTTAGGCATCACCGCAGGCGGTACTACCCCCTTTGTCCTTGGATCCATAGAAGCTGCCCGCAGTCGGGGGGCGGCGACTATTTTCCTCGCCTGCGTACCCGCTGAGCAAGCCCCAGCCAATACTGATGTAGATATCCGCCTATTAGTAGGGCCAGAAATCCTCGCCGGTTCTACCCGCTTGAAAGCCGGAACCGTGACCAAACTCGCCCTCAACATCATCTCCACCAGCGTGATGGTGAAACTGGGCAAAGTCTATGGCAACCGGATGGTAGATGTGGCTGTTACCAACAACAAACTGCGCGATCGCTCCCTGCGCATCCTCCAAGACCTCACCCGCCTCAACCGTTCTGACTGCGCCTACCTCCTCGACGCCGCCGGTCTTTCCGTCAAACGCGCTCTCGTCATGCACTGGACCGGTCTTGACAAAGAAGAAGCCCAAAACCTCCTAGACGCCAACCAAGGACAACTCCGCGCCGCCGTAGAAACCTATCAATCTCCCAGTTCGTAGTTGGGCTTTAGCCCAATCATGTTCGTAGTTGGGCTTCAGCCCACAAAAAAGGTGAACCTAATCAAGAGGGCTAAAGCCCTACTACGAACCTTTTTAAGAGGGCTGAAGCCCAACTACGAACCGATGAAAGAGGGCTGAAGCCCAACTAAGAACCGAAAAAAAATCTATCCAAACTGCCCAATATGAAAATCGGATATCTTTCTGCAGCCCCTAGAGTATCTACCAACCCAGAAGCCGAAGCTAGCGGGCCGAGAGCCCATGTGCTGGGCGTGATTAGGGCATTTGAATCCCTGGGCTACCCAGTGAAAAAGTATATTGTGGGTGACAGAGTACCCTCTAACTGGCGGGGTAAAGGTTCAGAAGCCGCAGTGAGTGGCAACTGGTGGCGCACCTTGTTCATCGATATCACCCGCCTGATTTTGGGTTTCGTCAATGCCCAGCGAGCTTGGCGGGAAATGGGCAGAGAAGTAGATTGGGTTTATGAGCGGTTCGCCGCTTTGCAATCCCTCGGCTGGATTTTCCAGCGGCGGGGTATCCCCTGGCTCCTAGAAACTAGCGGGCCTTTTTTCTATGAAGCCAAGTTTGCTCGCAAAAGCGTAGTTCTCAGTGGACTGGCGAGACGCATTGAAGTAGGGGCTTATCGCCAATGCGATGTTTTAGTTTGCGTCAGCGAAACTCTCAAGGAGATTGTAGTACGGGAGGCGCAGGTATCGCCGCAAAAAGTGCTGGTTATCCCCAATGGGGTGGATGTGGAGTTTTTCAACCCAGATGCTTATCAGCCACAACGCTTGTTTCCGGGACTGACGATCGGCTTTGTGGGGACGCTCACCAACTGGCAAGCCTTAGATTTACTCCTACAAGCGATGTCCGAGGTGAAAAACCAGGGCATTGATTTATCTCTGGTGGTGGTGGGTGATGGGTTGATGTTAGAAGATTGGAAATCTCTAACCCAGAATTTAGGTTTGGCGGACAGGGTGAGATTTGTGGGGCGGTTATCCCAGCTACAGGTGCCCGAAGCCGTAGCGGGTTTTGATGTGGGCTACTCCGGTCAAATCGAATCCCCAGAATTGGGTAAAATGTATCATTCGCCACTGAAAATATATGAATATATGGCAATGGCCAAACCGGTGATTGCTTCCGCTTTTGAGGATGCCCAACGCACCCTCAAAGAAGGAGAAACCGGGTTTTTATTTCCCGCTGGTGATTTAGAAGGGCTCAAACAGGCTTTAGTCAGAGTTTCTCAAGCCCACGAGCGATTATCCCAGATGGGGCAACAGGCGCGCCGAGAAGTAGTGGCGCAGCACAGTTGGCGCTCCCGGGTGCAGGATATTGTTACCAAAACCGAGACCATTTTAAGTCAAAGGCAGCGTTAGGGTGGAGTGTGTATAAACGACGCAGTTTTGTGTTTGGATTAGGAGTTTTAGTCGGGGCTGGTGCTTCCATTATCACCGAGAAAATCAAGCAGCCAATGGCCGATATGTGGCAAAAAATTGAGGTGGCTAGGAGAGATTTTACGGTGGTTGGGGAGCAACCATTACGAGAGCGTGCCCAAGCGAAAGGATTGATTTACGGTGCGGCGAGTAGCTATCAAGAGCTAGCCAAAAACGTTGATTTGGCTAATCGCTTCGCCGCAGAGTGCGGCATCCTAGTCCCAGTAAACTCAATGAAGTGGCAAGAGCTGCGGCCTGGTCCCAAAACTTTTGACTTTAACCAAGGAGATTGGTTGGCTAAATTTGCTTCGGAACGGGGGATGCAATTACGGGGACATACTCTGATTTGGCATAAAGCTTTGCCCGACTGGTTTGAGGCAAATGTGAACAAGCAAAACGCCGAGCAGGTAATGTTAGAACATATTGCTACTGTGGCGGGACATTATGCAGGGAAAATGCAATCATGGGATGTGGTCAATGAAGCGATATTTCCCGCTAATGGCCGGTCAGATGGTTTGCGCCGCACCCCTTGGCTAGAGTTTTTAGGGCCGGAATACATAGACTTGGCTTTTCAAGCGGCGGCGCAGGCAGATCCACAGGCTTTGTTGGTATATAACGACCACAGGCTGGATTATGATACGCCGGAAATGGAGGGGAGAAGAGTGGCTGTGCTGAAGCTGTTGGAGGGGTTAAAGTCCCGGAAAACTCCGGTGCAAGCTCTGGGTATTCAAGGGCACTTGTTTGCTAATGAAATGCCATTTAAACCAAAAAAGCTGCGGCAGTTTTTGAGTGATGTGGCTAGTTTGGGGCTGAAAATTATGATTACAGAGCTGGATGTCACCGATCGGATGTTACCTGGGGATATTGCGGTGCGCGATCGCTTAGTGGCGGGCGTTTATCAAGATTATCTAGATGTGGTACTCGACGAGCCCGCCGTAATTGGGGTGCTAAACTGGGGGCTGAGCGATCGCTACACCTGGATCGCTGGGGTACGCCCCCGGGATGACGGGATGGCGGTGCGCCCCCTCCCCCTAGATCAGGATTTCCAACGGAAGCTGGCTTGGCAGGCGATCGCCCGCGCCTTCGACAACGCACCCTCCCGTTAGGGGACTCGTCACCCCGTCACCCCGTCGTTTTTTTGGGCTAAAGCCCAACTAAGAACCGAGACAATTTTGAGCCACAGGAGGCTTAGTGGTGGAGTCTTATCAATTTCTGGGGGTTTGGGTAAACGCCCTGACGATCGAGGATTTAAACGAGCTGGTCCGGCAGTCCGTGCAACGGGGGGAACGGTGGTTGATTGCGAATCACAACATGAACAGCCTCCGCCTCTTCCACAAGGATGCCAAAATGCGGGATTTTTACGCTCGATCGGAGTACATCCATGTGGACGGAATGCCCTTGATTTGGTTGGGGCGACTATTAGGCTACCCCCTCCGCCGCGAACACCGGGTGACTTATGCTGACTGGATTGATCCCCTGATGGCAGATGCAGCGGCAGAGAATTGGCGAGTGTTTTACCTTGGTTCTAAGCCAGGAGTGGCCGATCGGGGAGCGAGAATTCTCCAGCAGCGATATCCGGGATTGGAAATTACCACTGCAGATGGCTATTTTGACGCCCGCCGGGATAGCGAAGATAACCAGGTGTTATTGGAAAAAATCAATGCTTTTCAGCCCCAGGTGCTAATGGTAGGGATGGGGATGCCTCGGCAAGAACACTGGGTATTGGATAATATGGATAGCATCAGGGTGAATGCAATCTTGACGGCTGGGGCGGCGATCGACTATGTGGCTGGGGCAGTGCCCACACCACCACGGTGGGCGGGGAAAGTGGGTCTAGAATGGCTCTTCCGCTTGGTCAGCGAGCCCGGTCGCCTCTGGCGGCGCTATTTGGTAGAGCCTTGGTTCGTCTTGTGGCTTTTCATAGTGGAATTGTGGCACCGGCGGCGAAAGACGGATTAATTTTGGACAAATATGAGGAATAATCGTGGACTGTTGGGACGCCGTTCGTTTTTGATCGGTTTGGGCGCTGGCGTGACTGGGTTGGCGGTGGCAGTGGGGGCGCATCAATTGCAGGCTCGGCAAAAGAAAGCTACCTCCAAGCCAGAGCCTACAGACACCCCAGTGCAGGTAAGAGATAATTTTCAGGTGACGGGCGATGCACCTCTGAAAGAACGGGCAGCGGCTAAGGGTCTGTTTTTTGGGGCGGCGTCGGGTTTCGGGCAGCTTTCCAAAGATGAAGCCTTTGCCACTGAGTTCGCTCGCGAGTCCGCCGTTTTAGTGGCGGAATCAGATATGAAGTGGAAAAATCTGCGCCCAGATCCAGAGACGTTTAATTTTAAACGTTTGGATTGGCTTTATGATTTCACCCAAAGGCAAAAAATGCTCTTTCGCGGTCATCCGTTGATTTGGCATAAGTCGATGCCAGAGTGGTTTGAGGAGACGGTGACAGAGAAAAATGCCGAGGCGGTGCTGACAGAGCATATTCAGCGAGTGGCGGGGTACTATGCGGGGAAGGTTCACTCTTGGGATGTGGTGAATGAAGCAATTATGCCATCTCAAGGGCGCCAGGACGGTTTGCGCAAAACGCCTTGGCTGAAGTTCCTGGGAGCAGATTATATCGATTTGGCATTTCGGGTAGCGGCGGAAACTGACCCAAAAGCGCTGCTGGTGTATAACGAAAATCGTCTAGATTATGATACGCCGGAGATGGAACAGCGGCGGACAGGTTTGCTGAAACTGCTAGAGCGACTGAAGTCTAAGGGGACACCGGTGCAGGTGTTGGGGGTGCAAGGGCATTTATTTCCCGGAGAGCTGCCTTTTAAGCCGGAGGTGTTGCGGAAGTTTTTGGCGGAGGTGGCGGCAATGGGTTTAAAAATTATGATTACAGAAATGGATGCCACCGATCGCAATTTGCCCGGTGATGTGGTGCAGCGGGACAATATGGTGGCGACGGCTTATGAGGATTATTTGAGTGCGGCTCTGGATGAGCCAGCGGTGATGGGGGTGATGACATGGGGGTTGAGCGATCGCTACACTTGGATTGCTGGGTTTCGTCCTCGGGATGACGGGGAGCCAGTCCGCCCCCTACCTCTAGACAAGGATTTAAACCGCAAGCGGGCTTGGCAGGCCATTGCCCGCGCCTTCGACAGCGCCCCGTCTCGCATTCCCCCATCTTGACCGTAGAGGTGTCAACTTGTCTGATTCTACCAGTAAAACCCCTCCCACTCCTGACCCAGACCGATATTTCCGCACTGACCACATTGAGGCAGACCTCAAAAGTCGCTCTGTGCGCAGTGGTGTAGTGACGATGACTACCCAGATTGCTAAGTTTATCCTCAATCTGGGCTCCACCGCCGTTTTAGCGCGGATGCTGTCCCCGGCGGACTACGGTTTGGTGGCGATGGTGACCACCATCACCAGCTTTGTGGGCAATTTCAAGGATTTAGGCTTGTCCCAGGCGACGGTGCAAAGATCAGAAATCAACCACAGCCAAGTCAGCACCCTATTTTGGATTAATGTGGGATTCGGGTCGGCAATTATGGTGGTGGTGATGATTCTCTCACCCCTCATTGCTATGTTTTATGGCGATGGACGCTTGACAGCTCTGGCTGTCCTCCTCTCTACGGGGTTTTTTGTGGGTGGTTTGAGCGTCCAGCATCAATCTCTGCTGAAGCGGCAAATGCGCTTCGGCGATATCGCGAAAATCGATTTGGTCTCTAGTATCATCGGTATTGGCTCCGGTATCGTCGCCGCGCTGATCTTGCCCAATGAATATGAATACTGGGCCTTGGCAATTATGCAGGTGACGGTGGGTATCGTCACGGCGGTTGGTTCTTGGTTGGCTTGCGGCTGGCGTCCCGGCTGGTTTGTGCGCGGTGCTGGTGTACGATCGATGCTGGCTTTTGGTGGTTACTTGGCTGGTTTTAATGCCATCAACTATTTCACCCGCAATGCTGACTATATTCTGATTGGTAAGTTCTGGGGGGCGATACCCCTGGGACTTTACACCAAGGCGTACAATTTGCTGCTGCTGCCCATCACCCAAATCAACACTCCGATCGGGGCGGTGGCTCTCCCAGCTCTGTGCCGTCTTCAAGATAACCCCGAACGCTATCGCTCTTTTTACCGGATGGGGTTGCGGTTGGCGGTGTCTCTGGGAATGCCGGTAGTGGCTTTTTTGCTGGTGACAGCGGATGAAGTGATTTTGCTATTGTTAGGGGAAAAGTGGCTGAGTGCGGTGCCGATTTTTCAGCAACTGGCTATTCCTTCTTTTTTGGGTACTTTTAATATGGCCACCGGTTGGGTTTATACTTCTCTTGGCCGCACCGATCGCCAATTTCAGGTGAATGTGATTATTTCGGCCATTACTGTGGCGAGTTTCGCCATCGGGGTGCGCTGGGGTGCTTTAGGGGTGGCAACGGCTTTTAGCTGTAGTGTGCTGATTACACGCATACCCAGTATCATTCACTGCTATCGGGGGACACCGCTACAGCTTCAGGATTTGTGGGATGCGATCGGTCGTCCCGCAATGGCGGCGATCGCTGCTGGTTTCGTTCTGGCTGTGGTCGATCGTCAGCTTCCCCCCGTCACCGGCGAAATACCCCTCATCTTTGTTGGCTTACGCCTAGTCGGAGAAGCAGCTCTTTACACCCTCTTCTACGGTGGTTTTTGGCTCGCTCCCCCTAACGGCAAACAGGCTATTTCGGAAATGTGGCAGATTCGCAAAACTCTCAAGCAAAAACCCAAATCCGAGTAAAATTTGGTCATTTGTCCGCAACTCCGCTTGTCCCATGACCAAGAACAAAGGACAAATGACCAATCACCAACAACCAACAACCAATCACCAATGACTCAGGACTGTTGACCAATGACAAACACTGGAAATCCTTTAATTTTCGTGCATATTCCCAAAGCAGCGGGAACTACCCTGCATCAAATCATCGAAAGACAGTATCCTAAACACCTCACTTGTACCCTGGACGGCACCAACCCGGAAGCCGCGATCGAACAGTTTAAGCAACTACCAGAAGCCCAAAGAATGAAAATCAAAGTCCTCAAAGGCCATATGCCTTTCGGACTACATCAGTTTCTCTCTGAGCCTTGTACTTACATCACCATGCTCCGGGACCCAGTAGAACGAGTGATATCTCACTATTACTACGTTCTGCGCAAACCCAACCACTACCTGCATGAAAAAATTACCTCTCAAAATATGACCCTGTTAGATTATGTAAACAGCGGCATATCCACCGAACTAAACAACGGTCAAGCCATCCTCCTTTCCGGGATTGACAAAAGGAGCGGCAACCTAGCAGAACGGTCTGATGAAATCCTGGAAAAATCCCGGCAAAATCTAGAGCAAATGGCAGTAGTGGGAATTATGGAACAATTTGATGAAACCTTGATATTACTGCAAAAAACATTTGGTTGGAAAAACATTTTTTATGTCAAAGAAAAAGTCACTAAAAACAAGCCCATGAAAGACAGCTTGTCCCTAGAAACCATTCAAGCCATAGAAAATCAGAACTACATAGATGTAAAAATTTACCAGCACGCTCAACAGCTATTCGCCCAGCAATTATCTCCGATTGCAAACTTAGTCGAAGAAGTGGAACAATTCCAAAAAATGAATCAATATTATCAGACAATTGGTCAGCCATATCAAATTGTCAAAAAGAAAATTAAAGCCCTAATGAGAAAATAAGTTTATCATCGGGCTACTCAAATTTTCCCCCTGCGTTTAAACCCTAACAAAGGGCACTTAAACGAGGTCTAAAGCCCAAGTACAAACTTAATGCCAACGGCTAAAGCTCAACTACAAACCCACAGCAAATATCAATTGCGGAGCCAAAATAAGTGACGACGAATAAGCCAAACCTGACCGCCCCCATATTCCTGCTGGGCTGCCATAAGAGCGGTTCTAGCCTCCTCCGTAGCCTCTTAGATAATCATCCCCAACTGTTTGCTATTCCAATGGAAATTCACTATTTCCAGTACACAGGGCAATGGGTGGATTATCGCTTGCGCCGCTCTTGGCCAAACAAGATGAATCAACAAGAGAAAATGGCATCTCTCTACCAACTGGTAGAAGACACAAATGCCAATGAAGACCCCTATGCTGATTCTATTCTCGCCGGGTCTTTGGATGTGGATAGATTCCGGTCTTTTATGGTAGCAAATCAGGGGCTCGCCGGAGCTGAGCAAACCCCGCGCGAACTGTTTGAGATTTATGTAGGAGCATTGTACTATGCCCTCACGGGCGCCGCGCTACCAGAAGGGATGCGGATTGTAGAAAAATCTGTAGAACATGCAGAATGGGCGGTTCACCTCCGCCAGATGTTTCCTGACTGTCGCTTTGTCCATATCGTCCGCAACCCCTATGCTAGTATGGTGGCGATTAGAAAATCTAAGACTGTGGGCGATACCTATCCCCTGCTGCGGAATTTTATCCTATCTCTCCAGAATTCTTACTATAATCTCTACCGCAATGAAGGAATTTTGGATAATTACTTAATCGTCAAATATGAAGATTTGCTGACGGATACAGCCAAGGTCATGCGAACCATATCCGATTTTGTCGGTATTGAGTTTACCGATGAGTTACTGACGCCAACTTTGATGGGCAAGCCTTGGGGTGGGAATAGTTCTACTGGTAAGAGTTTCACAAAAATCTCTACGGCTCCTCTGGAAAGTTGGAAAAGCAAAGTCGAAGATTTGGAAGTCCGGCTGGTCAATGCGTTTTTGGAGCCGGTACTGGAACGATTCGGTTATGAGCCGGTGAAACCGCAAAAAAGTAAGTATTACTTTATTAAAGGGGAAAACTGGAAAACCTACGCCAAAAATCGCTCTCTATTTTGGTTGTATTAGGATTGGTCATTGGTCGGAAGGTCATTTGTCCTTTGTCCTCCAGAAACCGGGTTTCTTAAGCAATAACTCCGGATCAAGGCTAGATTTTTGCAGAAACCTGGTTTCTCTGCCAAGTGACAAATGACAAATGACAAGTGACGAGTGACAAAGGACAAAGGACAAAGGACAAATAACAAATATGCGAATTGCTTTTGTGGTGGGGCGGTTTCCGGCCTTATCGGAAACTTTTATCTTAAATCAAATTACGGGGCTGCTCGATCGCGGTCACGAGGTGGATATCTATGCAGATAAGGCGGAAGATTTTGCCCAGATGCACTCGGAGGTAGAACAGTACAAACTCCGGGAGCGAACCTATTATTTAGGAATGGCGGGAGGTCGGCTACAGCGAACGGTCAAGGGTTTGGGGCTGCTGCTGGCTAATTTGCCCAAAAAACCGGGCGTGTTGGGGCGATCGCTCGACGGGAAGAAATACAACTTCGCCAAATACCGAGAGCAAGGGTCTTTCATGCGGTTGCTCTACGCCACTATTCCCTTGATCGATAAAAAACCCTACGACGTTTTCCACTGTCACTTTGCTGCCTACGGTTTGCGGGCGGTCCTGTTACGGGAAATCGGCGCGATCTCTGGTAAAATTCTCACCACGTTTCACGGTTTTGATGTCAGCTCCTACGCCCGCCAAACTAACCCGGAATTCTACCAAAAACTGTTTGCCCTTGGTGACGCCTACACCGTCAATACCACTTTTACGGCGAACAATGCCATCTCCCTCGGTTGTCCCCCAGAAAAAATCATCAAATTGCCCGTGGGACTGGATATGTCCGGTTATAGTTTTACCGATCGGACTTTATCCCCAGCCACACCGGTGAAAATTCTCACCGTGGGGAGATTGGTAGAAAAAAAAGGGATGGAATATTCTATCCGCGCTGTGGCCCAAGTAGCTCGCACCTTTGACCAAATCGAATATAACATCGTAGGTAGCGGCGAGCTGAAATCCTCTCTAGAAAAACTCATCGCCGAACTAGGGATGACGGATAAAATCCACCTCCTCGGCCCCCGGAATACTGAAGAACTTCGCCACCTTTATGCTGAGTCCCACATATTTATCCTCTCTAGTGTCACCGCCGCTGATGGCGACCAAGAAGGTCAGGGTTTGGTATTGCAAGAAGCCCAGGCTACCGGTTTACCAGTGCTTTCCACTTGGCATAATGGCATTCCTGATGGTTTGCTCGATGGTAAATCGGGGTTTTTGGTGCCAGAACGGGATGTGGATGCTTTAGCCCAGAAGCTCCATTATTTGATAGAACAGCCCCAATTGCGTCTGGAAATGGGCAAAACAGGGCGGGAATTTGTCGAGGAGCGATACGATATTAATCGATTGAACGATCGGCTAGTAGAAATTTACCGTCAGCTCTAAGCGGACTTAAGTTTGTAGTACCCTCCTTTAGCCCCACATGTGGTTCGGAGTTGGGCTTTAGCCCAAAAAAATAAGATACCGTAGGGAAAGAGGGCTAAAGCCCAACTACGAACTTAAGACAAAGTAGTAGGGTGGGCAAAAGCCTAGATGATGATTGGGATTCACGATGGCTATCAATCACGGCTTTTGCCCACCCTACCATCTACTCTCCTATGATGGCATCAGTTCTGGAGCTACGGGTATTTGTTTAAAGGTTTTTGACCACACCACTACCATCCCTTCCGGCCAAGTCATTTCTAATGTTTTGCGCATGAATTTGGCCATTTTTTCTGGCGGCTTCCTGGCAATGGCTTGGAGATACCAAATGCCGCTGCCGTAAAATGGTTGGGGCACTAGCTGTTTTTCATGGGCGATCTGCCAAACGGCCAGCGCATCCCGGGGATTGTCCCGGGCAATCCATGCCTCGGCGAGCCAGAGGTACATTCCGGCGAGGAGGTGGCGGCGTCTGTCGGTGAGCAATCCGCCTTCTAGGAGACAGCGATGGATGTTGGCAAAGAGTTTTTCGCGGGATTCTAGGTGAGCGGCGGTTTTAGATTGAAAGCTGATGGATTCTTGCCGAGGCATCCGCCAGTAGCAGTCAGGAGGAGAAAAGCGTTGGTAGTTTAAACCGGCAATTATGGCTCGGATGTGAAATTCCCAGTCTTGTAAGCTGGGGGTGTTTTCGTCCCAACCACCGATTTTTGCTACTGCGGAACGCCGCCAAATGGGACTGGTGGTTTGCCAGGGGGGGTCCATGATGGCGAGAAAGCGATCGATATCGTCGCCGCCGGTGTCAGCGTTCCAGAGATAGGGGGCATCTCCCGGGCGATCGCGGAAAATAATGCAAGGAAAGACACCGAAATCTAGCTCCCGATGCTGTTCCATTTCCCGCCACCGATTTTCTAGAGCTTTCGGTGCTAAACAGTCATCAGAATCCAAATATATGATATACTCCCCTTGAGAAAAATCTGTACCTTCGTTGCGGCAAGCAGAAGCACCGGAATTTTGGCGACGGCGTTGGATGTGTTTAATGCGCGGATCTAATTGGCTCAGATCCTGTAGCATTTGAGCGGTGCCATCTTCAGACCCATCATCCACCACCATAGCTTCCCATGCCGTAAAAGTTTGGGCTCTCACGGAATCCAAAGTTTCTCGCAATAGCTGGATGCGGTTCAGGGTTGGAATAATTATCGATACAGCGGGCGTCATAATTTAGCGCTGGTTGTTGGATTTTGCTGTGACTAAGTTGATATTACCCCACATCGATCGCTTGCAAGGGAGCATCCATACATGAGTAGGTTGGATAAAGTTTTAATCTTCAGCCTCGGTTTCGCATTCCTATTATGCCTTTACGGCCTCAATTGGGGAGGCAGTCACTCCTGGCACCCCGACGAAATGGCTTTTCAAACCATTTTCCGCCCCGGCGAACTCCCTTTTAATCCCAAGTGGTTTCACAAACCCCCATTTCACACCTACTTTAACTTTTTCTTATCTACCCTCCCTTTCTTCATCATTGGCAAAATTATCCCAATTGACCCTGAATATATCAACTTTATCCAAGTTATCAAAGTATTTTGGTCTAGGTTATTAACAGTTTTTTTGTTTTTGGGGTCGATTATTTTAGTTTATAAAATAACTGAGCGATTTTTTGGCATTTTCGCCGCCCGGTGTGTAGCTCTCGTCTTCGCTACCAGTGCGGGATTGATCGCCTTTAGCCATTTTCTCACCACCGACATTCCCGTAACCTTCTGGATGCTCCTGGCTTTTTACTTCGCCCAAAACATCTTATTCGGCGGTTCACAGCGGGATTACATCCTCGCAGGTTTGCTAACCGGAATTGCCACCGCCACCAAATACAACGGCTTAGCTATAGGCATTGCCATCGTAGTCGCACATGTCTTGTCCCACCGCCATTTTGCTTGGCAAAAGCTAATTTTCAGCCGCCAACTCTACCTCGGTCTCGCCGCCGTTACCTTGGGATTTATCGCAGGCAATCCCTTTGCCATCCTCGATTATCCCACATTTATTTCCCACTTCATGTATAATTACATCGTCACCCCTGTATATGATGGCAGTACCGGCAACAGTTACATCAAATTTTGGCTCTGCTTTGTGGAAATTATCGGCTGGCCATCGTTTTTACTATTTTCCCTAGGCTTTGGCTTCTGTTTTTACTTTCTTCTCACCGGAGCCAAATATCGCCAGGAGAAAAAAGCCCTCATCTTGTTGTTGAGTGTCTTTTTCCTCTACTACTATAAGTTTGGCAGCTTCCCCCGCATAGAAACTCGTTTCGTCCTCCCCATCTTGCCCTATTGGATGATTTTATCCGGCCCTTTTTGGCGACTGCTCAAACCAACGCGAATTTTCCCCATATCTTTGGCGGTCATCCTCAGCTACAATGGGATTTGCGGCTTTTACGTGGGCAAGCGATTTACCGAAGACCCCCGCATGGCGGCTCTGGAATGGGTGAAACAGAACATTCCCCCTGATAGTTATATAGAATCCACCCGCTATAGTCCAGATTGGAATGACAAACCGGGCGTCAACCTCAAGGTCACAAGGATACCTCATCAAATTGCCATCAGGGATAAGATTTTTGAATCTCGGCTTCAGCAAAACCCTTGGGTTTGGCCAATTCTGGAAAAAGATATTGATCGCTCACATATAGCTGAACAATGGTTTACCGTAGAAGCGCTGCAAGAACGCAACTCTGACTATATTGCCCTTAACTCCCTATACTACAATCGATTTTTTACGGATGCAGGAGAAAAGTATTACCCATATATCCGCGATTACTTTCAAAACTTGCTGGCCGGAAAATTAGGATATAAAATCGGATTTGACGCTGATTCTCAGCCAGTGCCACAATGGATTTATCCCCAGCATATAGATTCTCTGGACAATCGGATGACGATTTTGGCTAGAGAGTAACTTGCTTGCAGTCTCAACACAATCAACTAAAAGCCATGCTGAAAAAAATCGACCCTGTTTTACTCGTAGCGTTAGTTTTAGGATTTAGTTTCTGTTTATACGGGCTGACTTGGGGCAGGTTGGAATCCTGGCATCAAGACGAAATTGCCTTCCAACACCTGTTTCGCCAGGGGGAGTTGCCCTTCAATCCCAAGTGGTTTCAAAAGCCGCCTTTTCACAGTTACTTTAGTTTTTTCCTGTCATCGGTTCCCATTTACATTATCGGCAAAATTTTTTCCCTGGAATCGGACTTGCTCACTTACTCTAAAGTATTTTGGGGGAGAATTATCACGGCGATGCTCTTTTTGGGCAGCATTATTTTAGTTTATCATATCACTAAGCGGTTTTTTGGGCTTTTCCCGGCGCGGACGATCGCGCTGCTGTTTGCCTCTAGTGCCGGATTGATAGTTTTTAGCCATTTTCTCACCACGGACATCCCGGTGATGTTCGCGATGTTGCTGGCTTTTTACTTCGCGCAAAACATCTTTTTCGGCGGGTCAAAGTGGGATTATATCCGGGCAGGTCTATTTACGGGAATCGCTACAGCAACCAAATACAACGGCTTGGCCATAGGTATCACTATTGTGGTGGCTCATATTCTTTCTGTAGATAATTTTTCCTGGAAAAAGCTGCCAAAAAAGCTAATCTTCAGCCGCCGACTCTGGTTCGGTCTGGCCGCAGTTCCGGTGGGGTTTATCGCGGGAAATCCTTTTGCCATCCTGGACTATCGCACTTTTATCAGTGATTTCATGTACAACTATGTTGTCACTCCTGTATATGATGGCACTACGGGCACGAGTTACGGCCAGTTTTTTGTCCGTCTGGCAGAAATTGTTGGCTGGCCGTCGTTTTGGCTGTTTTTGGGCGGCTTTGGCTTTGGTTTTTACTTTCTGGCAGTAAACAAAAAATCGCCGCTTGAGACAAAAGCGCTAATCTTGCTTTGGTCTGTATTTTTCCTCTACTATTACAAGTTTGGGCAGTTTTCTCGGCTAGAAAGCCGTTTCGTGATGCCGATTTTGCCTTACTGGCTCATGGCATCTTCTCCTTTTCTGATGTGGATAAAACCCCGTCAGATTTTAGCCCTGGGTTTGGCTGGTATCCTCAGCTATAATGTCATTTGCAGTTTTTACGTGGGCAAGAGGTTTGCCGAAGACCCCCGCATAGAAGCTATGGCCTGGGTCAAACAGAATATCGCTCCTGGCAGTTCTATAGAATCAATGCGCTACAGTCCTGAATGGGATAAGATACCGGGATTTAGTTTCAAAGAAACGAGAATGCCCCACAGGCTGACTATCAGAGATAAAATATTTGAATCTATCTTGAAAAACCATCCCTGGGCCTGGGAGGGTATCCAGAGAAACCTCGCTGTAATTGAAAATGAAAAGAAATTTTTTACCTTAGCAGCCCTGAAAATGCGCCACCCGGACTATATTAGTCTCAATTCCTTATATTACAATCGATTTTTCACCAAAAAAGGCCGGGAGTATTATCCTGGTATTGCTGAGTACATTCAAAATTTACTGAAAGGTCATTATGGCTATAAAATTAGATTCAATCGCCGTTCTAAGCCAGTGCCAAAATGGATTTATCCCCAGAACATATCGGCTCTAGACAATCGGATCACGATTTTGGCAAATGACAAGTGACAAGGGACTTTTGACAAATGACATTCCTCTGGGCTAAAGCCCTACTACAAACTTACACGAGCAAAACCGTCACTGTTTCCCCGGCGGCGATCGCTTTTTGTCCCACGGGCACCACTGCCAAACCCGTGGTTTGAGCTAAATTGATTAAATTCCCCGAACTGTGGCTACCGGCGGCGAGTTCAAATTCCCAACCACCATCACTGCGGTGGATTTTCCCCCAAAGATAGGTTTCCCGCTGTCCGCCAGCGCGCAAATCTTGGCGGGTGCGAGCGGGAACAAACAATGGTCCCCAGCCAGAAGTTAAACCGGATAATTTTTTCAGAGCTGGTTCTACAAATCGCCAAAATGTGATTAAGGTAGAAACGGGATTACCGGGCAAACCGAAATATAATTTAGGAGGGGCGCCGGGTAATTCTGTTTGGGGAAAGGTGGCGACGGTGAGGGGTTTACCGGGTTTGATGGCGACAGAGGTAATGTGGATCGTGCCGCCTAAACTGACGATAATTTCTTCTACGTAGTCGTAATCTCCTACAGAAACGCCGCCAGTGGAGAGAACCACGTCCGCACTGTTGAGAGCCCGAGCCATTGCCTCTTGTAAAACTCTTTTATCGTCCTTGACAATACCTAAGCGCAACGCTTCACACCCCGCTGCTGTCGCCGCTACCGCTAAGGCATATTGATTGGAGTCCACCAGTTGTCCGGGGCCTATGGGTTCTCCTGCTCCCACTAGCTCATCTCCTGTGGAAAATATGGCGACTCGGGGACGGCGGAAGACTGGGACTTCGGTGCCTTGCGCTGATGCTAATACGGCGATATCCGCTGCTCCTAACCGGACTCCTGGCTGGAGCAGGGGGGTCATGGCTTGATAGAATTCGCCGCGATGGCGGACGAAATCTCCCGGAGCTGGCGGGGTGACTAAAATTTCTACGCGGTTATCTCGGCGTCTGGTTTGCTCCTGCATAATCACAGTATCAGCGCCAAGAGGCATCATCGAGCCGGTGAATATGCGCGCCGCTTGTCCTGGTTGCACGGTCATCTGTGGCTGTTTCCCGGCGGGGATTTCTTCTTTGATTTCCAATACTGCTGGGTTGCTGTCACTGGCGTTTTTCACGTCGTCGTATTTGACGGCATAACCGTCCATTGCGGAGTTATCCCAATGGGGTACATCGAGTTTTCCCGATACTGGCGCGGCTAAGATGCGTCCTGCTGCTGCTACCAGGTCCAGGATTTCTACGTCTCTCTCCCCAAGGGGTTGAACTAAGTTGAGGACGATCGCCTCGGCTTCTCCCACTGGCAGCATACCGCTCTCCCAATCAAAACACCTAATTATCTCAATTATCGATTATAGGCGTAGTTGGTCATTTGTCCAAAGTCATTTGTCAAAAGTCCTTTGTCAGGGTGGGTTTCCAACCCCCTCCTACCTTTTGACCAAGGACTCTGGGACTAATGACCAATAACTAGCGTCAGTTTTCTGGATTATCCTCCGGTTTGCCGATTTTCAGCTCTTTTTTGGATTTTTTTAACTCTTTCCACAGAATCTTGATTTCTTCATATGCCTGTTCAGGAGTCATCTTGCCCCCGGTTTCCAGACTGCAAATATAACTCACTTTTTGGGCAAATTCCTGCAGATTGGCGTTGAAAACCAGGTGTTCCGGCGTGAATTCGCCGTAGTACCGACTCCGAGGTTGCAAAAAATTATCTTTTTCCGCCATCATCTCCTCCCTATTCAACAGAATAACTGCCCCGTTTATTAACCTGAACGCCCGAGGTGAGAAGGATTTCTCGCCAGATGCGATTTTTTGCTATCTTTCGTGTCGATCGCCCTTTCCCTCAGCTACCCTTTAACCTGTTCTTAATTTGACTTTAACATAGAATTAACCCTCCCTCTTCGGGCCCCCCAGTTGGAGAGCCGGGGAGGTAATTATCAATTATCAATTATCAATTATCAATTATCAATTATCAATTATAACCCATCTCACCCGTCCCCGATTCGGGGGATAATCTCCTCAAGAGTAAATTTGCCAACCCACTTGCCCTAATTCAGGGAAATATTGAGGAAAAAACGCGATGGCCACAAATACTGATGTAGAATTACCCACAACCGAGGCAACGCTAGAGCCGTCCTTGACGCCGGAGCAGTACCGCCAGAAGATGCAGCGCCGCAAAGAAGTGCAGGAAAAGCGGGTAGCGCTGGCGTCGGAGGAAAAAGGATTGATAGTGGTGAATACTGGAAACGGTAAGGGTAAAACTACCGCTGCTTTGGGGATGGTATTACGCTCTTTGGGTCACGGTTTCCGTGTGGCGATCGTCCAATTCATCAAAGGCGCCTGGGAACCAGCGGAAAAAGCTGCCCTCAGCCGCTGGACGCCCCAACTGCAATTTCACGCCCTTGGTGAAGGCTTCACCTGGGAAACTCAAGACCGCGATCGGGACATCGCCAAAGCCCAAGAAGCCTGGACTCTAGCTCTATCTTACATCCATAACCCCGAATTCAAACTGATCCTGCTTGACGAAATCAATGTTGCCCTCAAACTGGGTTATCTACCAGTAGAGCAAATTCTCGCCGGTTTGGCCGAAAAATCCCCCGATACTCACATTATCCTCACCGGAAGAGGCGCCCCTACCGCGCTCATCGAAGCCGCCGACTTAGTAACAGAAATGACTCTAATTAAACACCCCTTCCGCGAACAAGGTATCAAAGCTCAAGCGGGAATCGAATTTTAATTCATCCGTAGGGACACGGCATTACCGTGTCCTCTCTTTGCCGATTATCTCCGCTCAGTTCCGAAGGCATCGGAGCGGGAATAACTGGCGGGCGAATGGGGCAATGAAAACGCCATCATCCCACCTATCTCTGCTCCCGGAATTGATTTTATTGAAATTCCAAATCTGGGAACAAATTTCGGTAAATTTGGAATTGGTCAATTCAGCCATCAACCAACTATTTTCGCCCAATATTATCCCATAAAACATTTAATGTTCCTGAGATTATTATCTGGTTTTCATCTTCGGATTTGGGATAATTTTACCGGCAGCAATCGGGTCTGAACCCATCCCCAAATGGCAAGAAAATACAAGTTTAGCACAAATCCAGAGGATTGTAAATTTTTCCCTCTGGATTTATGCTGGGTGGGATATTACTGTAAGACGGTTTTGGAGACGATGCGGGTTTTCTTGCGAACACCGTGGCGCCGCCTTTATGGTGAGCAGCCAGTCCCTCGCCATCGGATGTTCAGGCGTTAGGACGGGCTACCCAGCCCGCGTCTTGGTGGTTAACGAGGAGGCTGGTTTTCAGCTCTCGTAACTCTGACAATTCTGGGGTCCGCGCATGGTTCGGTGGACTAAATCTGGTTTGATTAACGTCAGAAAAGACGGTTTACCGTGACAAAATTTGCCACCTTGACAGGGCTGGGACGGGCTACCCTACCATTCAAGGAAGACGATTGAAGCCCATTTGCGAGAAGTGGCGATCAAAGGTAAATACATCAGTGATGCCTTGTTCTTGCATGACCACATAAGAGCTGCAATCGGTAAACGACCACTGTTTGTCTGTATTAAACCTTTCAAAAATTACCCAGGCTTGCCGAGCTACCTCTGGCGTTATCCAAATTAGCTCCACAACCCTTTCTTGGAGCAAAATCTCTAAAGTTCGCTGGAAATCCAAGGTTTTGGTATAACCCGCATTATTCAGCAGCAGTGTATAAATTTCATCTAGGATATAGTTGGTGACAACTAAAGTAAACTTTCGGGCAATTTTTCGATTAAATACCAAAGCTGGCTGGTGACAGTCATCTCGACTATCGCAAATGGCCACCCAAGCACTCGTATCAACAAATAGTTTAGGTATTGGCATGGGTATTATGGTTGCTGATAAAGATAGCGATCGTGGTTAATAGAAGGGTTTTCTAATTTACCTGGTGTGGCATTTTCGCCCAAAGCTAAAAATAGATCCCACGCCTCTGGATGCTCTGCTGGGCTGGATGATGGTGATGTCATTGGCTCATTTGATTCGGGAGATGGAACCAACCCATTCAGCTTGGTAATAAGTTCCTGCTGTTCTGCCGCCGATAATGCCTGCACAACTTTCACAAGAGAATCGATTAATTGGCTATTCATAATTGTTCTCCATCATCATTGGTCAATATTTCCATGATTTATATTTATGTAATCCTTGGGTCAATGTGAATCGCCCCAAGGAAAAATTTCTTCAAGCAACGGAATGCTTTTTTCAATCAACATATAGAATTCTCTCGCGATGGATATACAATAAAATCCCATTTTACCACAAATCCAGAGGCGGGGAAATTTTCACCTCTGGATTTAGGCTGGGTGGGATATTACTGTAAGACAGTTTTGGAGACGATGCGGGTTTTCTTGCGATCGCTCTCAGAAAGCTCCTCCCCATCTTGCAGGCGAGTAGCGCTAGTTTGCAACACCGTGGCTCCCCCTTTATCCCCCATTTGCAAAGCAGTTTTCGCCGCAGTTTGCAACATCGTCGCCGCTCCCAGGCGATCGCCTTGTTGCAACTTCTGCTCCGCTAATTGAGTTTGGCGGTACTTCGCCAAAGCCAAAATATGCTGCTGCACTTGGGGATTAATCGCCGGTTGATAAGGTGTAATAACATTAGTTTCCACCAACACCGGTTCAGAAAGTAACCCTTTCTGACCCATTGACGGGTCATCATAGCGTACTTGCACTTGCGCCAAAGACTGCATCCCCACCGGGAGCTGAGACACATAGAGATTTGCCAAGACCACCCGCTGCACGTCCGTCATCAAATCACCCAAACGCACCGATACCTGGTCACTTTCCCGCTGTACCGCCAGCTCGATCGCATCCGGGGCCACTTGGGCGATCGGTTTCAGTTCCGCCAACCGCACTCGCGGCATCAGTTTTAACAACAAATGCGCATTTGTCAACCCCACCGACTGGATCCGAGTAAATACCTGACTGAACTTATCCACCGCCTGCTCTGGATATTCAATATACGAGAGCGTCCCGCCAGCAGCATCAGAAATTCTTTCGATCACATCTTGATTCCAATGCTCCCCAAAACCCAGAGCATTGAGAGTGATGTTTTCCTCCGCCGCCACTCGCGCCAGTTTAATACAGCGTTCATTATTACCATGTTCATTTTCTCCATCCGTGAGGAGAAACGCCTGAGAAACCGTATTAGTCGCGCCTTTACCCAGTTCCTCTATCGCTAAATTCATCCCTTCATCGATCGCAGTCCCGCCGTCAGCTTTCAGCTTGTCGATTTGTTTTTTAATTTTTTCCGCGTCGTTATTCACTTGCTGGTTGCGGATAATCACTTTAGCCTTGTGGTCGAAAGCCACCACACTCAGGCGATCGCCCGGGGACAGACGCTCAACGATGCGGTACGCCGCCTCTTTTACCGTTGTCAGAGGCTGACCGTGCATCGAGCCGCTGTGGTCCAGAATCAAACATAAGTTCAGAGGGACAGTTTTTTCTATCCCCGTAGGTCTCGCCACGATCGATAGAGATAGCTGGCGCTGGCTGCTAGCTTGACTAGCGTCTAAATTAGCATCACTCAGAGCGGGCTGCAAACCGACTTTCATAAATTCTCCTTCTAGCTATTTTGAATTCTGGCACGATTTCCAGAGGACGGGGAGATGGGGAGATGGGGAGATGGGGTGACGGGGAGACGGGGAGACGGGGAGCAAGGGAGCAAGGGAGCAAGGGAGCAGGGGAGCAAGGGAGCAAGGGAGCAAGGGAGCAGGGGAGCAGGGGAGCAAGGG
>DVDU01000143.1 GCA_015296065.1 Oscillatoriaceae cyanobacterium M33_DOE_052 | reverse complement strand
CTCCCCACACTCCCCACACTCCCCACACTCCCCACACTCCCCACACTCCCCACACTCCCCACACTCCCCACACTCCCCACACTCCCCCTGGGAGACTCGGAGACTGGGAGACGGGGGACCACAGCGCCGATCGAGGAAGCTCAAGGGTGGACATTGGCGGCTGACGGGACGATCTGGCTCACCGCTGAACCCGTCTCACCTCCTCCGCATCCCCCCAGATTTGCTAATTTCCAGTGCCAGAATGGGTCAGTTAGTCAATAATCATATTGAGTAGAATTCAAATATGAAAAATTCAGCAATTTTCCTAAGTTCTCTCATTTGGATGTGTGGCGGCTTTTTGGCGGGAAAAGCTGTGGCTGCTTCTGATTTTGTTTCTGATTTTAATCGGTTAGAGTCGCATTTGGCCTTGAGTAATCAGGCAAATATGGCTGAGGATAGGGCGGCGGCGCAGGAAAGAGAAGCGGAGGCGCTCTACCGAGCCGATCGGTTGAACGAGGCGATGGGACTGTTGCAGGCTCTAGATTTAGAATATGCCACCATCGGCGATAATTTAGCCAGGGCAAGAGTCCTCATAAATATAGCTTTAGTTTACTACCAAAAAGGAGAAACATCTATGGCGGCATCCACCATAGATAGAAGTATTCAATTTTTTTGTGATGGCTCCAACAATTGTGAAGATAAAATTGTCAATAATGCCACCGAAAATTTGTGGGCTGATATCATTTATTTAAAAGGTGAGATTGAAACAAACACAGGCCAATTAGAAGGGGCTCTAGAATCTTGGAAGGCAGCCGCCCAGCATTATGCAAATATCGGCGATATGAGGAGTGTAATTAAAAGTAAAATTGCGCAAGCGCAAGCGATGATGGGATTGGGATTATACCGAAATGCTCTGGATACTTTGGCTGCAGTCAATTCTGACTTAGAGAAGCAACCTAACACCTTGCTCAAGGCGATCGGGCTGAAAAGTTTGGGTGATGCTTTGCGGGTATTGGGTCAACTGGAGAAATCTCAAGAGGTTTTGGGAATAAGTCTGGAAGTAGCGCAGCAACTCAATTCCCCGGAAATGGTAGCATCGGTTTTGATTAGTTTGGGTAATACTGCCCGGTCAAATGATGTAGATGCAGCCTTGGGTTTTTATGCACAAGCGATTGCTACTTGTGATCAGGCTAAATGTGGAGATTCTCTCGTCCCGATCGAGGGGCGACTGAATCAAATTAACCTGCTGAGAAAAAATCTTGACAAGATGTTACTAACATCCCCAGATTTATCGCAAAAAATTACAAATTTAATCACAGAATCTCAAGGAATATTACAAATTTTACCACCCTCAAGAATGCGGATTAATGCGGAAATTAATTTTGCCCGATCGCTCATAGCTTTAAAAGACAGCAACCGGGTAGAAATATCACCAGAATTATTGGCACCAGAATCAATAGCCTACCAGCTAGCAAAAACAGTGATATCAGCCCAGACTCTTGGCGATAAAAGGGGGGAATCATATGCTCTGGGGAATTTGGGTCGCCTGTACAAACTCAACGAAATGTGGGATGATGCCCGGAAATTGACCGAACAAGCGTTATTAATCGCCCAGCAGCTAGAAGCAGGAGATATTGCCTATCAATGGCAATGGCAGCTAGGGAGGATTCTAAAATTTCAGGGAGATAGAGAAGGCGCGATCGTCTATTATCAAGCCGCCATCAAGACCCTGGACAGTTTACGCGGCGATTTAGTCGCGGTCAGCTCCGAGGTGCAGTTCGACTTTAAAGAAAGTGTAGAGCCGGTTTATCGAGAATTTGTCTCCCTCCTCCTCGCCGCAGAGAAACCGCCAGAGCCATCGGAATTGATTTTGGCTCGCAACACCATTGAATCCCTGCAACTAGCAGAATTAGATAACTTTTTTCGCGATGCTTGTTTGAATAAAAAACCACAAGTGCAAATTGACCAAATCGACCAAAAGGCTGCGGTTTTTTACCCAATTATCCTAGAAAACAGTCTCGAAGTCATCCTGGCTTTACCCGGAGGCAACCTGCGCCACTACAGGCTATCTCTCGCGGAGACAGAAATCGAAACCATCATTCAGCAACTGCGGGATGCCTTGACGATCCCCAGGCTGCAAATTTCCCGGAGCTTCTTTTTACGCCCATCCCAGCAAATATACGACTGGCTCATCCGTCCTGCAGAACAAGACCTGGCCGCCAGTGGGGTGGAAACTCTGGTATTTGTGTTAGATGGGGCTCTGCGAAATGTGCCCATGACTTCCCTTTATGATGGCAAGCAGTATTTAATCGAAAAATACAGTGTTGCTCTCGCTCCAGGGTTGGAACTGGTGGACTCTAAACCTATAGCTCGGCAAGAGCTAAAAATCCTCACGGCTGGTTTGACGGAAGGGAGGCAGGGATTTTCTCCTTTACCGGGGGTAGAATGGGAAATTGAGCAAATCGAGGCAGAGGCTCCTACCCAAGTTTTGCTGAATCAGTCTTTTACTCAGGGGAATTTAAAAGCCGCTGTAGATTCTTTTCCTTTCCAGATTGTTCACTTGGCTACTCATGGTAAATTTAGCTCTCAGGCTGAAGATACGTTTGTACTGACTTGGGATGGCAGACTGAATGCCAAAGAGCTAGATAGCCTGTTGCGGGGAGATTCTCAACAGCACCCGATCGAGTTGCTAGTCCTCAGCGCTTGCAATACCGCCGCTGGAGACAACCGCGCCGCCTTGGGACTGGCGGGAGTAGCCGTGCGCGCCGGGGCCCGCAGTACCCTCGCCTCCTTATGGTACGTCTCCGATGAAGCTACCGCCGCCTTGATGTCCGCATTTTATCGCCAATTAGCCAAACCCGGAGTCACCAAAGCGGAAGCTCTCCGCCTAGCACAAGTGGAGGTTTTGCAGCAGAAGCAATTCGCTCACCCTTATTTTTGGTCTGCTTTTGTCCTGGTGGGCAATTGGCTGTGATAGTCATTTGTCATTTGTCATTTGTCATTTGTCAAGGGACAAGGGACAAGGGACAAAGGACAAAGGACAAAATCCCCTACAATGGTATGGTCAGCCTTGGCGAAGCGGTGCTAGTACCACCGATTCTAGAAGATTAACCTAACCGGGAACCAGCATTAATGCCTATGAAATTAGACAAATTTACTCTGGCTCAAACTATGGCTTTCCTCATTGCCGTTGACCGGGAAAGTAATTTAGGGAAATTACTGGCGTTTTGCTTGGCCACTAATGCTAAAGATAATACCCCTGGGGCAGAAATCTTGGCGATCGCCACTAATTTAATGGAAAATCCATCTAATTTGCCTTATTGGGCGCAAGACCTGATGGGACATGATTTACAATACACTGAGGCCGAGTGGAAAGCCTTGGGCAAAATGAACATCAAGGACACAGAAGCATTTATGGCCAAATTATGGGAAGAATTAGAGGTATTAAATTTCTAAAATAACCTCAATTTCAGATTCTTTTATCTAGCTAATTTTCAGAATTAATTTGGCTTTGGTATTCATGCCAAAGCCACCAACCGTATCTCAATTTAAAGATGGGTGATTATCATACTTAGGGTGAGTCAAAAGCAATGTCTTTAAATGTAGAAATAATCGAGCAAAGTTTCGAGAAAATCAAACCTCGCGCCGAGGAATTCGCTGCCAGTTTCTATGATAACTTGTTTGCCGTTTACCCAGAAGTTTTACCTCTGTTTGCCAGTACAGATATGTCAAAGCAGCAGAAAAAACTGGTGAGTTCTTTGGTGTTGGTGGTAGAAAGTCTCCACCACCCAGAAGCTTTAGGGCAAGTCCTCCAAGCTCTCGGGGCGCGACATGTGGGCTATGGCACAATTCCTGACTATTACGGCCCGGTGGGACAAGCTCTGCTGACGACTTTTGCGCAATATTTGGGGGAAGATTGGACAGCGGAGGTCAAGCAAGCCTGGACAGATGCTTACAAGGCAATTACTGTGCAGATGCTCCAAGGTGCTGGTCAAGATTTTACCCTAGAACAAGTGCAATTAGACACAGGGGAAATTCCAGTTAGGGGCGAACGGCATCCTACCCCTACCACCGAAACTGAGGCGCCAGCAGCAGTGGGGGGAGAAGAATCGGAACCGTTAGCGGTAGAGATACTAGAAAGCAGCTTTGAACTGATTAAACCCCGCGCTGATGAATTTACGGCCAGCTTTTATGAAAATCTATTGGCCACACACCCGGAGCTGCGTCCCCTATTTGCCGGTACGGAGATGCCAAAGCAGCAGAAAAAACTGCTAAATTCTTTGGTT
>DVDU01000021.1 GCA_015296065.1 Oscillatoriaceae cyanobacterium M33_DOE_052 | reverse complement strand
CTCCCCACACTCCCCACACTCCCCACACTCCCCATCACCCCGTCACCCCGTCACCCCGTCACTCCGTCACTTCTTGGGGTTCGTCCTCGATGCCGTACATGGAGTTGTACATCCGAGCGTACTCTTTGGCGGACTTCATCCAGCTAAAGTCTTGACGCATTCCCCGCTGCTGGAGGGCGCGCCATTGGTCTTTGAAGCGGAAGGCTTCGACGGCGCGCACCATTGCGGTGTAAAGGTCTAGAGGTTCGTAGCGATCGAAGCAGTAGCCGGTGCCCACGCCTAGGTATGGGTCGCTGTGGGAGACGGTATCGACTAAACCGCCGGTACGCCGCACGATCGGGACGCAGCCGTAGCGCATGGCGAGCATTTGGCTGATGCCGCAGGGTTCAAACCGGCTGGGCATCAAGAAGCCGTCGGCACCGGCGTAGATGCGGCGGGCGAGGGAGTCGTTGTAAAGTAGGTAGGTGGCCATCCGCCCGGGATAGCGGGTGGCGAGCTGCCACATTTGGGTTTCATAGTAGCGATCGCCGGTGCCGAGGAGGACGAACTGGGCATCGGTGTAGGCCATGAACCGATCGAGGATTTGCAAAATCAAATCAATGCCTTTTTGCTCTACCAGTCGGGTAACGATGCCGATTAAAAAGGCACTTTTATTGACTTCCAGACCGACTTCTTCTTGGAGGGCGATTTTGTTGGCGTCTCGCTTTTCAATCGTATCGGCACTGAAAGTCTGCACCAGGCTTTTGTCCACAGCGGGGTCGTAGCTTTCCGTATCGATGCCGTTGAGGATGCCGCGAGATTTGCCACTAATGAAAGATAGTAGCCCCTCTAGTTGTTCGCCGTAGGCGGCAGTCTTGATTTGCTCAGCGTAAGTGGGGGATACAGTGTTGACCCGATCGGCAAACTGCACTGCTGCTGCCATCGTGTTGTGACCCTGCATATACCAAGGACACCAGGTAATTTGCTCTAAATACCAGCGCCACGGGCCTTGATAAGCCAGGTTGTGAATCGTGAATACAGTAGTGATGTCGGGAGATTGGTTCATCCACACAGGAATCATGCCGGTATGCCAGTCGTGGCAATGGATGATGTCCGGTTTCCAGTGGTTCCAGGCAAATTCAGCCGCCCCATTGGAAAACAGGGTAAACCGCCAATCTTCATCTTCTCCGTAGTAGATGCGGCGAGGCCAGAAGGAAGGATGGCCGAACAAGTACAGGGGGACATCCGTTCCCGGAAACTGTGTCTCATAAACGCAGAAGTTCTCGAACATGGCATGTCCCCACCAGATGGGATCGGTCGGGACTTCCAACTTATCTGGGAGAAAGCCATAGTAAGGCATGAAGATGCGGACATCGTAGCCTAAACGGCGCAGGTATTTGGGTAGGGCACCTACCACATCACCCATGCCCCCAACTTTAGCCAGGGGAGCCGCTTCGGCGGCAACAAACAAAATTCGCATATGGGTATTTGCGCTCCCTAAGATGGTACGCGATTAGATGAAATTTTGTCATTTGTCATTTGTCAAAAGTCCTTTGTCATTTGTCAAAAGTCCTTTGTCCAAAGACACCCCAGAAACCGGGTTTCTAAACGAGATATTTCTTACCTGGAAGGAGATTCTGGGTCAGAAACCCGGTTTCTTCTCCAAGTGACAAGTGACAAGTAACAAGTGACAAGGGACAAGTGACAAAGATTCTGGGCCGGAGGCTTCGCCCTTACCGCAGCAAGGCTGGTAACAAATCTCCGTAGCTATGTTACAATAACCCAGTGCCACGGGGCACCATAAATCCGGGCTGCGGAGATAGAAATGACATCCCGGCCTGGTCAGCCAAGAGTGCGTTGGGCTTCCATCTGATGTGAGGTTGACTCCGGGCAGGGGGAAATCAATGCTCAAGAACCCCGCTGAATGGTGAGAAAAATTTCTTCGAGGATTTCTTGAGCGCCTTGGTGGCGCAGTTTGGCAGCCAGTTCCTCTCCGAGTTTTTCGGCGTCTGTGGCTTTACCTGTGACACTATCTTTGACTAGGCGCTGGCCGTCGAGTGTCGCTACCATGCCAATTAAGGTAAGTTCTTCTCCGGTGATGTTGGTGTTGACGCCGATCGGCACCTGACAACCGCCTTCGAGGGTGCGCAAAAATGACCTTTCGGCTAGGCAGCACTGGGCGGTGGGGGTGTGTTCTAGGGTTTGCAGCAAGGTGAGGATATCTGTATCTCCGGCGCGACATTCGATACCGAGGGCGCCTTGACCGACGGCGTGCAGGGAGACTTCTGGGGGGATGATTTGATGAATTCGCTCTGCCATTTCCAACCTTTGCAAACCGGCGGCGGCAAGGATGAGGGCGTCGTAACCGCCTTCGTCGAGTTTTTGCAGGCGGGTGTTGAGGTTGCCCCGGATATCTTTAAACTCCAGATGGGGATAGTGGTGGCGCAACTGGGCTAGGCGTCGCAGGGATGATGTGCCAATGATGGCTCCAGGGGGTAGGGTTTCTAGTTGCTTGTCTTTGTGCTTTTCATGCACTACTAGGGCGTCGGCGGGGTTTTCTCGGGTGGTAATGCACCCTAATACTAGCCCTTCGGGTAGGTTGGTGGGCAAGTCTTTGAGGGAATGCACGGCCATATCGGTTTCTTGGTTGAGCATCCCCACTTCTAGTTCTTTGGTGAACAGCCCTTTATCACCGATTTTCGCCAGTGCTACGTCCAGGATTTTATCGCCTTGGGTACTCATGGTGTGGATTTCAAAGGCGATATCTGGGTGGTGCTTTTGCAGTTGTGCTTGCACCCAGTAGGTTTGGACGAGTGCGAGTTGGCTTTTGCGAGACCCGATGCGAACGGTGCGAGTTGGGCTTAGGGTTGATGTCATAGGTTTGTCATTTGTCCTTGGTCTTTGGTCATTGGTGGGGGATGGGGGAGCAGGGGAGCAGGGGAGCAGCGGTTCGGCTTCGCTCACCGACCGGGGAGCAGGGAGGGGGGGAGCAGGGAGGGGGGGAGCAGGGGTATGGCCCTGTCTGTCCGGAGGCAACGGTCAATCTTCTACTATAGATTACGCTACTGGGGGTAATTTGCTCAAATAAATTGGTCATTTGTCCCCAGTCCTCTGTGCGTTGTCTCTTGTGGCTTTCTTCCTTTGGGGGGTGGGGGTTGAGGGCTGGGCGATCGGAGAAAGGATATGGGACTGGGGACAAATGACTAATGACACAAAGGGTTTAAACTGGGACATAGTGTGAATGTTCGGTAGTCTTGATGGGGGATAGAATGTGATGGCCACCTCATTCACCATGATGGGGCGTCTGTGGGAGAGTCCAGTTGATAGAGATGGTTGATGAGGATTAATCTGCTTTGTCCCAAGTCTGTTGTCCCTTGTCCCATAACACAGGAGAAAGGATAGATGACAAATGATATAGGGGGAGGGGGTAACTGCCTTTCGTCCTAAACAAGGCGCCCTGTGATGGCACCAGCAAGTCGCCCTGTGCGGGCAACACTGTCAGCTCATCGCCATAAGCGCAATCATATATGGCAATTTGTTGTGGGTTTATTGATTGGTTGATGATTACTGGAGTTTTTTATGTTGCGACTGGAACACGTCAGCAAAATTTATCCGATCGGTGAAGTTCTAAAGGATGTCAATTGGGAAATTAAAGCGGGCGATCGGATCGGCTTGGTGGGTGTTAACGGGGCGGGTAAATCCACACAAATGAAAATTATCGCCGGGGAAGTGGAACCGACTTCGGGGGTGGTGATTCGTCCGGCGAGTCTGCATATTGCCTACCTGACGCAAGAATTTGAGGTGGACCCTACCCGCACGGTGCGGGAGGAGTTTTGGACGGTGTTTACGGAAGCTAATGCGGTGCATCATGCTTTGGCTGATGTGCAGCACCATATGCAAAATGCTTCTCCTGAAGAACTAGATAAGCTGATTCATAAACTGGATCGATTGCAGCGCCAGTTTGAAGCCCTCGACGGCTATGGCTTGGACGCTCGGATTGAAAAGATGATGGCGGAGATGGGGTTTGTGCCCGATGATGGCGATCGGCTGGTGAGCGCTTTCAGTGGCGGCTGGCAAATGCGCATGAGTTTGGGCAAAATTCTGCTGCAAAATCCTGATATTTTACTGCTTGATGAACCTACCAACCACTTGGACTTGGAAACTATTGAGTGGTTAGAAATCTATCTCAAGAGTCTAAATAATCCGATGGTAATTATCTCCCACGACCGGGAGTTTTTAGATAGACTTTGCAATCAAATTGTGGAAACTGAGCGGGGGGTTTCTACTACTTATTTGGGCAATTATTCCTCTTATCTAGAGCAAAAAGCCTTCAACCGGGACGCCCAGTTAAGTGCCTATGAACGCCAGCAAAAGGAGATTGAGAAGCAGCAGCAGTTTATTGACCGGTTCCGCTATAATGCTCATCGCAGCTCCCAAGCTCAAAGCCGGGAAAAGCAGTTAGACAAAATTGAGCGCATCGAAGCTCCCATCTCGGACCTAAAATCTTTACGCTTCCGGTTCCCCCCGGCTCCCCGCAGTGGTCGCGAGGTGGTGGTGATTAAAGAAATCACTCATATGTACGATGAGAAAATCCTGTTTTTGGGGGCTGATTTGCTGATTGAGCGGGGCGATCGCATCGCCTTCCTCGGCCCTAATGGTGCCGGTAAATCTACTCTCCTGCGTCTGATTATGGGGATGGAACAACCCACGGAAGGCAGTGTGAGTCTGGGTAAGCATAACGTCTTACCGGCTTATTTTGAGCAAAATCAGGCGGAAGCTCTGGACTTGAGCAAAACCGTGATGGATACGATCCATGATGAGGTGCCTGATTGGACTAATGAAGAAGTCCGCACTTTATTGGGCAGTTTTTTATTCAGTGGCGATACGGTGTTTAAACCGGTGTCTGCTCTGAGCGGCGGTGAAAAAGCTCGTTTGGCTTTGGCGAAAATGCTGCTGCAACCGGCAAATCTCCTGATTTTGGACGAACCGACTAATCACCTGGATATTCCGGCGAAGGAAATGCTCGAAGAGGCACTGCAAACTTACGAGGGTACGGTGTTGCTGGTGTCGCACGATCGTTATTTTATCTCCCGCGTGGCCAACAAAATCGTGGAAATCCGCGATGGAGAGCTGCGATCCTACCAGGGAGATTATCACTACTATTTGAGCAAGCTGGAAGAAGAAAAGGAAAAAGCTATCCAGGAAAAGCTGGAAGCCGAAAAAGCTGCTAAAGCTGCGGCTAAACGCGCTAAGGATAAAGAAAAGGAGAAAGACAAGAAAATGGCGAAGAAAAATAAATAATGTTCTTAGTCATTAGTCATTAGTCATTGACTAATGACTAATGACTAATGACAAAAGCTCATAAAGATAGAGACAGATATGTTTAGAATTAAATACCCAACAACACAAACAGAACCGCCCCTATCTCCCAGGGAAACCCTGCCGACAATGTATGATTTACCTAGTGAAAATCCGGAGGATCCAGGATTGCCTGATGAGTTTCATATTTTGCAACCAGAACTGCTGCGCCACACCTTCCGCTCGCCTAAATATCCCCCAGAGCAGGTGTTTGCTGGTAGCGATATGAATTTATATTATGATGTGCATCATCACAACTGGTACAAGCGTCCTGATTGGTTTGGGGTGGTGGGTGTATCGCGGCTTTATGATGGGGAAGATTTGCGGTTGAGCTATGTCATCTGGCAAGAGGGTGTAACCCCCTTTGTGGTGGTGGAATTGCTATCTCCGGGAACGGAAAAGGAAGATTTAGGCGCCACGGAAGCCTCTGGGGAGGAACCGCCGACGAAGTGGCAGGTTTATGAGCAGATTTTGCGCGTGCCATACTATGTGGTTTTTAGCCGTTATACGAATCAGTTGCGGGTTTGGACTTTACAAGGAGGACGCTATCAGGAATTAAACTTAGGGGAGCCGAAAATTTGGCTGGAGGAATTGGGTTTGGGTTTGGGTTTATGGCTGGGAGACTATCAAGGGATCAATCGTCTGTGGTTGCGGTGGTATGATGCTCTTGGTGCTTGGATTCCCACGGAGGCAGAAGCGGAACGGGAGCGCGCCGAAGCGGAACGGGAGCGGGCAGCAGTTGCCACAGCGCAAGCAGAAGCAGCAATCAAGCAGGTGGAATTGCAGCGACAGCGGGCGGAAGCGGCGGAGGCGAAAGCTGAGGAATTGGCTCGCCGCTTGCGTGAAATGGGGATAGAGTTGTAGTTATGGGCGTATGGATGGCGTTTGGCGGTGAAGAAGCCAAATTGTCCCAGTTATGGGCCGGATCGGGCTAAGTTACATATAATTTGAGTTTAAAGGGGGAAAGAACCGGCTCGCCCCCCACTGTAAAACCGTAAAATGTTGGCACTTAGGGGATGAATATGAAACGCAATCTTGTGGCTGCGGTAGGGGTGTTGGTGGCAACTTGTGTGGGGACGCCTGCGATCGCCGAAAATTTCGACCACACCCGCACTTTGCTGCAAACCAGAAGCTGTATCGAATGTGACTTGAGCGATGCGGGGTTGGTGATGGCTTCTTTGGCGCGGGTGAACCTAGAGAGGGCGGTATTGACGCGAGCAAACCTGAGCCGCGCTACTTTGGAAGGGGCAAATCTCAGCGGTGCGGACCTCAGCGGTGCTTCTTTATTTGGTGCGAACCTGCGGGGGGCAAACCTGCGGGGTGCTAACCTCCAGGGTGCAGACTTGCGTCAGGCATATTTGGTAGATGTGGACTTGACTGGGGCGCGTCTGGATGGTGCTTTGTTGGAGGGGGCAATAGGTACGCCGCGAGCGGTTTTGAGTGCCCAGGATATTTATAACTGGGGGGTAATGGCGGCGCAGCGGCAAAACCACGCTAAGGCGATCGAGTATTTCAATCAGGCAATTAATATTGATCCACAATTCGGTCTGGCTTATCTGGCGCGGGCGGTGGTACGTGCGGATATGGGGGATAGCCGACAGGCGATCGCGGACGCTCGCGCCGCTTCGGAAGTCTTCGCCGCGAACAACGAACCGCAAAACTTTGAAACCTCCCAAACGCTCATTGCCCAAATCGAAGCCTTTGAGGAAGCCAAAGCCCGAGGTACTAACAACTCTGGAGGGGGTTTACGGGTTCTTGGTTCTTTGGGCATCTCTTTATTGCGGTTGTTGTTGTAGCATCCACCATCAACTACAATCGTAACTATCATCAACATATTCCATTTTTATCCTTACTCAGTCCCGTAATCTTCTAGGGACTGAGTTCTAGACATTCAGTTGGCGATCGCGCAAAAATCATGCTCACCCTCTCAGGATTTTCCATTCAAGCCCAAATCTATGAAAGTATCAACTCCCTGGTTTATCGGGCTACCAGATTAGATAACAACCAACCTGTAATCGTTAAGTTACACAAAAAAAAATATCCCACCCCCCAAGAACTCGATCGCTACCGCACTGAATATGAAATTACCAAATCTCTCCACAGTCCCGGCGCCATTAAAGCCTACGACTTGCAAAAATATCACAACAGCATCCTCATCATCCTCGAAGACTTTGGCGGTGAATCCCTAAAAATTTGGCAGAACCAACGCCAGTTTACCCTAGAAGAGTTTCTCCAAATCGCTATTGCTACTGCTGATAGTTTAGCACAAATACACGCCGCCAATACCATCCACAAAGACATCAACCCATCAAATATAGTTTACAATCCGGCGACCCGACAGCTAAAAATCATCGATTTTGGCATTGCTACCCAACTGACGCGGGAAAATACCCCCCTCAAAAATCCCAACATTATCGAAGGCACCCTCGCCTATATGTCTCCCGAACAAACTGGGAGGATGAACCGCTCCCTAGACTACCGCACCGACTTTTACTCCCTGGGAGTGACATTTTATGAATTGCTCACCAAACAGCTCCCATTTGACACAACCGACCCCTTAGAATTAGTCCATTGTCACATTGCCAAACAGCCAGTACCTCCCCATGTGGTAGCGGCGCAGTATTCCGCCGCTCAATTATCCCATAATTATCCCCATTTAGGAACTACTGTTACCCCCTTAGCGCCAATTCCTCCCATCATTTCCGAGATTGTGATGAAATTGATGGCCAAAAGTCCCGAAGACCGCTATCAAAGTGCTTGGGGTCTCAAAGCCGATTTAGAAGAATGCTTCAAACAACTGCAAAATAATGGCACAATATCAGATTTTACTTTAGCCTATCAAGATATTTCAGACAAATTTCAAATTCCCCAAAAACTTTATGGACGAGAGACAGAAATCTCCACCATAATTTCCCTATTTGAGCAGGCGATGAGCCAAAGCCAAATGATGCTGGTAGCTGGATATTCCGGGATTGGTAAATCCGCCTTAGTCCAGGAACTTTACAAACCAGTTACCGAAAAACGTGGCTATTTCATCGCCGGTAAATTTGACCAGTATCAACGAAATATTCCCTACAGTGCCCTTGTCAGCGCCTTTGGTGAATTAGTCAAACAACTGCTCAGCGAAAATGAGGCACAACTGAAACAATGGCGAGGTAAACTTCAGCGAGCTTTGGGATTAAATGGGCAAATCATTATCGATGTCATTCCCGAAATTGAATTGATTATTGGTTCGCAACCAGCAGTGCCCGAACTGGGACTAACAGAAAGTCAAAATCGGTTTAATTTAGTTTTTCAGAACTTTATCAAAGTTTTTACGCAACCCAAGCATCCCTTAGCCTTATTTCTCGATGACTTGCAGTGGGCTGATGGGGCATCGCTGCAACTGATGCAGGTGCTGATGGGGGCAGCATCTCCCGGACTATTTTTAATCGGTGCTTATCGGGACAACGAAATTTTCCCGGGACATCCATTAATTTTGACTTTCGAGGAAATTGCCAAAAATGGCACCAAGATTGAGAGGATTTATCTGTCACCTTTAGACTTGTCAACTGTGACAACAATTATTGCTGATACCCTGAAATGTCCTGAATCAAGAGCCAAGCCCCTGGCAGAATTAGTGCATTTTAAAACCGGAGGGAATCCTTTTTTTATGAATGAATTTTTAAAATCTCTCTATGCAGATGGTTGGCTAGAACTGGTGCGCTTTAACCCCCCAGATACCGACAATACTGGCGCGGCTGTGATTCCCGTGGGCTGGCAGTGGAATTTAGCACATATTCAGCAGAGAGCTTTTACGGATAATGTGGTAGAGTTAATTGCCAGTAAAATTCAAAAACTGCCCGAAAGCACCCAAAAAATTCTAAAAATTGCGGCAGGAATTGGCAATCAATTTAATCTGGAGATTTTGGGTTTAATTGGAAATAAATCTTGGGATGAATTGGTGGGTGACTTACACCCAGCGGTAGCAGAAAGTTTGGTAGTGCCGCTGGGAAATCGGGGGGAGTTAGAATTGGCGGTTGCCCGGGCAGAATTTTTGTCCTGTCCTTTACCTAGCGCTCAATGGGCATCTCTAGAATATCAGTTTGTCCATGACCGAGTTCAGCAAGCTGCTTACTCTCTGATTTCTCCGGCAGAAAAACCGCGCCTCCATTGGCAACTAGGTCAACTGTTGCTGGCAAATACGCCAGCCGATCGACTGGAAGAGAAAATTTTTGATACCGTGAATCAGCTAAATTTGGGTAGCGAGCTGATTTCTCAAGCAGCGGCAAGATTGCAACTAGCCCAACTCAACCTCATGGCGGGCCAGAAAGCGAAAGCCTCCGCCGCCTATCAACCGGCGCTCAATTACTTGCAATTAGGAATTGGCTTTTTAGAGGCAAATAGCTGGCAAAGCCAGTATCATCTGACCCTACAACTCCATGTAGCTGCGGCAGAAGTTGCCTACCTGACGAGGGATTTTGCCCAAATGCAGGCACTGGGAGAAATTGTCCTGGAAAATGCCAATAATTTGCTGGATAAAGTCAAGGTTTATGAAATCCAACTGGCAGCCTGTACGGCTTTGGTGCAACCGCAAAAGGCGGTAGCAATGGGGCGGGAAGTCCTGCAACTCCTAGGCGTCAAGTTTCCCGAAAACTTGACGCCAGAAGATGTCGATCGGGCATTGGCACAAACCGCTACTATGTTGATGGGAAAAAATATCCCGGACTTGCGGCAATTACCGGAAATGACCGACCCAGAAAAGCTGGCAGCATTGCGGATTTTATCCAGTTTAGTCTCGCCTACCTACATCAGCGCCCCCCTGCTGCTACCCCTAGTCATTGTGAAAATGGTGCATTTGTCCGTAGCTTACGGTAATGCACCTCTTTCTGCTTTCGCTTACGGCTTATATGGACTAATCCTCACTGGGGTTGTCTTGAATATCGAAACTGGGTATCAATTTGGCGAATTAGCCCTGCATCTCCTGGAAAAGTTTCATGCTAATTACCTGAAAACCAAGATTTTCTACACCGTCGGCGTCCATATTATCCACGCCAAGCACCATGTGAGAGAAACTATTGCCCTGCTAAAAGAAGGCTACGCCCAAGGATTGGAAACTGGCGACTTAGAGTTGGGATATTCTGCCAAAGAAATCGCCCAATATTCCTATTTTATCGGCGTTAATTTAGCCAGCTTAGAAGCGGAGGTGGCGGCATACTGTCAGACTTTAGGACAGTTTCAGCAAGCTAATGCTTTGAATTATACGCGCATCGTGCATCAGGCGATTTTGAACCTATTGGGCGAAGCGGCAAATCCCTGGGATTTAGTCGGTGCTGCCTACAATGCAGGCGAAATGCTGCCTTTCCATATTAAGGCGCAAGATGGCACCGGGCTGCATTTTTTCTACTTTCACAAAATGCTATTATGTTACCTGTTTGACCAACCTCAGCTCGCTTTCGCAAATGGGCTGCAAGCCGCACAGTATTTAGGGGCGGTGACGGGGCAACTCAATGTGCCTCTGTTTTGGTTTTATGATTCTCTGGTGCGGTTGGCATTATGTGGGGATGGGGAGGAGAACGCCGCCCAGAAAACCCAGCAACTGCTAGCGGTGGAAACTAACCAGGAAAAGCTGCAAATATGGGTAAAGCATGCACCGATGAATTTTCAGCACAAAGTTGAGCTGGTGGCGGCGGAGCGGTTCCGGGTTTTGGGGGAAAATGCGCTGGCGATCGACTGTTACGATCGCGCCATCTCCCTCGCCCAAAACCATGAATATCTCAACGACCAAGCTCTAGCTCTAGAACTCGCCGCCAAGTTTTATCTATCTCAAGGGAAAGAACTTACTGCCCGCGCCTATATGCAGGAAGCCTACTACTGCTATCAGCTCTGGGGCGCCGCTGCTAAACTACAAGACTTAGAAACTCGGTATCGCCAGTTATTGAAAGTGCCAATCACAGAAATTAAAGATAGCACCAATCACCCAGTAGTGACCACTACTGGCACCGGTGTTAACCTAGATATCGCCACCATTATCAAAGCCACCGAGGCAATTTCTGGAGAAATCTTACTGGATAAGCTCCTCTCTCGATTGATGCAGATGCTGATGGAGAATGCCGCCGCCCAACGGGGCTATCTAATTTTAGCACGTCACGGTAAATTGCTGATTGAAGCCGAAGGCAGCATAGAAAATGAGACTGTGACTGTGTTGCAGTCTATTCCTGTTGCCAACTGTGCCGGAATTCCTCTGGCGATCGTCAATTATGTAGCCCGCACTCAAAAACCTGTAGTCCTGAATGATGCAACCCGCGAAGGCAATTTTACCAAATATGCCTACATCCAGAAGTGTTGAATGTCAATAAAAAAGTGGTAAAAATAGCCACAATTATGTTATAATGAGAGCCGCAGATAAAAAAAAAGGAGTTTAAGCATGACTAAATATTCATTCTCCATGATTCTCAAATACATCTTGAGGGACT
>DVDU01000291.1 GCA_015296065.1 Oscillatoriaceae cyanobacterium M33_DOE_052 | reverse complement strand
CTCCCCACACTCCCCATCCCCCCGTCACCCCGTCACCCCATCCCCCCTGCTCCCCGTCTCCCCTGCTCCCCATCCCCGCTATCCAAGTCAACTATTTTAACGACACCATTTCCCGCACCGCCTTCGGCTCCTTCGGTGCCTCCACAACCGCCTCTGGTGGGTTCACCGCCGACTTTTCCTCAGCGTTAGCATCAGAAACCTGCTGTCGGGAAGCACCGAACTGCTCCGCAAAAAAAGCAGCTACAACCACACCACCCACAGCCGCCAAACCAGTGGCCAAAATCCCTTTACCTTGACAGCCGCCCGGAGTTCCCTGTCCCGCCGTCGCCGAGGTGCCACAAAGAAGCACCGCCGCCGCCGCTCCCACCAAACCGCCGAGCAAATATTTTGCGCCCATAGTCAAATCCTCAGAAATAAATTATTCCCCCCATTTTGGCGCAAGTAAATATTTTGGTGCCAATTTTTGGTATTCAAAAACCGTTCTGATGATGGAAATAATTGTGCTACTGGCAAGCCTCCGGCTTCAGCAGCGGCATCGGGGAGGCAGATTCTGCATGATTAGCCACGACCAGAATCACATCACCTTTCGCCCCCACCACCCAGCCAGTAGCCTCCACAATTTTTTCACCCTGAAACTGGCCTGCAATTTCATTTCTGGGTTTGATTTCCTCCTGTCCCAAGACGCGGTTATCCGACCACAAAACATCGGGAATCAGGGGGTCTTCTGGTAATGGGGGTAAACCGCCGCGCCCAGTGACATAAAAGCTGCTCCCAGCCCCAGCAGCGCAAACATCGCGACTGATAGACGCCGCCGCATCCAAAGGCGTCACTGGCAGAAAGACAAAACCAGAACCAGGGTCAACATCAGGGGTGTTGATTTCCACCGCGCCGCTGAACTGGGGGCCAAGTTCAGAAGTAGCAGTGATGTCACTGTCGGGAGTCTGAAAATTACGGAACTGGGTGCCGAAAATCCCTGTAGCCGTGATACTCACACGACCGCCCCGGCCCGCTTCCGCATTAGCAGTAATGTCGCTGTTTTCCAAAGCCACTAAAGTATCGGTTTCTAGGTTGATGTTGCCACCATTGGCGTTACCCGCGTTGGTGGAAATTCGGCTACCTCCCCGCAGGCGAATATCTGGAGAAACGAGGCTAATGTTGCCCCCCGCTCCCGCCACTGTGGCGGCACTCAGAGCCCCCTCACTTTCCAGACTGATGGAATTTGCCAAAATCTGTAAGTTACCCGCACCTCCGGCCCCTGTACCCCTGACCCCGATTTCGGCGCCATCACGCACCACCAAACTCCCGGTTTCTATGGTCAAGTCTCCGGCAATTCCAATGCCGCTGGTATTAGATTCGATCGCGCTGGGCACAATTCCATCCCCCACCACACCAAAAGAAACCCTCTCCACCCCCGCATCCACATTATTCGCGACGCCCGACACGAGAACCCGCTCAGCCGCCCGGATGGTCAGACTTCCCGCCGCCCCTTCCCCACCAGTAGCCGCCGAAATTTGCGCCCCATCCCGCACCGACACCACATCCGCCGTCACCGCCAAATTCCCCGCCCCTGCACCGGTTCCCACCAGTGCTGTCACCGTCAGCAGGGACGAGCTAACAAACAAACCACTCAGAAACCGACCATCAGGGGAGACCCCACTCAGGTCGATCGTCTCAGCATTAACCACCAAATCGCCCCCTCGACCCGCTCCCGCCGACGCCGCCGAGATTTGGGCACCGCGGGAAACTTCCAATTGGCGAGCCATCAACGTCAGGTTGCCCGCGTCTCCCGCGCCCAAAGTCGTAGAAAACAACCCTCCAGGCACGATCGCCCCCGCCGGGACACCCCGCAGAGTCACCGTATCAGCATTAATCGTGAGGTTGCCACCTTTACCAGAGCTAGTAGCGTTAGGAGTCGTGCTAATCACCGAACCATCTAACACCTGTAATGACCCCGTAGAGAGAGCCAAATTCCCTCCATCACCTTTAGCTACCGTGCCCGTCAGCAGAATCGAACCACCCTCTAAGGTCAGGCTTTCTGAAACATTCACCCTCATTGCCCCGCCCGGTCCAGCCACCAATGTCGAAGTCAGCATCGCCGCCCCATTGCCAAAGTTCATCCGATTAGCTTCTATTGCCAGATTACCTGCGGCCCCAGTCCCTACACTCAAGGTGTACAAACCATCCCTCAAGTCCAGGGGGTTGAACGTCGCCATCACTAACTGATTTAAAATCACCGCCGGTTCCGTACCCCGGATATTCACCGTGTCAGCGGCAATAGTCAGATTGCCTCCCGCACCGGTGCCAAAAGTAGAGCTAGAAACAAATGCCCGGTTTTGCAGCGTGAAATTTTCCGCATTAATATTAATTCCCCCACCGGCAAAGTCGCCAAAAGTATCAGCTACTATCCGGGAGCCTTCAGTCAGATTAATGTTGCCGCCAAATAGCTGAATCCTGCCACCCCCCAAGCCGCTGGCATTAACCACGCTGCCACCAGACAGCTCGATATTGCCCCCCAGGGGTGAGGAATTGTTGGCCCAGTTGAGATGCCAGTTACCACCATTGAGAGAAACTAGCTCAATATTGCCTTGCAGGGCAGTTAAACCACCGCTTTCTAAAGAAATATCGCCGCCAATGAGAGCTAAAGTCTGTCCAGGATTAACCGCGAGGCCAAAAATTTGCCCCTCACCACTGGTGAAGCGGGACTGGTTGATAATGGGGGCAGGGTTGCTGCGAAACTCTAACAATTCCGGGACACTAATGGTCAAGAGGGGCACAGTCCCTTGGTTGCTGGAATTGCTAGCGCTGTAGGAAGTACCATCAGCGAAGGTAATCCCATCAGCAGTAGTGGCGAAAAAAGAGCCGCCAATATTCAGGGCAGCTCCCGGACCAAAAACAATACCTTGAGGATTGAGGAGAAATAGGTTAGCATTGCCTCCCGCGGCGAGGATGCCGTCAATGCGGGAAGGTGAGCCGCCGGTGATGCGACTGATGATGTTTTGGATGCCAGAGGGGTTTTCAAAAACCGCTTGGGTGCCTCCGGGCAGGGAAAATTCTTGAAAGCTGTGGAATAGGTTGGCGCCAGCGGTGGTTCCCCCGCGAATATTGAAGGTGTTTTCCTCTACCGTTACGGTGGAGTTCTGCGGTAGGGTGGCGTCGGGAATGATTTGGGCGTGGGTAGGGGGAGTCAGACAGCACAGCAGCAGCGAAGCAAGACCGCCTACTGTGATTTGATTTCTGGTGGCTGGGGAAAATTCAATCAATTTTATCTTTTTCACGGATAAATTTCCTGTTGTTGATGGCTGATGGTTGTGGTGATGGTTATTATTATTTGTATCTCTATTTTGTGGAAAATAAAAAACTGACTACCACCCATCATTTTTGGCCATCACCTAGCAAGAATTAACCATCAACCATCAGCCATTAAATTGTTGAAAATTCGGTAGAAATACACCGAGATTCAATCACCCCGTTCTGCTACCCTGATGGTCTATTCTGCGACTTTAGCGGCGACACTTTCCAGGAATAAAGGTGCATTGGCGATACTTCCGAGTCCGGCAGCGTTGAGATACTCTTGCCATTGGGTGGAAATAGCGCTATTTCCTGGTTGCTGATGGTATTGCTCCGCCAGAACTGTGAGAGTATCTTGCCATAAATCGGCTTGCTCGTTGGGTTGCACCCGCTCAATCCAACCATCAGCGAATACGTCATCGAGGCGGTTTTGGGGATTGCAAATCATGGCAAAATACCAGTGGTAATTTTTGCCCGCTTCTAGTTCTGGCAAGTTGACGCGCAGGATACCGGGTTGGCTGGGGAGGGCTACGGTCATCCGACCCACATCAGCATCGCTGTCATCTTTGATGACTACTTCGGCTTGGGTGGCGACTGTTTTGGGCACGTAAACAAATACAGAGGGATTGACTGCCTTAACTTCTGGGTTGTTTAGAGGGACTAAGGGAGTCAGGGGAATGTCGCTTTGAACGCAATTGCTGCGGGAGGCACCGCCTACGGTGGTGGGGGGTGCGCCCCTGTCAGGGGGGTTGAAACCCTGGGCAATGGCGTTGGTTTGCCGCTGGCTAGGCTTGGCCGTACCAGCAACAGCGACGCTGCCAAAACCGGAACCGACGATCGAGACCGCCAGGGAAATAGCCGATAAAGATATGAGTGATTGATTTTTCAGCATCAGAGGAGTTCCTTAAGGTTATTGACCCCAAATTACTTAGATTCTATCCTAAATCTTGCTTGGTGTTATCTTAGATGTTAGCAAATTTATCAAGAGTCTGTCTGGGGATGTGGGTAGGACAAATGGGGAATTAACCGACGTTATAAACTCAAGGACCTCGTACCTGGAGGACAAACCTCCGCCATAACGCCGGTTTCTACAATTACAGGCGCATTGAGCCAATCCACCGGGCGATCGCGCTAAATTTTCGCCGCTCGATGATTTATTACAAATTATTAAGTGCTATAATCTTGAGCAGCCATCAGCTTGTTGCTTGGGGAGAAAAAGCGGGGGAAAGCATACTGCTATTACCTCCGGGCTTTGACTCTAGGCTTTTTAGCGGGATAGTTCGCGGCTCCGGGAGGCTCACCCCCTAGTACGGGCACGGCGTCATCAAAATTTATCGTTGTCTCCAGGCAATTTATCACTTGTCACGCAGTTATTGGACAAATTACCAATGACCAATGACAAACTTTAAAATTTGGTCAGGATATTTCACAGAATCTTTACATTAAAAGTGCTGATGATAACCAAAACTTTCTCATCCTCCTTTTAACTTCCACAATCTCAAAATGCCATCCGATCCATCAAAAGAAACCGAATCACCCAACGAAAAAAACTGGCACTACAGTTCTGAAGAACCAGAGTCCGAGTCATTTACTGCCCCGAAACCGGCACCCCCAGGGACGGTCAAAAGTGGCATCCTCCGTCTCCCCCGGCGATGGTTGGCGGGATTGGCGGCGGCTTGGTTGGTGGCGATGGCCACTATCCTGGGCTATATGGTTTTACGCTCCCGGCAACCCAAGATAGACCCCTTGGCTGAGCTAACTGTGCCGGTGGAGTTACAAAACTTGGCGCTGAAAATCTCTGCGAGCGGTACGATTAAGCCGGTGCAAAGTGTCAATCTTTCGCCGAAAACAGCGGGGCGGATTGAGCGCCTGTTGGTAGAGCAGGGGGATATAGTCCAGGCAGGGCAAATTATTGCGGTGATGGAAAGTAACGATGTGCGATCGCGCTTGAGTCAGGCTAATGCTGGTGTGGCGCAAGCACAGGCCCGTCTAGAGCAACTACAGGCAGGGGCGCGTCCCGAAGAAATCCAGCAAGCGCAATCCCGCTTGGCGCAAGCCCAAGCCCAATTGGCGCAGGTGCGCAGTGGTCCGCGCCCGGAAGAGATAGAACAAGGGAAAGCCAGATTCGCCCAAGCCCAAGCCCAATTGGCGCAGGTACGCAGTGGTCCGCGCCCCGAAGAAATCGAGCAAGCTCAATCTCGCTTGGCACAAGCCCAAGCGCAACTGGCGCAGCTCCGGGCTGGTTCCCGTCCCGAAGAGATAGAACAAGCGAAAGCCCAGGTAGAAGCGGCGATGGCTGCTGCTGCTTTGGCGGCGGAAAAGCTGCGACGCAATGAGATGTTAGCAGCGGAGGGGGCAATTTCTCAGGATGCGTTGGACGAAGTACGTACAGAGGACCGCCGCGCCCGGGCGAGTCTAGATGAGGCTGAGCAGCGGTTGGAATTATTACTCAAGGGGAGCCGCCGAGAGGAAATTCAGCGGGCCGAGGCGCAGGTACGGGAGGCGCAACAGGCTTTGACTTTGCTGGAACAGGGCAACCGTGTAGAGGAAATTGCTCAAGCGGAAGCGCAGGTGGCGGAGGCGCAGGGGCGGTTGCGGGGAGTTGAGGTGGAGTTGGAAGATGCGACGGTGCGGGCTCCTTTTGGGGGGCAAGTTACGCAGAAATATGCGACGGAAGGGGCGTTTGTGACGCCGACGACTTCGGCTTCGGCGGCGGGAAGTGCTACTTCGACTTCAGTTGTGACTTTGGCGCGGGGACTGGAGGTGGTGGCGAAGGTGCCGGAAGCGGATATTAGTAAGATTAAACCGGCGCAAAAGGTGGAAATTGTGGCGGATGCTTATCGGGAGCAGGTGTTTTCTGGGCGGGTGCGCTTGGTTGCGCCGGAGGCGATTAAGGAGCAGGATGTGACTTTGTTTGAGGTGCGGGTGGATATTTTTGGTGGGGAGCAGCAGTTACGATCGGGTATGAATGCTGATGTTACCTTTTTGGGGGAAGAAATCAGCGGCGCTTTGGTGGTGCCTGCGGTGGCGATCGTCACTGATATCGAGCAGGGCGGCCAAAAGGGGGTACTGGTGCCCGATGACAAAAATCAACCCCAATTTCGCCCAGTCACAGTCGGGGAGATAATTGGCGATAAAATCCGCATTATCAACGGCGTAGAAACGGGAGAGCGGGTATTTATCGGCTTACCTCCTGGTCAAAAATTAGAAGATATTCTCAAACAAGATAATTAGGTGATTGGTTATTTGTCCAAGAGTCCTTTCTCCTTGGTCATTTGGTAATATGTACTGGAGTCAAGCTCATGCCTTGGCTCCCTTTATCCCCATTAGTTACGCCCAAGGCAGAATTAAGATTTTATGCCCTTGACAAAATAGCTGCCCATCACATATAATCAAAGCGTATTGTTATAATTTTAAAATCATATTTATATGACAAAATTAGAAAAAATATCGGTGAAAGGGTATCGCCGCCTGAGAGATTTGGAAATTGAGATGCGATCGCTGCTCGTGATCATTGGTGCCAACGGAGCCGGGAAAACATCTTTTTTAGATGTACTTTCGCTCCTGGCGGCTTCCGCTAGGGGAAATCTCCAGGATAAATTACAACTGCAAGGGGGGTTAAGCCAAATTTTAACCAGAGGCAAAGCAGAGGAGTTGGAAATTTCACTGGCCATGCAAGTCCCAGAGAAACCACCTTTGCACTACAGTTTAGCTTTGTGCCCTCACGGCATATCTTATGAAATTGGAGAAGAAAACCTCACGCAGCAGAGTAATCCCACCGCTCACGACCCATTTAAATATATTGAATCATCCGGTGTAGATATTAGATATTTTAGTCAGGAAGAACGCCGACTGGTGCGGCCAAATTGGGAGCATAATTATCTAGAAACCTCACTTTCTCAAGTTCCTAAAATGTATCGCGAGCCAGAGAATTTGAGAAAAAGCCTTGCTGCCTGTACTTATTATGCCGCCCTTGATGTCTCGGAGAAAAGCCCCATCCGGCTCCCTCAAGCGATGCGTCCAGCCAAGCTACCGGGAAAAAACGGTGAAGATTTAGTTTCCTGTCTCTATGACCTCCGGGAGACAGATAGAGATGGATTTGAAATGATAGAAGATATTCTGGGTACAGCATTTCCTGACTTTGAGCGGTTAAACTTTCCCCCAGTTGCCGCCGGAACTCTTTCCATGACTTGGACAGATAAAAACTTTTCCCAACCTATCTATATCCATGAGCTATCCGAGGGGACATTGCGGTTCCTGTGGCTGGCGACATTGCTACAAAGTCAAAGTTTAACTACCATCACGTTGATAGATGAACCAGAAGTTAGTTTACACCCGGAGCTATTACAGCACCTGGTTTATCTAATGAGGGAAGCTGCCAAGCAGACACAGCTAATCGTAGCCACCCATTCAGACCGACTGATTAGATTTCTGGAACCCCATGAGGTTGTGATTTGCGATTTAGAAGAGGGTGAGGCCAAAATGACGTGGGGGGATACGCTGGATTTGGATAAATGGTTGGCCGATTATACCCTTGACCAACTGTGGGCAATGAATGTGATGGGGGGGCGTCCATGAAAATTGCGATTTTGGTAGAAGGTGAAACAGAGCAGGCTTTTAGAGAAAAGCTCATTGAGTTTCTGAAAAATCGTTTAGGGCAACAAATGCCCAAACTCAAATTTATTCCCCAACATGGGCGCATACCTAAAGAAGAAAAACTCAGCCGGGTAGTTGAGAACTTGCTCAGCGGTAAGGATGCCTATGATGCTGTCATTGCCCTTACAGATGTTTACACGGGAACCAATGATTTTGCCGATGCGGCTGATGCTAAAGCTAAAATGAAGGCTTGGGTAGGGAATCGCCCAAATTTTTATCCCCACACAGCATTACATGATTTTGAAGCGTGGCTGCTTCCCTATTGGTCAACGATTCAACGTTTAGCCAAACATGATAGAGCGGCTCCCAGTGCTTCTCCCGAAACGGTGAATCATAACAAGCCTCCCTCTTATTGGATTAAAGAGATTTTTCGAGGGGGAAAAATCCGCCAAGACTATAGTAAAACCATTCACGGCAGAAAAATTTTGAAGGAGCAAGACTTGATGATATCCATCCGCGCTTGTCCAGAGTTAAAAGAGTTTGTGAATCGAATTCTTTTTTTATGTGGTGGCGATGAAATTCCTTAAGGTTTGGGAGCGTATCTAGTATGTCTATGGTAAACGCATCAAATTAATGATACAATAATTGTGATATGGTTTTATCTCAATTAAGTGGCGGCAAAAAACTCTATTTTCTGGCCTGACGAGTTGGGTTGACCAATGACCAAGGACAAGTAACAAAGGACAAATAACCAAGGATAAATAACAATGGACTTTTTAGAAAGCGTGAATATGGCGGTAAAAACCCTGGTGGCCAATAAGTTGCGCAGCACTTTGACCATGTTGGGGATTATTATCGGTAATGGGGCGGTAATTGCGACGATTGGGGTGGGAGAAGGTGCGCAGCAATTTGTGGCGCGGGAGGTGCAGTCTTTGGGGACGAATTTGCTGTTTGTGATTCCTGGTAGTCCCAAGGCCCAAAGCCGTCCGGTGTTGCCCCCGAAAACTCTGGTTTTGGGGGATGCAGAGGCGATCGCTTCCCAAGTACCCAAGGTGCAGGCAGTTGCCCCCCAACTCAATGCCAGGGAAAGAGTGATTTATGGCAATGGCAATTTGCCCACCACGGTGGTGGGAGTAACGCCGCCATTCCCGGCGGTGCGGAATTTTCAAGTAGCAACCGGACGGTTTGTCACGGATTTAGATTTACAACAGAATAGCTTGATTGCGGTTCTGGGTTCGGAACTGGCGACGGATTTGTTTGGCAATGCTGACCCGATCGGCCAGCAAGTGCGGATTAAAAATCGCTCGTTTTTGGTGGTGGGGGTGATGGCACCGAAAGGCTCTAGTTTTGGTCGGAATGAAGATGATGTGGTATTTGTACCTTTGACCACGGCGGCGAGTTTAATTGTGGGCGATACTTCTCCTTATGGCACGATGATTAGTTTTATTTCCGTGTCGGTGCAGGATGAACAGAGTATGAAAGCGGCACAATTTCAGATAGAAAATTTGCTGCGGTTGCGCCACCAAATTACTGATGAAGATGATTTTACGGTGAGAAATCAGAAGGATTTGCAGCAGATTACTGGGGCGGTGACGGGAGCGCTGACGGCGATGCTATCGGCGGTGGCGGGGATTTCTTTGTTTGTGGGGGGCATCGGGATTATGAATATTATGCTGGTGTCGGTGACGGAACGGACGAAGGAAATTGGTTTGCGCAAGGCGATCGGGGCATCGCCGAACGATATTTTGGTGCAGTTTACCATTGAGGCGGTGATTTTGTCGGTGGCTGGGGGATTAATTGGGATTTTTATTGGCACCGGGGGGATTTTGTTAGTGAGCGCTTTATCTCCTTTTGATGCGGGGATATCCACCACAGCCATCTTGTTTGCGAGTGGGGTTTCTGGGGCGATCGGGTTGTTGTTTGGCATTGTCCCGGCCCAGCGAGCCGCCAAACTGGACCCGATCGCTGCCCTCAGAAGTGAGTAAATTGATAATTGATAATTGATAATTGATAATTGATAATTGGTCACTTGTCCTTTGTCACTGGTCACTGGTCACTGGTCACTGGTCACTTGTCACTTGTTACCAAAGGACAAATGACAAATGACAAAGGACAAATGACAAATGACAAATGACATTTAATCAGAAATAGCCACATGGCGGAGGACGTTCATCGGGCCGCACTCTTGGAGGACCTGCATTTGCTCTTGGTTGCGCACGAGTAAGGCTCCGGCAAAACCGAGGGAATTGATGGAGATAGAGTGGAAATGCTCCTGGGAACGTGGCACTAGGAGCATCCATTCCCGCGTCACCAGCAAATTATAAGGACCTTCTTGGCACTGGAGCAGGGAACTGTGATGAGTCCGGCTCCCCAGCAAACCGACTGTAGTGAGTAATTGGCGATAAAGTTCTAGGGTGGTGTCTGCGGCAGTGCGAAGATCCGATGTCATCATCTGGTCAGAGAAGCGGACAAAAGCGTGACGGAAGGGTAAACCAGGTATTTGCCCAATATTCTCCCTCGGTAGGGATGTGGCCCTGGGGAGCAAAGGAGCGATCGGGATTTGTGAACCAGTAGCTGCCAAAGGCAGAGGCACCAACTGTAAATGCTTGTGACGCTGGGAAGCACCCGCCACCTGACCGCCATTATAAAAAGCCAAACCGTCGTATTCCCGCAAGCAGGCCCACATTGCCTCGAAATCTGTCCCGGTGAGGAGCATGTCCTGGTCCTCAAAGTGGCGAGTCACGATGAGCAGGTGATAGTTGACCACATTAAATTTGTTTAAAAGACAAAGATGAGTCTGGGAAATATCCGCCACAAACAGATTTTGCTCATAAGGGAGAAACGGGTTGAATTCCTTGCCAGCGGCGGTTTTCTGCTGTTGCTTTTGCTGGGCTTCATCTTTGCGCTGCAGGTTAGATATAATTCTCACTAGGAAGGCAATGCCATCTTGCTCCACGAAAAAACATTCCGTCGGAATCGATCGCAGCGCGCCACAGCCGAGGGCCGCTTCCGTGCGCTGGATAACTTTTGTCCATAAAGTGCCCGGTTTCAGCACCAGTGGAGATAGTACATTTAATTTTCCGTCGGACATAGCTGAGAATTTAATGGTTTAATTTAAAAAAAGACGGGAGTGAGTGAGATATTAATGCTGCCTGACAGAAAAACCAGTCAGGGGGGGGCAATTAGCTCCACTCTACACCAAATCAGCCTTGTTTACTCACCGTCTCATTTCTCCCTTGTCTGCCCTGGTGAAATCGCATCCCTTTATGATGATGCGGGAGCTGAGTTATGAGTCTTTGCATTAATTCTCGCTGCTCTAAGCCCCAGAATGCCGATAAATCAGCCTTCTGCGCCGCCTGCGGTGCTGAACTGGTAGTGGGTGGACGCTATCGCGTGCAGCGCAAGCTGGGAACCGGCGGCTTTGGTGATACTTATGAAGTGCTGCATGGGGACAGCATCCGGGTTTTGAAGGTATTGCGGATTGAGAAAATCGATTCATCCTGTCGGGTGAAGGTATTATCCCTATTTCAGCAAGAAGCCAGAGTGTTGATGCAGCTAGATGAGCCGGGAATACCCAAAGCTGATGGGTATTTTGAGTTTTGGCCGCCTAACGCTGAAGAGCCTTTACATTGTCTGGTGATGGAGAAAATAGAAGGCGTAAATTTAGAGGAATACCATAAACAGCGCCGCCGTCCTACTGACCCAGAATTGGCTCTAGAATGGCTATGTCAGCTAGTAAAAATTTTAGAACGGGTGCATGCCAGAAATATATTTCACCGAGATATTAAGCCAGCCAATATCATGGTTAAACCAGATGGAAGTTTGGCTTTAATTGACTTTGGCACGGCGCGAGAAGTGACTGGTACTTATTATGTAAAACACGCCGGTGGCATGGTGACGGGGTTTGTTTCTGCCGGTTACACGCCGCCGGAACAGCTCAATGGTCACGCGGTGCCGCAATCGGATTTTTTTGCGTTGGGACGGACTTTTGTTTATTTACTTACCGGTTTTAAACCTAATCATCCCAAGCTATATGATGCGATTAATGATGAGCTAAACTGGCGCAAATATGCACCGAAAATCTCACCAAAATTTGCCGATTTAATTGATTGGTTAATGGCGCGCACGCCCAAACAGCGTCCCCCAAATACCCGTGCGATTTGGCAACGCCTAGAAGAACTTCAGCAAGGTTTGAAAAATGCCAGCACCTCCTCATTAGGGGGTCCTTCTGAGGTGGGGATGGAAATAAAAGACCGCTGGCGGCTTGTACCGCCGCCACCACCACCGCCAAAATCGTTGGGGGGAACCACTGGGGGACGCAAGGGGGGAAATTCGCAGCCGCCTACGGCTTTGCGCCTACCGCCATCGCCGTTTCCCATGAAAAACCCTAGCCGATATTCAGGAGCCGCGAACCTTTCTGACAACAGTGGGCCGAAAACTGTGCCAGACTTGCCGCCTCAGTTTGTCTCTGATGATGCTACTGATACGCTGTTCTCAGGCACATTTCCTCTTGATTTTACTCTGGGCAGCTCACTGCACTCGCTCTTGAAACCCTCTGAGTGGACAAGTACCAAGCTACACCACACTCTCACGGGACATATGCAGCCGGTGTCTGCTGTCTGTATCAGCCCAGACGGCCAGATTTTGGCTTCTGGCAGTGACGACAATACCATCAAACTTTGGGAAATTGCTACTGGTGAAGAAATCGCTACTCTCGCTAGTAGTGATGTTCTCAGTTTCCAAACTATCACGGGGATTGTTTTTCTTCCCAGTGGGGAAATGTTGGTGAGCAGCAGCGATGATGGTAGTATCAAACTCTGGGAAGTTGCTACGGGCAATCTGACGGGGACGATCGCCTCTCACCCAGAACCATTACACTGTCTCGCTATCAGTCCAGATGGCCAGATTTTAGCTGCTGGCAGCGATGACAGTACCATCCTACTTTATCGTCTGCCCCAAGGGGAAAAAATCGGGACGCTGCCCGGTCATACGGAGCCAGTTTATGCTCTGGCTATTAGTCCTGATGGTCAGATTTTGGCTGCTGGCAGCGCTGATAATACGATTAAACTTTATCGCCTTGCCGATCGCCAAGAAATTGCTACTCTCTGGGGTCATTCTGCCCCAGTGCGGGCCTTGGCCATTAGTCCTGATGCGCAACAACTTGCTAGTGGTAGTGCTGACAGCAAAATCAAAATCTGGGACATTCCCTCCCAGCGAGAAATTAACACTCTGGTGGGACATTCTGACTGGGTTTTATCCCTGGCTTATGGGAGTTTTAGCGGCGGGCTGGTTCTCGCTAGTGCCAGTTGGGATAATACGATTAAGCTGTGGAATAGTCGCACTGGGGAGCTGCTATGCAATATTGAGGGTCATTCCATGCGCGTCAGTTCTGTAGGTTTCAGCCCTGACGGGACTCGCCTCGCTAGTGGCGGTTGGGACTGTACGATTAAAATTTGGGGCTATCGATAATTGATAATTGATAATTGATAATTGATAATTGATAATCCAGAGAACTGGCCCTCTATCCCCCAACCCCTTTCTCCCAAAAAGGGAGAAAGGGGAGCCAGAGGGGAAGGGTGGGAGGAGGGGGAAGGGTGGGAGGAGGGGGAGGAGAGGGAGGAGGGGGAGGAGAGGGAGGGGTGGGAGGGGTGGGAGGAGTGGGAGGATTACTTCCCACACTCCCCACACTCCCCACACTTCCCCCTCTCCCTTGCCCCCCTGCCCCCCTGCTCCCCCTCTCCCCGGGGCAAACTTCATCTCTATAAGTGATGGTGACAGACATCGCCGCTACATTCAAACGCACTGATGTCACTTCAGGCGCGCTTTCCAGCCAAGTCTCCAGATTCCTCGCGTAGTCAGCATCTTTAGCAATTTTGGGCACCCGCAACCGAACTCGCCCTGGTGTGGCGTGGACGATCGTATAATCTACCCCCTGCTCCCTAGAATCGGGGGAGACGGGGGGACTGGGAGACTGGGGGACGGGGGGACGGGGGAGCAGGGGAGCAAGGGAGCAAGGGAGCAAGGGAGCAAGGGAGAGAGGGAGCAATTTTCCCCCCTGCCCCCCTGCCCCCCTGCCCCCTCCTCCCCCTCCGATCTTAGTGGGATGTAAACGTGTTAGGGTGGCTTGCATGAGTATTTACCCCGATTTACTTCAAGATTGATTAGCGGCGCTATGTGGCCTTCGTTGGCGATGGCGCCCTCTCCATAATTGATACTATTTTAATACTTTTATTGATAAAATTTGCTGTATTTATCATCTTTAATTTTTCTGAAATTGAGAATAGTTTTTATTAGCCTGAAACCCCTGTAAACATTGACTTGTCAGCGTTAGCTATTTTAGTTAATCGCAATTAATTGATAAATATTTTCATATTCTAGAAATGATTTTTGTCTCGGGAGGATAGCTACAGTCTAAATGACGGCGCTCCAATTTTTGGGGGGATAATATTGATCAATTAAAATTTCGCCCTTCCACGGGGACCCGGAGACTGGGGGACCCGGAGACTGGGGGACCATCTCCCCGTCTCCCCGTCTCCCCGTCTCCCCGTCTCCCCGTCTCCCCTGCTCCCCATCTCCCGTCTCCCCACCCTTACAAATGCCCCTCAGTGTCATCAAATCTTGGAAAAGTGGCGATGAAGGCGTGGTGATGGGGCGGCCTAAACCCCTTAAAATGAGTGGGATTTAGTAGGGACACGGCAGTGCCGTGTCCTCTTTGACCCGAATTGGTCAATCATTGGGTTACACCCATTCACAAGATTTTAGACAAAAGGACACTTATGCCGCGTCGCGAAGACCTCCACAAAATACTGCTGATTGGCTCTGGCCCTATCATCATCGGCCAAGCCTGCGAATTTGATTACTCCGGGACCCAGGCTTGCAAAGCGTTGCGAGAGGAAGGATACGAAGTGGTGCTGGTGAACTCTAACCCGGCCACGATTATGACTGACCCGGAAACGGCGAACCGGACTTATATCGAGCCGTTGACACCGGAAATTGTGGAAAAGGTGATTGCGAAAGAGCGACCCCAAGCCATGTTACCCACAATGGGGGGGCAAACGGCCCTCAATCTCGCTGTCACCCTGTCGAAAAATGGGGTTTTGGATAAGTATGGGGTGGAGTTGATTGGCGCCAAGCTGCCAGCGATCGAGATGGCGGAAGACCGGCAGTTGTTCAAAGAGGCGATGGAACGCATCGGGGTTAAATGCTGTCCGTCTGGGATTGCCCACAATATCGATGAAGCCAAAATCGTGGGGGAGCAAATCGGCTCCTATCCCCTGATTATCCGTCCCGGCTTCACTATGGGGGGCACCGGTGGCGGTATTGCTTACAACCTAGAAGAGTTTGAGGAGATGGCTCAGGCGGGTTTAGACGCTTCGCCGGTGTCAGAGATTTTGATTGAGAAATCTCTGCTGGGGTGGAAGGAGTTTGAGCTAGAGGTGATGCGGGACCTGGCGGATAATGTGGTGATTATCTGCTCCATTGAGAACCTGGACCCGATGGGGGTTCATACCGGGGACTCGATTACTGTGGCGCCAGCGCAAACTCTGACAGACAAAGAATATCAGCGCCTGCGGGATGCCTCGATTAAGATTATCCGGGAAATCGGGGTGGAAACGGGGGGCTCTAATATTCAGTTTGCGGTGAATCCCACTAATGGCGATTTCATCGTGATTGAGATGAACCCCCGGGTTTCGCGCAGTTCGGCTTTGGCTTCTAAGGCAACTGGGTTCCCGATTGCCAAGTTTGCGGCTAAGTTGGCTGTAGGCTATACCCTGGATGAGATTTCTAATGATATTACGAAGAAAACTCCGGCGAGTTTTGAGCCCACGATCGACTATGTGGTGACGAAAGTGCCTCGGTTTGCTTTTGAGAAGTTTTCTGGGGCAACCCCACTGCTGACTACCCAGATGAAGTCGGTGGGAGAGGCGATGGCGATCGGGCGGACATTCCAAGAATCTTTGCAAAAGGCGCTGCGCAGTTTGGAAACGGGCCGCGCTGGCTGGGGTTGCGACAAGCAAGAGGTGCTACCCACGCTGACCCAAATCGGTGCCTCTCTGCGCAAACCGAATCCCGATCGCATCTTCACCATCCGTCATGCTTTGTTGATGGGGATGTCGGTGGAGGAAATCTATGAGCTGACGGGAATTGACCCCTGGTTTCTCGATAAGATGGAGGATTTGCTGAAAACAGAAAAATTCCTCAAAAGAACCCCACTGCAGAGCTTGACAAAAGAGCAGATGTATGAGGTGAAGCAGCAGGGATTCAGCGATCGACAAATCGCCTTTGCTACCCATACCACTGAAACCGAGGTCAGAGCCTACCGCAAACAACTAGGGGTAAACCCAGTTTATAAGCTGGTGGATACCTGCGCCGCTGAGTTTGAGGCGTTCACCCCTTATTATTACTCTACCTATGAATCAGAATCGGAGGTAAAACCCTCGGAGAAACCCAAAGTGATGATTCTCGGCGGCGGCCCCAACCGCATCGGTCAGGGAATCGAGTTTGACTACTGCTGCTGTCACGCTGCGTACTCTCTCAGCAGTGCCGGGTTTGAGACGATTATGGTCAACTCCAACCCTGAAACGGTTTCCACTGACTACGATACCTCAGACCGCCTCTACTTTGAACCCCTCACCCTAGAAGATGTACTGAACATTATTGAGGCGGAAAATCCCGAAGGGGTGATTATCCAGTTTGGCGGTCAAACTCCCCTCAAACTGGCGGTTCCGCTGCAAAAGGCTCTTTCCTCGGGTGCAATGGCGGTGAAAACCACAATTTGGGGCACTTCTCCTGATTCTATTGATATCGCGGAAGACCGGGAGCGCTTCGAGCAGATTCTGCGACAATTGAATATTAAGCAGCCCCCCAATGGTCTGGCGAGGAGCTATGACCAGGCTCTGGTGGTGGCGCAGAAAATTGGCTATCCGGTGGTGGTGCGTCCTTCTTATGTGTTGGGAGGACGGGCGATGGAAATCGTCTATTCTGACACGGAACTGGAACGGTATATGCAGGTGGCGGTGCAGGTGGAGCCAGACCATCCGATTTTGATTGACAAGTTTCTGGAAAATGCGGTGGAAGTGGATGTGGATGCGATCGCTGACCAAACTGGCAAAGTGGTCATCGGCGGCATTATGGAACATATCGAACAAGCGGGGGTCCACTCTGGTGATTCCGCCTGCTCTCTCCCCTACATTACTTTGGCGCCTTCCGTGCTGCGGACGATTCGGGAATGGACCGTGGAACTGGCCAAGGCTCTGAAGGTGATTGGACTGATGAATGTGCAATATGCGGTGGTGGGGACACAGACTTATTCGCCGCAGGTGTATATTTTGGAGGCTAATCCCCGGGCTTCTCGCACAGTACCTTTTGTGTCTAAGACGATCGGTGTCCCCTTAGCAAAACTGGCATCCCGAATTATGGCTGGGGAGACTTTGGAGGGTTTGGGTTTCACTACGGAAAAAATCCCAGACCATGTGGCGGTGAAGGAGGCGGTGTTGCCGTTTGACAAGTTCCCCGGTGCGGATACACTGCTCGGTCCGGAGATGCGCTCTACCGGTGAGGTGATGGGGATTGATAGTGAATTCGGCAAGGCTTTTGCTAAGGCGGAACTAGGCGCATCGGTGCGTTTGGCTACTACGGGGACGGTGTTTGTGTCGATGAATGACAGGGATAAACCCCTGGTGGTCCCAGTGGTGAAGGAGTTAAAGGAGCTGGGTTTCAAAATTATCGCCACTTCCGGCACCCGTAAGGTGTTGATGGATAATGGCATTGAGGATGTGGAGTTGGTATTTAAACTCTCGGAAGGGCGGCCCCATGTGGTGGATTGGATTAAAAACCGCCAGATGCAGTTTATTATTAATACTCCTTCTGGGGAGGATGCGCAGGCGGAGGGGCGTTTGATTCGCCGCACGGCTTTGGATTATAAGCTGCCTATCATTACGACGATCGCTGGGGCGAAGGCGACGGCGGCGGCGATTCGGGCGCTGAAGGCTCAACCCCTTGAGGTGAAGGCTCTTCAGGAATATTTGAAGTAAAGTTAGGGAGCCAAGAAGGGGAGCCGGGGAGAAGATATCCCCAACCCCCCCTAAAAAAGGCGGGCAGTAGTTGTAGGGTGGGCAGGGTACTGCCCACCCTACTTTTTTCGCTCAATTTTGTGGTTTGTGATGCTTTTTGGTGGGACGTTGACACTTTAATCTCTAAATCACACCCAGAAAATTCAGGAGTTGCCCCCACCTGGGCAAATCCCGATAATTGATAATTGATAATTGATAATTGATAATTGATAATTGACCATAAAGACAATTTATGATTTGCCCCTAATACTGACAGAACAGGGCAATACCCGGACACGGCATTGCCGTGTCCCTACGGGTGGGGGCGATTCGCGAATCACCCCTACACCACCTAAAAAAATCTGAATGAAATCTTGCTTAGGGTCTAGACAATTCTTACAAAAATGTTACAATTTTTAACATAGTGAAAGTTTACTCTCAGTAAACAGACTATGAAGGACAGTTTAAGCGCGAGGAGGAGGGTTGGATGACAAAAGCCAGTTGTAGGGGCGATTCGCGAATCGCCCCTACAAAGCGATTCGCGGCGGCACGCTTTGGGACAAAGCACTGCCATGTCCCTATCCCAGGGTGAGTTTGTAGCCCGAGCTACATTTAAGGTGAAGCCCCCCAAGGGTGTTATCCCCCTCCCCATGTCCTGCTCCCCCTCGGCGAGCAATAGAAATATAGAAGGTGTTTGGTTTTTCTTGACTCAAAAGTTAAAAATCTACCATAAATCCGATTCTCCAACAGTTATTAAGACTAATGTTATTTGTCCCTTGTCACTTGTCCGCAAAGAGAGCTTGTCACTTGTCCCTTGCAAAGGACAAAGGACAAAGGAGAAAGGACAAAGGACAAAGGACAAAGGACAATTTTGCAGCCCGCTTACTACTCACATCACCGTTTAGTTATAATTCCAATTTAGCGCCATGAAGACTTCTCAGACTTCTGTCGATCTGGTTCGCACCTACCTCCGCGAAATAGGCAAGGTTCCTTTGCTCACTCACGAGCAGGAGATAGTCCTGGGTAAGCAGGTGCAACGATTCAATTTTTTGCAAGAAATCAGAACTGCTCTGTTAGAACAATCTGGGAGCGAACCCACGGAGGCGGAGTGGGCGCAAGCTGCAGATATATCAGTTATGGAACTCCGATCGTCCATCGCTGCGGGAGAACACGCGAAGCGGAAAATGGTGGAAGCTAACCTCCGCTTAGTGGTTTCGGTGGCGAAAAAATACATTAAACGCAATGTTGATTTGCTGGATTTGATTCAAGAGGGGACGATCGGGATGCAGCGGGGGGTGGAAAAATTCGACCCCACTAAGGGCTACCGCTTTTCTACTTATGCTTATTGGTGGATTCGACAGGCAATTACGCGGGCGATCGCCGAAAAAGGCCGCACGATTCGCCTACCCATTCACATTACCGAAAAACTCAATAAAATTAAGAAAGCACAACGCTACCTCTCCCAGCAGCTCGGTCGTTCCGCTAGCATCAATGATTTAGCTACAGAACTGGATATGACGCCGAAACAGGTACGGGATTGCTTAGAGCGAGCCCGGATGCCTCTATCCATAGACCTGCGAGTGGGTGATAATCAAGATACAGAATTGGGTGATTTACTAGAAGATACCGGGCCATCTCCTGAAGACTACGCAACCCAATCGGCAATGCGCGATGATTTGGAAAAACTGATGGATGATTTGACGGAACAGCAACGTCAAGTTATTTCTCTGCGTTTTGGTTTGGCAGATGGCAAGGCGATGACTTTGGCGAAAATCGGCGATACACTGAATATTAGCCGGGAGCGAGTACGCCAAATCGAGCGGGAAGCTCTCAGCAAGCTGCGCAAGCGCAAAGCAGATATTCACGAATATATTGCGAGTTAAGGCAGAAACCGGGTTTCTCAAGAAAGTCGAAGGCTTTCCCAGAAACCCGGTTTCTTTTCCCAGTGACAAAGCAAAAGTGAAAAGTGACTAATGGCCAATGACTACCTAAAAATTATCCGCCTAAATACCGCTTGCCCTCATCACTAATTTCCCACAATCCACGGGGGGAATCATTTTTTACTAGCCCTTTTTTAATCAGAGTATTACGCGCCCAAGCAGCCGTATTATACCAGCGTTGCTCGCCAGTAGAGGGTAATATTTCATAGTCTATTTCTGGTAACATATCTTGCATCAATTCCCCTACCCGCTTGAGTACATCTTTCTTTTTGCCGCTACCGCCTAATTCATCTAACGCTTTGAGGATAGGTATTTCATAAGCAGATTGAGGAGTGATTACGCTTTTATGTAAGCGTTTTTGGGAGTTGGGTTCGTCGAGATTAGACTGGGATTCATCATCGATATCTGGTGTTTCTGCATCATAATCCTCTGGGGGCAAATACCCGGCAAATCTTGCCATTAATCCTACAATGCTGTCAATGCGGGGGCTGGCGGGAATGATTAAGGATAGGATATCAGCGTGATTAAGGCTTTGCTTTTCCATCATTTCCCCCAAGGTGAGGAGGGAATGGACGGAGATAATCCGGAGTTGGTCGGTGCGCCTTTCAGCCAGAATGCTGTTTTCTAGTTGGCTGATTTCGGGGGTCGATCGTCCCACGATGTACAGTCCCGAGGCTTGGTCTCGGCTAGGGATGCGATGGTCGGAAATCAAGGCATCTATATAACCAACTAAGGCAGAGGTTTTGATGGGATAAACTTCGCTGGTTTTGACTTCGGCGACAATATGAAAGTCTTTTGATGGAGATACCCAGTGACCGTCAAAGCCAATTTCTCCCCGGACCCCCTGATAGCGTCCGTAGGTGACTTGAAACCCGAGCAATTCTCCCAGACGATTGACCGTATCTTGGAGAGCGCGGCTGTATTGGTCGCCGGAATTATCAAGGCATTCCCCAATCCAGGCGCGGATTTGGCCAATGTCGGTAATGTGGGATTGCAAATAGCTACGAAACCGCATCCGAGGGGTATCAGCGGCTCCGGCGTCGTCTAGCTTGCCCACGAGGGCTAAAATTTGGGTTAAGGTGGCTACAGTCACTGGTGATATCCGTGGTCTTGATTGCTGACATACCCCATTTCTGGGAGGGATGATGTTTGATTGTAAGGCAGAAAGGGGGGACTAAGGACATGGGTATCGTTGGTCTTGATTCTGGGGATTCCTCCCCGGCTGAGGGATGGGGAGAGATGGGAGACGATGCTGATGCGACGCCCAAAAACGAAACGCCACAGGGCGATCGGGGCAGAAAAAAGTACCTGTAAGGACAATTTCCCGTAGTTTCCCCATTTGCCTGTGATAGAAAAAGGTTAGGATAGAGGCAGATAACCCGTAGAGAGGGGTTCGGTTAGACCTACTTGGCAGTCTGAAGCAGCTTGCTAAATTGAATATGTTGGCGCCCTTCCAAGGCGACCTTTGTTGACCACTAGAGTGTTGCGGCTCGGATAAAAGCGCGGTGGCGAATATCCGGCAATTCACCAACTGTCTCGCACTCTCACAGGAGAGCATCATAGGAGGTAAGAAATGTTTCATCCATCCCAGCGCCCGCCAGAGTTCGTCAATCCCGAAGGGGAAGGTAACAATTTGCTTTGGCAGTATGTGCAATCTCTGAGCCCAGAAACGATTTCTCAGCTTTCCAAGCCTGGTTCTCAGGAAGTTTTTCAACTCATGGAAAGAAATATCGTGGGACTGTTGGGGCATTTGCCTCCGGAACACTTCGGCATTACGATCACAACCAGCCGGGAGCATCTGGGTAGGCTGTTAGCTTCGGCGATGATGAGTGGCTACTTTCTGCGCAATGCGGAGCAGCGGATGAGTTTTGAAATTGGGTTGCAAGCGGCGGAAGCCAATACCCCAGCGGCTGAGTAATCAAGGTTTGGGATGCTCCTTGAGAGTGTTGCTGGGGCATCCCCTAACCTTGGGGCAAACAACTGATAAAACTAAGGATGCAGGCTGCCAGTCGGGGTTGCCTGATTGGTTTTTTTATGGGATGGTTTAATGAAGGAAACTGTTTCTGGACCCCACAAGCAGATTGGGGTGGCGGTAATTTGGAACGATCGAGGCGAGTTTTTGATTGACCGCCGGTTGCCCAAGGGGGTATTTGGTGGTTTGTGGGAGTTTCCAGGGGGGAAACTGGAACCGGGGGAGACGGTGGAGGCTTGTATTGAGCGGGAAATTCGGGAGGAGTTGGGGATTGGGATTGCTGTGGGCGATCGTCTGATTGTGGTGGAGTACGATTACGAGCAATTTAAAGTCACCCTCAACGTCCATCACTGTCGTCACTTAGAAGGGGAGCCCCGACCTTTGGAATGCGCCGAGGTGCGCTGGGTTCGCCTCGATGAAATCGAGCAGTTTACCTTCCCCCCCGCCAATGTGAAAATTATCGAGGCTCTCCGCCAGTGGCGGGGGAGAGGAGCAGAGGCGCAGGGGTGCAGGGGTGCAGGGGTGCAGGGGTGCAGGGGAGAGTGAAATTCTCCCTTTTCACTATTCACTATTCACTATTCACTTTATTTAAGCTGAAGTTTGGCGCTGTTTTCCAGGAATTCCAGGGTTTTCAGGAGTCGGATGGCGGATTCGTAGGATTCTTGGGTTAGTTCGCTGCGTTCTTCCACGGAATCTACTACTTCATCTACCAGCAAGCGGAGAAAACCGATCATGGGGTTAAGGCGGGTGCGGATTTCATAGGAGGTGCTGATGAGGGTTTCATTACGAGCTTTTTTCAGCATCAGCTCTTGGGAGTCGCTGGTAAATTGCAGGGAATAGAGCCGGTTGTAGTAGCCGCCTTTGGTGAGGAGTTCTTCATGGGTGCCTAGTTCGACGAGGCGCCCTTTTTCTAGGACGGCGATTTGATCGGCTTTTTGGACGGTGGAAAGGCGGTGAGCAATGACTAGGGTGGTACGATCTCGTCGCAGGTTTTCGATCGCCTGTTGCACCAAATGCTCCGATACCGTATCTAAGGCGCTGGTGGCTTCGTCGAGAATCAAAATATCTGGTTCGCTCAACAAGGCCCTGGCAATGGCGAGGCGTTGTCTTTGCCCCCCAGACAGGAGGACGCCGCGATCGCCAATCATGGTCTCAAACCCTTCGGGCAGGTGCATGATAAAATCATAGGCATTCGCCAATTTTGCCGCTTGAATTACTTCCTCATCCGTAGCATCAGGTTTGGCATAGGCAATATTAGCTCGCACTGAATCATTAAACAAAAACGTGTCCTGACTGACAATACCCATTGCCCGCCGGACGCTTTTCATGTCGTAATCTCTCAAATCGATGCCGTCGATGGTGATGCGCCCCTCTGTGGGGTCATAAAATCTTGGCACCAAATCTGCTAAAGTTGATTTACCCGCCCCTGAACCACCCACCAGCGCCAAGGTGGTGCCCTTGGGCAGCCATAAGTCTATCTGGTCTAAAACCAATTCATCGTGACCGGGATAAGCGAAAGAAACTTCCTCAAATCGGATGCCTTTATCTAATTTGGTGTAAGGAATCGTGCCATTTTTCATCACCTGTTTATCATCGCGGCGCAAAAATTCATTAATGATTATGGTGCTGGGCACGACGTTGGCAAACCGGCTGCGGGTGTTATTGAGCTGACCGATGATAGGAATCAACCGGTTAAGTACGAACAGGTAGGTGAGCAAAATTGTGGATAGGGACTCAATCCTGTCCGCGAAAATGACGCGCCCCACAGCAATAATAATCAGCAGGGCGCCTAAACCGGTGACTTCATTGATCGGTCCAATGATGGCATAGATTTTTTCTGATTGGACTTCGGCGGTTTCTCGCGCTTCAATCAATTTGACCAGCTTGTGGTACTCCCGTTCTTCATTGCTGCTAGATTTCACCAACCGAATGCCATTTAAAATTTCTATAAACGCGCTGGAAAATTTTTTCGATGACTCGGACAGCAACTCGCCAAATTCCTGGGATTTTTTGACACAATACTGGCCAATTGCGGGCACCATGATTAGCGCCAAGGTGGAAGCCAGGGTTAACTGCCATGATATGGACAGCAAGATGGCCACAAACACCAGAATTGTGATGACCAGGGTCAGCATTTGAATGGCTACCCGAATTGCTCCAGCAGCGCGGGACACTTCTTGGCCAACACAGTTGACAATATCGCCTACTTTAGTCTTATAGTAAAAATCAATATCTACATCCAAGAGCAGTTTAATGCCAGCGATGCGGATATCTTTAACCAGTGCTTTTGATAAATAAGTAGAGGCTAAAGTGCTAGCGTAGGTGGAGGCATTTTTTAACACAATGGCGAGGACGATCGCCCCTGTCATCAGCCAGAATCGATAGTTTTCTGATACACTATCAAACATGGACATAATGGTCTGCATAAAAGGGGGCGCGCCTTCTAGCTTCACCTCTTGACCCAAAAACCCCAAAACCAGGGGCACCAGCAGGGTAGTACTGGCCCCATTAAACAGTGCCCCAGACCAGCCCAGAATTACAGTCAAAATGATCCATCCGGGCTGTCGGCGAGCGAATTGCAGGAGAAGCTGATATGGAGACATGCAATATTTCCTGCCCACTACAAGAAACCGGATTTCCTAACCGACAAACCGGTTAGACTGGAGTTGCTGTTCTGAGAAAGCCGGTTTATATACTCTACCACCTCTCGCCGAAATTTCCCCATCTTGCCCAGAAGATTCAAGGTGGGGCGGGTGTTGCGCCTCAATGCCATCGGGAGGAGCATCAGGGCGGGCGCCAGGAACATGTCATCAATTAAATTTATTGACATTGAGAAATCGCGCTTGCGATGGTAATTGCCATTGCCTCTAGACTGTAGTATTTTACACATCTTGCTCTGGCTCTGATACCTTGTTGTGCTGCCGCTTCTAAGTCAGCAAAGATCAAGGCAATTTGTGCGGCAATTTGTTCGGGAGAACTAGGCGCAACTAAATAACCGGTGTCGCCTAAAATTTCGGGGATGTCCCCCACCCTGGTGGATAAAACTGGTTTGGCCATTGCCATCCCATCAGTGAGTTTCAGGGGAAACTGGGCTTGAGCTGTGAGGGTATCCCGCTGGGGAACTACCACCACATGGGCGGCGGCTACCACTTGGGGCATCTCCTCTACGGGGCACTTGGGCAGTTTTACGATCCACCTTCCCCATTGTTGCATGAGGCGATCGTCATAGTCATCATAGGGACTACCCCCCACGATCGCCAACCGCAAGTCTGGCTCATTCAGCAGATCCAGGGCCTGTAGTACATCTTCGACCCCCTTATGGGGACGTGGCGCCCCCGGAAACATTAAAATTCTATACCCAGACAGCCCATAAAGCTCCCGGCTTTTTTCGGAGTCGTACTTTTGGGGGTCGAACATCTCGGTATCTTTGCCATTAGGGACATACAGGCCCCCAAACCGGTTTTGCAAAAAACTGGTATCTACAGTGATGGCATCGGCGTAAGATACCAGCTTTTCCATGAATTTTACGTACAGGGGATGATCCGGCTCGCGGAGCTGGCCGTTTGGTTTGAATATATCCCGATACAGTTGCTTTGGCGAGGGGCGATAGTGCCACTCATCGCCGCCATACCAACTCATTTCCCAGTCATCCATATCCAGCAGTAGCGGACGCCCCCCCTGGGAAAATTTTTTCAGTAGGGACAACCCAAAGCTGGAGGGTTTGGGTTTGACGGCGTAAATCACATCCCCATAGATTTTTGACAACAGGGAGCTGGCTTGGAACATGAATTCGGGGTATTTTTGCCCCGGTACAGCCATTACCAGTATTCCCGCTGGCGGGATGGCATACAGTTCTTTGCCAAACTGAAATCCCACGATATCCACATCATGGTTCAGTTTTTGCAGCACTTGTGCTAAGAGAAAAGCGCGGATCGCACCTCCCCCAGATAAGTCGCTCACTACTAATGAAATTTTCAATTTCCCTGACCTCCCCTGATTTTGTCACTTGTCCCTTGTCCTAAGTCCCTTGTCAAATGACCTTTGGACAAAGGACAAAGGACTTGTTACCAAGGAAAGTAGTTTTTTTGACCGGGGTCCCCGGTATTTTTCATACAGGATAAAACTGGGGATTAAATTTCTGACCCCATAGGCGAATTTCAGTACAGCCGCTCCTTGAATTGGCACTTTTTTATCCCAGATGGCAAGATTTACCGGCGTTTCAGTTATGGCCACTAGGCGATCGAAGTTGGCTTGCTCCCGATCGCGGATGGCTTCATTCAGCAGATATTCTAAACCAATATCGCACTGGTGCCGCAGGTGGGGTTGCTCGCGATGAACTTTTTCATAAAATCTGAGATAGTAGTTTTTCATATACTGCCAACTGTTGGTGCGGTTGGACTTATGTTTGGTGTAAAAAGCGCCAATCATGGGCGCATAAATAAACTGGGCTCCCTGCACCAAGATGTCTAAAGCGAAGTATCGATCGCCCAACGCCTTCATCTCTTCGGGAAATCGCGCTTTCTCCAACACACTGCGGTGCATCAGCATACATTGCTGGAGCGCGGGATGGGGTGAATTAGCCAAAAAATCTGGTAATAACAAGCGTCTGATTAACTCTGGCGCTGTCATGGCCCCAATCACATTGGGCTGGCTTTCAATTACGCCATCATTTTCATCAAAAAATACTCTTTGGTAATCGCAATATAATACAGTATTTATCTGGTTGTTTAGCGATTTTACCAAATCTAGCTGCAATCTGATTTTATCTGGGTCAATCCAATCATCGGCATCCAAACATTGAATCCACTCGCCCTGGGCTGCTGCGACCCCGAAGTTGCGCGCTGCCGGTAGGCCACCATTTTCTTTATAACAATATCTCACCCGTCCGTCTGCCGCCATTAGCGCTTCTGCTACTTGGCCGGTATTGTCGGTAGAACCATCATCAACGATGATACATTCCAAATCAGTAAAAGTTTGGGTCAGGACGCTGTTTACCGATCGGGCGAGGTAATGACCTTGATTGTAACAATTGACAATAATTGAGACGGGTGGAGTCATAATTCACTGGTGAGGGTGGGGATGACCGGCTCTTAAATCTTAGGTTTGACTCGATTGTCCGTGGCGCTGCTGATGCCACTGCCAAGCGTGAGCGATGATCTCCTCTAGCTGCGGGTATTGGGGCGACCAGCCGAGGATTTGCTTAGCTTTCTCGCTGCTACCCACCAGTACCGGGGGGTCGCCCGGTCGCCGTTCCGTCACTACAGTTTTAACCGGAATGCCGGTGACTTTCAAGGTTGTTTCTATCACTTCTTGTACTGAAAAGCCGCCGCCGCCGCCCAAATTAAAAGCGTCGGAGTTGCCAAGGGCCAGGAGGTATTCTAGTCCGAGAATGTGGGCACTGGCTAGGTCGTTGACGTGGATGTAGTCGCGGATACAGGTGCCGTCGGCGGTGGGGTAGTCGGTGCCGAAAATGGAGATATAATCGCGCATTCCTAGGCAGGTTTGCAGGACTAAGGGGATGAGGTGGGTTTCGGGGTTATGGTCTTCGCCCAAAGTGCCACTGGGGTCGGCGCCAGCGGCGTTGAAGTAGCGGAAAATGACGGATTTTAAGCCGTAGGCGATATCAAAATCATTGAGCATCCGCTCTACCATCAGTTTGCTGGTGCCATAGGGGTTGATGGGGTTTTGGGGATGGTCTTCGGTGAGGGGAAGGGTTTGGGGCATGCCGTAGGTGGCGCAGGTGGAGGAGAAGACGATTTTTTTGACGTTGGCTGCGATCGCTGCTTCTAGGAGGGTGAGGGTGCCTGCGACGTTGTTGCGGTAGTATTTGGCTGGGTCTGTGACTGACTCTCCCACGTAGGCGTAGGCGGCAAAGTGCATGATCGCGCTAATGTTGTGAGTAGCGAAGATGCGATCGAGCAAGGGGCGATCGCTGATATCTCCCTCCACCAACTCCACTTTTAATGCCCGCTCTACTACATCCCTATGCCCATATACCAAATTATCCAAAATCACTGGGTGATAGCCCGCCTGTTTTAAGGCTAACACCGCATGGGAGCCGATATATCCTGCTCCCCCTGTTACTAAGATATTGGCTTTTGTCATTTGTCATTTGTCCTTTGTCATTTGTCCGGCGAGTCCTTTCTCATTTGTTACTTGTCACTTGTCAATTATCCCTTGTCAGGCAGTCCAATGACCAAGGACAAATGACCAAGGACTAACCGCTTATTCATCCACGATGGTGATGCGAGCCGCCTGGATTTGATCAAAGATGCGGTTGATTTCCCGCCGCTGTTCCTCGGTGATGTATTTATCGGCGAGCAGGGCTGTGGTCAGCTCCATCAGTTCTTGCCTTCTGATTTCGGCTGATTCTAGGATCCGCTCAATCATTTCTTTGACCTTGATTGGGGGTTGATTGGGGGATTGTTTGGCCATAATTGCTGGTATGGCTGGGGCAGACCCAGATTGAATATTTTGGGTACTACCAACACTTTTTATTAAACCAAATTTTTGGTGCTAAAATTGTAAAGAGTTGGTAAAGTTTTCTTTCTGGCTTGTGGGGAGCTAGGAGCCCTCCTCAAACCTATCGAGGTATTCAATGCAGATTTATAGAATTCCCGCCCTAAGTGATAATTACATATTTTTGCTCCATGACGAGGCCAGTGCCAGTGCGGCGGTGATCGATCCCGCCGAGGCGAAACCAGTAGTAGCGCTCCTAGAAAGTTTGGGTGCGCAATTGGTGGCGATTTTCAACACCCACCACCACGGTGATCATGTGGGGGGCAACTTGGCGCTGCGCGATCGCTTCCCCAATATCACTATCTATGGTAGCGGCGCCGATGCAGGCAGAATTCCCGGACAACGGGAATTTCTCGATGAAGGCTCCCGGGTAGAATTTGGCGGACGCTCCGCCAAAATTATCTTTGTCCCCGGTCACACCCGCGCTCACATCGCCTACTATTTTCCCCCAGTGGCGCCAGAGGACACTGGAGAACTGTTTTGCGGCGATACCCTGTTTGCTGGGGGCTGTGGCCGCCTGTTTGAAGGGACGCCCGCTCAAATGGTATCATCCCTGGGTAAGCTCCGCGCTTTGCCCGACTCTACCCGAGTTTGGTGCGCCCACGAATATACTCTGAACAACCTGGAATTCGCCCTCACGATCGAGGGAGAAAACCCCGACTTGCGCCAACGCTACGCCGAAGTCAAATTAGCCCGCTCACACCACCAAGCCACGGTCCCTTCCCTCCTGGGGGTGGAAAAGCTGACTAACCCTTTCTTGCGCTGGGATCATCCGGCTGTCCAAAAAGCGGTCAATAGTACGGACCCCATCCAGACTTTCGCCCGGGTTCGCGGTCGCAAGGATATGTTTTAGTCACCAGGGGGCATCCACTGGGGACAATCCTGGGGTATGATGGTAGTTTGCGCGCTTACGGTTGCACGCCACCGGCGGACTTGCTCCCACGCAGAGAACGGAAACAGGAGGAAATATTATGCACAAACGAGTTCAAATCGTTTTAAGTAAAGATGTGAAAAAGCTGGGCAAATCGGGGGACCTGGTAGAAGTCGCCCCGGGTTACGCTCGCAATTACTTGCTCCCCCAAGGCATGGCAGTACGGGTGACGCCAGGGGTCCTCAAGCAAATCGATCGCCGGAAAGAGGAAGAACGGCAAAGATTGATCGCCATTAAGCAAGAGGCGCAATCTCGAAAAACGGCTCTGGAAACCGTGGGTCGGTTCACCATCTCCAAGCAAGTGGGTGAAGGCGATGCCATCTTCGGTACAGTCACGGACCGGGAAGTGGCAGAAGTCATCCTGCAAAACACTGGGATGGAAGTCGATCGGCGTGGGATCACCCTCCCCGATATCAGCAAGCTGGGTTTCTACAAAGCTCAAATCAAGCTCCATCCCGAAGTTGCCGCCGAAGTAGAAATTCAAGTTGTCTCCATCTAGGAAACGTTGAGCAAAAGTCCTTTGTCCTTTGTCCCAGAGTCATTTGTCACTAGACAAATGACCAGTGACAAATGACCGTAGGGACACGGCATGCCGTGTCCCTACAAGGTGATGGGGAGCAGGGGAGCAGCGGAGCAGGGGAAAAGACCCTCACCCCCTACCCCCTCTCCCAGGTGGGGAGAGGGGATAATTGATAATTATCAATTATCAATTATCAATTATCAATTATCAATTATCAATTATTTTCCCCGTGACAAATGACCAGTGACAAATGACCAAGGACAAGTGACCCATGACCAATCTGCCGGAAAATCGCCTCCCTCCCCAAAACATCGAAGCTGAGGAGGCGATTTTAGGTGCGATTCTCTTGGATCCGGAAGCGATTAACCAAGTGGCAGATAGTCTCCCCACTGCCGCTTTTTCTCTGTTTGCTCACCAGGAAATCTATAAAGCTACCCTGACTCTCTACAATGGGGGCAAACCTACAGATTTGATGAGTGTCACCACTTGGTTGGCAGACCGAAACCTCTTGGAAAAAGTGGGGGGGCAAAGCAAATTAGCGCAGTTGGTCGATCGCACAGTTTCGGCGGTCAACGTTGACCAGTACGCAGCTTTGGTGGTAGATAAATGGATGCGCCGCCAGTTAATCCACTCCGGTCACGATATTGCTGAGTTAGGATACGATACGGCCACGGAGATTTCCTACTTGCTCGACAAGGCAGAGCAAAAAATCTTCGGTCTCACCCAAGAGCGTCCCCAAGTGGGTCTGGTTCCGATTTCTGAAACTCTCATCGATACTTTCCAAAATATAGAAATCCAGCAGCAAGGTTTGGCTCTCCCTGGTCTCGCCTGCGGTTTTTACGACTTGGACGCTCTCACTGGCGGTTTTCAGCGTTCCGACTTGATTATTTTGGCCGGGAGACCGTCGATGGGAAAGACCAGTTTTGCTTTGAATGTGGCGCGCAATATTGCGGAATTTCATAAGCAATCAGTAGCGGTTTTTAGCCTGGAAATGTCTAAAGAGCAGTTGGTGCAAAGGTTGCTTTCTAGTGAAGCTGAAATCGAAAGCAACCGCCTCCGATCGGGTCGCATCAGCCAGAACGAGTGGGAACCCCTCAGCCTCGCCCTCGGCTCTCTCTCAGAGATGCCAATATTTATTGACGATACCCCCAATATCACTGTGACGGAAATCCGCTCTAAGTGTCGCCGCCTGCAAGCTGAACAAGGGGGAGAATTAGGACTAATTTTATTAGATTACTTGCAGTTGATGGAAGGGGGAAATACTGACAACCGGGTGCAAGAATTATCTAAAATTACCCGTAGTCTTAAAGGTTTAGCGCGAGAGCTGCGCGTCCCTCTGATTGCCCTATCTCAACTGAGTCGTAGCGTAGAAGCCCGCACGAATAAACGCCCGATGATGTCTGATTTGCGGGAATGTGTCACTGGCGATACTCTGGTATGGTTGGCGGACGATCGCCTCGTCGCGATTGAAGAACTGGTGGGGCAAACCCCTACAGTTATGAGCATGGATGGGCAAGGGCGTCTCATCAAAGCCCAGACAGATTTGGTTTGGGAAGTGGGAAAAAGACCAGTTTATCAGCTCACCACGGCCAGTGGCCGTCAAATCAGAGCCACTGGAAAGCATCGATTGTATGCCTGGGATGGTTGGCATCTATTGCCAGAACTCCAGGTGGGCGATCGTCTCGCATTGGCCACAATTCCAGACCCCGATGAGCAGAGAACTATCGTAACATCAGAGCTGTACTGGGACAAAATTACTAGGATTGAACCCGCAGGAGAAGAGACTGTTTATGACCTCACAGTTCCAGGTCTAGCCTGTTGGATCGGGAATGGTATCGTTTCCCACAACTCTGGCTCGATTGAACAGGACGCAGATTTAGTGATTATGCTCTACCGCGAAGAATATTATCAGCCTGATACCCCTGACAGAGGTGTTGCTGAAGTGATTATTACCAAACACCGCAACGGCCCAACCGGGACAATCAAGCTCCTATTTGACTCCCACCTAACTAAGTTTAAAAATTTAGCTCGACAGACAAATTATTGATGCTCAATTGACAATTAATAATTGACAATTGATAATTAATAATTCAAATTAATAATTGTCAATGATTAATCATTAATCATCAATCATCAATTATCAATCATCAATCATCAATCATCAATTATCAATTATCAATCATCAATTATCAATTATCAATCATCAATTATCAATTATCAATTATCAATTATCAATTGTTCCCATAACCAATCACATTGACCTTTTGAGATGATGCTGGCAGTGTTTATAATAAAATAAAGCCACGGAATCAGCGGGGTAAATTTTTAAGCAAAATTCAAAAAAATCGTATGCCCCAGCCCAATCTCCCAGGCGAAACAGTAAAATGCCTCGCTCAAATTTTTCTCTGGTGACGAGTTTTTTTTGTTTAATTTCTTCTCCATCAGCATCAAATACTTCAAAAACCGATACCATGTCAGATTTTCCTTTCACTTTGACGCGATCGATAATGCGAATCGCGTACTCGTTAGGGTCTTGTAATTGGGAAAAAGTTTTGTGAGAAATTAATAAAGAAACTCCATAGTTTTTCGTCAGATTTTCTATACGAGCCGCTAAATTTACGGCATCGCTAATCACGGTGCCATCCATCCGGTTATGCCCACCAACGGTTCCCAGCATGAGCAAGCCGGTATTAATGCCAATGCCGATTTCTATGGCTTTGTAACCGGCTCTTTGTCGTCCTTGATTATATTCGCGCAACTGGTGGATCATCTCGATTCCGGCTCGGACAGCATCATCGGCGGTAAGGTTTTCCCTTTCTGTTTGAGTGCTGTTTTCTTCTAAACTGCCACTGAATAAGGCCATAATGGCATCACCGATGTATTTGTCGATAAAGCCGTTGTGGCGGCGGATGGCGGGCTCCATGATGCTGAGGTAGGAGTTGATAAATTTGAAGTTGTCTTCTGGGGTCATGGTTTCTGAGAGGCTGGTAAAGGAGCGGATGTCGGAGAATAATACTGACATTTCCTTTTGCACTGCATCCCCCAGTTTGACTTCGGCGATGCTATTTTTGTTGAGTAATTGGAGAAACTGCCGGGGGACGAACCGCTCCCAGGCTTGGTTAATTTGAAAAATTTCGCTGGTAAAGTTGATGCTTTGGGCTTCGAGTCGGCGTCGATCGGTGATGTCTTGAAAAGCGACTATCGCATAGGCGATGTTGCCTTCTTCATCGTAAATCGGGCTACCCCAGGCTTCGATCGGGATAACTTTATCTCCCACGTGGATTTCTATATCGTCGGCGCTGGTGATTTCGCCGTGCAAAGCCCGCACAACGGGCAATTTTTCTGAGGGATAGGGGATATTGGTGCCTGCGATGTAGTTTTGATACACTTGGGCAATTTGGGCGGCGGTGGTATCAGGGACGACGCCTTTACCGAGAATTTCCCGGGCTTTTTGATTGGCAAAGTAGGGTCGGCCTTTGGCATCAAGGACGCCGATCGCTACCGGTAAGGCTTCGAGAAATCGCGTTAGGGTTCTTTCCTTCTGGAAGTGCATCTGTCGGCTGTAATAAAGGAGGGTGGCGATTCCAGAGGTGGTAGCCCCCACCAGGGGAGGCACCAACGGCACCCACCAAGATGCCAAAAAAGCTAGGTAGCAAACACCAGCAAAGCCACCTCCTAATAGGACAATTGCGCCGATGACTCCCGGAAGGGTGTTTTTGAGGCGGTTACTACTGGGGAGCAACCGTCGCCCCAAGATGGCACCGATGCCGGACCACAGTAAAATCCACAACCACTCCCAAATCGGTTCCCACACATAAATTAAAGGGCGTCCGTCTAGGACACTGCTCACAATTTGGCTGGCTAAATTAGCGTGGATAAAGATGCCAGAGGTGGGTTGAGGTCCGCCGGGAGTGTTGTTGCTGTAGGGGGTGAGGAATAGGTCATTGATGCTGCTGGCGGTGACGCCAATCAAGACAATCCGATCGCGCATCAGCCCAGGGGGAATCCGGTTTTCTAGGACATCAGTCATAGATATGCGGTGGAAACTGGTTTCCATACCCCTGTAGTTGAGCAAGATTTGGTAGCCCCCGGCATTGGGACCAGCATATCTGGGATTCTGGCTACTCAAAGGGATGAATAAGGCTTTACCCAAACGTAATTGGCTTTTTGCGGCGGGTTCCACTATCTCTGGAGTCATGCCTTGATGTTCCAGGTAATTCAGCGCCACCGCTGCTCCCAGGCTCAATTTGATGGTTTCCTTTTCCCGGATGGATATCAAGCCCCGCCGAATTTTGCCGTCCTGGTCTAATATCAAGTCACTGAATGCTACTCGGTTTGAATCTTTTAAAACTGGGGGCGGTGGGATGGGATTGTTGCCGAATTTTTCCACCGCAATCAGGTTGGGGGTGGATTTGATGGCGGTATTGAGTGCATCATGTCCGGGAGGTACGGGCAAATCTCGATAAATGCCTAAGCCGATGACTTGGGGCTGTTGCAATTTCAGATTTTGAATTAACTTAGCCAGGACGCTATCGGGTAAGGGCCACTGTCCCACCCGGCTGATATCGGATTCGTTAATCGTGACAATCACGATCCGATCGTCGGGAGGTTCCGGGGGGCGCAGGCGAAAAAACCAGTCTAAAGCCGCCCACTCCAGCAGCAGCAACCATCCGGCGCTACTGGCGACGATCGTCCCCAGCCCGATCGGCAGTGTTAGCGACAGAACACCTCGCCACTGCCCACTGAGCCGCTGTTTCAGCTTTCGCTGCATATATCCAAGGTCGATCGTAACATGACGTTTTGATGGTGGGATAGGGGAACCAGCGCCAGACTACGCACCAATGTTCTTGGTGAACCCTTCTGGGACGACATGAATCCTAGACAACTCACAAAGAACAGATTTTAATCCTATCGTCTCCGAATTTATTTTATGAGTTAATCTCTGTTCTGGCTAGGGGTTTTCCCTACTTTCGCCCCTCCTATTCCCCCAGCAAAAAGCACTCATACCATAGACACTCATGCCGTAGGTAGGCAAAAGACAATTCTGCCCTGAAGCCCCCAGCCTGAAGCCCCCAGCCTCAAGCCTCATTGCCCCATCATTTCCCCCAATGTGCCAGCCCTCTGTGTCAGGTCAAGCAAATCATCCCCACTGTCCTTATGGTGTGGTGGGGAAATGAAGCTGATTTGATAGGGGAAAGATATGCTTTGACAGGGATTTGTTCCGTCTCCATCTTTGGCCATTTATCGGCAGAGGTTATGCCGCAATACCCTAATTATTATAGCAGTTGTTTGGTAATATTATAATTTCACTTCTCATTTAGAGCTAGTTCAAAATGATGCAAACAATAATTATATAAAATTACCAGCAAAAAAGCAATTAATAGGTGAATCAGAAAAACTTTTTTGGCATAAATTCAAAAATTATTAATCCAATTTAATCCAATAAATCAAGATTTTTTCAAAAAAATTTAGCTATGCTTTTACGCAGATAGTCATTTTCCAGCGATTTGCCAGTCTATCTGGTACAGTGCCTTCACCCCAAACTCTTCGACCATAAAGGGAGAGGGGTTTTGACAGTCCAATATCATTTGACAAAGTGCTGTCATTAAGAATGAGAAGGGTTTTTTGGTTAAACCCCACCCCCGATCCGTCCTCACAAGAGTCCCCTCGACTCTGTTCCCCCAGTCGAGTGGCGGGTCGAGTGGCGGGTCCCCCCCTCTCCCTTTGTGGTCGAGTCAGGGCAATATCGAGTGTTTCATTTTTATTTGAAATGACTATGTGTCAGGCTTGGTGCATTTACTACAAGCATCTTTTTGCCAAATTAAACCAGTATTACTTGTTTAATTTTACTCAATTAGCCAAAATATTGAGAAAGTTCATTAATGCTGTTTTTTTATGTTCGGCAAAAACCAATTAACAGTCGGAAATAACTTAGATAAACCCAACGTCAAAATTTAGGAATCTCAAACTCTTTTGGAAGCTGAAACTATTTGTTGTATTTTGTCTGTCAAAGACAAAATAGAGGCTGATTTGACAATAATATCACGAGCCCCCATTGCCGAACATTGATGGCGCAATTTTTGACTAGAATTGGCTGTGACAACAATGGCGGGAGTTTCGCTGCGACGCTCCTGCAAGGCGGCTAAAACCCCTAAACCATCGAGCTTGGGCATTTCTAAATCGACCAATAAGCAATCTGGGTTATAAGTATCCAACAGCTTTAATAACTCCAAACCGTTGGCGGCTTCCATAACCTTGTAACCATGAATTTCCAGGAATTCGGCTATGGCTTCCCGCCAGTTTTGATCATCATCTGCAATGGCAATTAATGGCATATAATTGTCCCTAGTTTTTTACTTATTTAATTGCAAAAATACGTCCGGTTTTGAAAAAAAATTGAATATATTTTTAAGATTAAAATAACCACTTTTTTAAAGGCGAATTGTTTTTCCAAATAAACTTCATGCAAGAAGTTAAATTAATCCTCTCACTACCATAAAAAGGAGTGAATATGTGGATTTATGCCCAAAGTCCAATCTGAGTCCCATCAATAATTGGGTGGCATCAAATTTTCTGGACTTGATTTAAATTGTAAATTAAAACCTTGAAAATCTCGTGAACAAATTGTAAATTTTAGAGAAAAATAAGTTAAATTAACTTAAAAAATAATTTTTCTGGGGATGATAGGGTATCAAAAATAAGCGCCACAAACCTTAGCAGGAGCAAGGTTGGGGCTGTTCTGCCTGAGTCCTCTCTGTGCAGTTTCCTACTGGTATGTGGAGCGGCGAGAGGCTACACCGATGCTACGCTGAGCTTCGGTTCGGGAGGGACATTTGGCAGATAGCCTTCGGGAATTTGCCTGGGAGCCAACCTTATTTGCTGATATTTTTATCTAGTGGGATTTGGGGAGATTCTATGGTGGGGTGAGACCCACCACACCCACCCGAGATAATTCCAGTGGAATAGAAGAAAAGGTGAGTGATGCGGTTCTTTGAAGCTCCTGGGCGGTTTCCGCTGCTTGGGTGCCCTGACGGTAAATTATAGTGATCGTAATTTTAAATAAAAATGAGATACTCGATCGGACCGATTCCCCCCACCCGCTCTCCCACAAGGGGAGTGGGGAGTGTGGGGAGTGTGGGGAGTGTGGGGAGTGTGGGGAGTGTGGGGAGTGTGGGGAGTGTGGGGAGTGTGG
>DVDU01000016.1 GCA_015296065.1 Oscillatoriaceae cyanobacterium M33_DOE_052 | reverse complement strand
CGAGCCAGTGGTAACAGCGCTCCCACCCCTAACTCCCGCCCCCAGTTAAGTTTTGTCCATCCCCCCAAACCCTTACAGGCTGTCGCTTCTAGAAGATGTGAGTAACGCATAGCCTTTCAAAGGGGGGCGGGGGGGGGATAAAGGGGGGGAGAGAGAAAAGGAGATGGGGGTGAGGGCAATCTCGATTGTTTCATTTCTATTTGAAATGACTATAGTCAGCTCCTTGCCAGAAACAATTAGCAATTATCAATTATCAATTATCAATTATCAATTATCAATTATCAATTGACTTATCCCCACGAGAACCCAGGCAAATAAAAACCCCAGTAATCACCCATACCACTAAACCACAAACAAGGGAAAACAGCAGCGAATATCCCAAAGGCGTCAGAGTATCTGATTTAAACTTAGGGTCACTGGGTGGTAGGGCATTTTGTTTGATAAGATAAGGAGATGCTGTGGCCGCTATACCCGCCGCTCCCAAACCCGATCCTAATTGGGAAATCGTGTTTTGCAGCCTTCTATCCTGCTGTCGCTCGTCCTTTTCGCTTTGTATCTGCAGCTCTTCCGCATCAATATCCACAAATCCCCGGATAGTCTCCACCATCGTTTTAAATAAATCCATCCCCGGTTGCAGATAATTTAAATCTGTCTCTAGCTGTCGCTGATAATAAGCGCAATTTTCCTGCACAAACTTGGCTAAAAACTCCAGGTTATCCCCTGGGAGAGCATATTTTTGCAAATTTGCCAGAGATGATAGATAATTGCTCCTGTGGGTAGTGATACTGGTTTGATGGTCTTGCATATCCCGCAGATACCGAGCATAGTTAAAACCAGCAGTCGAAATTTCACTTAACCAAGTCTTTAGCTTCTCCAACCGCTGTAACCGAGTTTCTTTTAGGATGGTGGGGAATTCCTTGGCTTTAGCGTCCAAGGGTTCGTATAGTTTCCGAGCCTCGTGGTAGCATCGGCGAGATTGCCACGAGTGAAACAGGATTTTACTCTGACAGTAAAGTAAGTATAGCAGAGGATTGTAATAGCGCCCTGCCTTTTCCTGCTGGGAAGTGTCGGGATGGTTATCTAACCAGATGATAACATGGTGGTGCTGCTGGGGGTCGGTTTCCCCATTGTCATAGGCAAAAATCTCACTGCCTAACAGTAGGCCACTATGACAGATAAACTGGCTGTTGTCAAGTCCGGTGATTGCCTGAAAGCATTTATCGGCAAAAGTTTTAGCATCCTCCGGGGTGGTGAGTGGGGATGGAGGTTTGATAAACAGCAGCAGAGTTTGCCCTAAATTAGATTGAATTTTACCAGGTAGCAAACAGCCACCAGGATTAAGGCGGTTTAGCTGTCCAATGTCGCCATCAGTGCTATTATCGATGATAGTTAAGTCTAAACCATAACTATCGCTGAATTCTACGGGATAAAGGGCACATTTGAGGGGATGGCCGTCAACTTTGCCGTGGTAGGATAATACAGTTTCTGGTAAAATAGAGTTAAAATAACCACTTTTTAAGCTATATTTCCCAGATTTATTTTCCTGATGGCGGGCGATAATTGGAGCAATAACTGTTAAAATAGGAATGGCAAAGATTTTGGCCAAAGGGGCCAACTGTTGCCACAGTAACTCGGCGTCAGCGGCAATTTTTTCCGAGTTTTCCCGGTAAAGATGGAAGGCAAATAAGGTGATTTTGGGCATTTTTACTCACAACAACCCGGTTTATTTCAAAATTATTCCTTTGGCGGGGATGGCGGCGGGGTTGTGGCGGGGAAACTATTGCGAGTAAAATTGATGAGTTTATCTCTATATTCCTCTGGTGACGGCGGTGGGGGTGTCTTGCCATCACCGGGGAGCTTATCTTGGTCTTCCGGGTCAATTAATTTGAGTAGTTCTGCCTCAATGGCGGGATTTTCCTCACACCATTCCGCTATATTATCCGCTATGGCGGCATAATTCGGAGATGTTTGCTGCCATAGGTTCGCTAACTCCTGCCTTTGGGCATCATTAAATAAACCCGGTTGGGTTTCCAGCAGGGTGAGAAAACTTTCTATGGTTTGGATATTGTCGTCAGACATAGATAACCCCCTATTCTCCCACTGCATAAAATGCCCCCCAGTAATAAGGAGAACTAAACGGCTTGTCCTGGCGGGCCTGTTCGCTTAACCATTTTTTTAAGTGTAGCTTTTGGTTGGGACGTAGGGGCAGGTTTTGGGCAAATTTCTCTAGTTCTTCTGTGGTGGCTTCATGGCGAAGCCAGTTTTGGGCGGACTGGAGAGCCACAGACACCGAAGGGGCTGTGGCCAGGTTCTGGTAAAATTTCACCAGCAAAAAGGCTGTGCCCATATCGCTCACTGCCCAAAGACTGCACAAAGCTCCCGCCGCTCCCGCTATCAATATCCCAGAATTCAAACCGATGTATTCGTCGCTGTTAGCATCCCAGTTGGTTAAACCGGTTTCGCAGGCGGAGAGACTGGCGAGGCGACATTGGCGGAGGTCCAAGTCGAACAGTTCCAGCAGGGTGAGGCAATTGGTTAAGTCTATGCTATCGCCTCGGGGAGAGCGAATAAACCTTTCCCGGTCTTCCGAGCCGTCTGGTTGGCGGTTGGTGGCGGTGGCGGGGAGCAGTCCCCCGGCTAACACTAAGGCGGACTTGAGGGGTTCGTCAAATTTAAAATAGCCGTGACAGGAGAAATGGACAAATTCCACATCCCGCAACCGCTGGGGTGTAATGGCGGTTTTGGTGGCTTTTTCATTTTCCAGCACTTCGTCCCCCTGGGGGAAATATTGGCGGATGGCTTTTACTTCCACATCGGCGTATTTTAAATCTCCGGTGGGGTTTTGGATGGCGAAGAGTTTGGCGGACTTGAGGGGTTTATTTTTCCCTGCACTGGCTTGGGCTACTTGTAGCAGTTGGCAACTGGGAGTATAGCGCAATCCTTGGGGGAAAGCATCCAGGAGACAGCCGCCAGTAGCTAGGGGTAAGGCGTGGAGGGGGAAGATATGGAGTTGGCGATAGGGAACGAGAATCAGTTTTTGGCATTGTGGCGGTATCAGTTGCCGCAGTTTATCGATTTCTAGGATATCTGCCAGTTCTTGGAGGAAACTGTCTAGTTGCTGTTTCCACAAGGATTTATCTTTTTGTTGGTATTGCTCTACATATCGTTTTTGTAGGTTTTGCAGTTTTTCCAGGGCTTCTGGGGTTGATGTGTGGAGGTGGATGTTTCCTGTTCTAGCTCCCTGGCTCCCCTGCTCCCCTGCTAAAGCCCTCACCCCCATCCCCTCTCCCAGGGGGGGAGAGGGGGGATGGCTCCCTACAGAGCTGGTCATTACGAAGGCATACACCCGCTCTCGCCCGATGTACCAGGCGACAATGGCGGTTTGGTCGTCGATGAGGGAGAGGATTTCTGGCCATGTTATCTGCTCTACCCGCTGACTGAGGGCAAAAGTGGGGTCAAATTTTTTGATTTCTCGTACTAATTGGTCGAGCTGCTCTCTGGCGGTTTTTAGTTCTTGGCGGATATTGGCGATGACATCTGGGGAGAAATTAGCTCTAGGAGCTGGCATCTGTCGCCCATCGGGGGTGATGTCCCCGCCGCCAGTGGGGTTGGGGTTATCCCCAGACATCGCCTCTAACCAGCGGCGTTTGGTGGCAATTTCTTGCCGCAGGGCGTCCAGTTGCTCCAGAATATGGGGTGGTGTGTCTTTGGGATAGGGGGGTTGATGGCGTTGCTGCCAGATTTCGATTAAATTCCGAGATTTGCCCCGCTCCAAGGTCGCCACTGCTTTGGGTAAATCTCCCACCTGCAAGCAGACTTCCATCATTTGATGGTAAACCTCTAATGCCCCTTCCCGCATTTCCTGTTTTTTCGCTTCCGACTCTTCCCACTTACACCTTTCCTCTACCGCCTCCAAAGCTAGCTCATAACCCTGTATCGCCGTTTCCCACTGTTGCTCTTGGCGGGCAATATTGCCCAGGTTTTTCCCTAGGATAAAGGCTTCTATGGGGAAGTCCTCGGGGGGGCAAATCTTTACTTCCTGCTGGTAGAAGTCGATCGCCCGATCGTACTGCCCTAGGGAATAGTAAGCAGAGCCCAAATTGTTCAGAGAATTAGCTTCCCCCTGTCTGTCGCCGATTTCCCTAGCTATCGCCAATTGCTGCTGGTGGAATTCGATCGCCCGTTGATACTGCCCTAGGGAATAGTAAGCATTGCCCAAATTGCCCAGAGAATTAGCTTCCACCTGTCTGTTGCCGATTTCCTTAGCTATCGCCAATGACTGCTGGTGGAATTCTATCGCCCGATTGTACTGACCTAGGGAATAGTAAGCATTGCCCAAATTGCCCAGAGAAATAGCTTCCCCCCGTCTGTCGCCGATTTGCCTAGCTATCGCCAAATACTGCTGGAGGAATTCTATGGCCTGATCGTACTGCCATAGGGAATGGTAAGCAGAGCCCAAACTGCCCAGAGAATTAGCTTCTCCCTGTCTGTTGCCGATTTCCCTAGCTATCGCCAATTGCTGCTCGTAAAATTCGATCGCCCTGTTGTACTGCCCTAGGGAATAGTAAGCTATGCCCAAATTGCCCAGAGAATTAGCTTCCCCCCCTCTGTCGCCGATTTCCTTAGCTATCGCCAATTGCTGCTGGTAGAAATAAATCGCCCGTTGATACTGCCCTAGGGAACGGTAAGCTATGCCCAAATTGCCCAGAGAATTAGCTTCCACCTTTCTATGCCCGATTTCCCTAGCTATCGCCAATGACTGCTGGTGGAAATCTATCGCCCGATTGTACTGCCCTAGGGAATCGTAAGCTAAGCCCAAATTGTTCAGAGAATTAGCTTCTCCTCCTCTGTCCCCGGTTTCTCTTTTTATCACCAATGACTGCTGATAAAAATAAATCGCCCGTTGGTACTGCCCTAGGGAATCGTAAGCTAAGCCCAAACCGTTGAGAGAAGCAGCTTCCCCCTGTCTGTCGCCGATTTCCCTAGCTATCGCCAATGACTGCTGGTGGAAATCGATCGCCCGATCGTACTGCCCTAGGAAACGGTAAGCTATGCCCAAATTGCCCAGAGAATTAGCTTCCACCTTTCTATGCCCGATTTCCCTAGCTATCGCCAATGACTGCTGGTGGAAATCTATCGCCCGATTGTACTGCCCTAGGGAATCGTAAGCATTGCCCAAACTGTTCAGAGAATCAGCTTCCCCATATCTGTAGCCGATTTCCCTAGCTATCGCCAATGACTGCTCGTGGAAATCTATCGCCCGATTGTACTGCCCTAGGGAATTGTAAGCATTGCCCAAATTGCCCAGAGAATTAGCTTCCCCTCGTCTGTGCCCGATTTCCCTAGCTATCGCCAATGACTGCTCGTGGAAATCTATCGCCCGATTGTACTGCCCTAGGTAATAGTAAGCAGAGCCCAAATTGCCCAGAGAAGCAGCTTCACCCGCTCTGTTGCCGATTTCCCTATCTATCGCCAATGACTGCTTGTAGAATTCGATCGCCCGATTGTACTGCCCTAGGGAATGGTAAGCAGAGCCCAAACTGCCCAGAGAAGCAGCTTCCCCCCGTCTGTTGCCGATTTCCCTATCTATCGCCAATGACTGCTGGTGGAAATCTATCGCCCTATTGTACTGCCCTAGGGCACGGTAAGCTATACCCAAATTGCCCAGAGAATCAGCTTCCCCCTGTCTGTCGCCGATTTCGCGGTAAATTTCTAGAGATTGTTGCCAAGATTGGATAGCAGCAGGGTATTGGCTGCGATTGCATTGGTCGATTCCTTGTTGCCGTAGTTTGTCAGCTCGGGCTTTTTGGTTATCTGTGTTTGACATATGTTTTCGATACAGGGGCGGGGATACCACAGAGGCACAGAGGACTAGGAGGAATGTTTAATCTTGGTTTGTTTTCTTTGTGTCTTTGCGGTTGATTTTACCACAAAAAAAGCTGGGGGATGGGGAGCGGGTAGTCCGTGGTAGTTGGACCGCCAGAAACCGGGTTTCTCAGCCAAATCTTGACTATAAACCGATAAATTTGGGACAGAAACCCGGTTTCTTTGCAGACTAATGACTATATAGTAATTTCAATTAAGAATGAGAAACTCGATATTGCCCTCACCCCCGTCCCCTCTCCCAGGTAGGGAGAGGGGAGAGAAGAACAGGTAGGGAGAGGGGAAACGAGAACACGGGGGCATCCTATGTCTTACTCCCCTTTCTCCCTTTTTGGGAGAAAGGGGTTGGGGGATAGAGGGCAACTATACAGGCACT
>DVDU01000054.1 GCA_015296065.1 Oscillatoriaceae cyanobacterium M33_DOE_052 | reverse complement strand
GCAATAGACCCGATAGAAATAGCCCGTTTTAGCAGGTCTTTGAGAATGGCGATATCGGCGATTTGATTCACCCGGTTAGTCAAGTCCAGTGGCACGGAATTAAACCGCACGGTCAGCACTTCCAACACAGCCGAGCGAGCCGTTTGGAGCATTCCTTCTTGGCGACCTTCTTGGCGACCAGCTTCCATTGCGCGACGTTCAATATTGCTGAGAATCGGCATTTTTCGTTCCTCCTGATACTGTTGGAGTTTGGTATCGAAACTTTGTTGCAGTGATTCGGGTAGGGTCATCATCCAGTCGAGTAAGCGAAATAACTGGATGATGTCGTTTTCAGTATAACCTCGTTGATAGAGGTTTTGCACTAACTCCCATTTACGGGTTTCCCGTTCCTCGGCTTGACCGGTGGTGGCTTTGGTTCTTAAATGCGCCATCACTAAGAAGGCTAAGGGATTGCGACTTTCTTGCAAGGTTGACCACTGGCTTTCATAGTCTATGAGTTTGGCGGTGGGGAATTTAAACGTCACGCCACAGTCGGCGAGTTCGTAACTGTATGACTTGGGTCGCCATGAGGGGCGATCGTCTCCTAAAATCGCCAGACTAATCACTTTCTTGTTAATGTCAAACGACCGATAATGATACACATACATCCGTTCGGAAAATTCCGGGTCTTCTTGACTCTGGACTTCGATGTGAATCAAAATATAGGTCTCGTCCCCGTTGCGCTGCCACACTTGGAACAGTTTATCCCCTTCTCGTGCGCCACTGCTACCCGTGGGGGTAATTTGTTGCAGTTCTTTGTCCAGGGATTCGTATCCTTTCGACCAATCTATTAGGCTATGCACTTGGGGAAAAAAGAACTCTAAGAATGATTCGAGATACTCTTCTATCGCTTCTTTCCAAGGTTGGTCATAATTGGCATTTGGTGTATCCAATGTGTTGGCCTCTACTTTGGTTGACTGAATTAATTATATCATTGAATATAGCTAATTTATGTCAAATTAATATTGTGCAATAATGTCAATTGAATTAAAATATTTTCTAATTACTTCTCTAATGTGACCATATATTAGTCATATTAGGAGGGCGTCATTGTGGGTTTATTATCTACCCTGACCGGTTTTTATGTGGAGATGGCGAAAAACCGAGGGAGGTTTCCTAATTAATTGAGCTAAGCGGCAAAAAATCGCCATTTTATGGCAAAATAGAATGACACCGCCAACCGGATAGGTTAAAAATCGGATGAGCTGGGGGGCATTACCCCCAACCCAAGAGATATTCGGGGCACTGGCGGCTGGCTGATGATATCCCAGGCGATCGCCCTCACATGACTATGAAATATCTAATTTACCCAACTGTGCAATTATTTCTCTATGATTTACGGGAAAGTTTCGGCGATAACCCAGATAAAATCGCCGCTAATTGGGATAATTTTCGGCGCAAGTTGCCAGAAGAATGGCACCAAAAATTAGAGCCATACAACCTAGATTTTGAACCAGAGTATGTGGAACTGCACCAGAACCGCCTAGAACAGTTTGTCGCCGATGATTCCGCACGTTACCAAGGCTTTTATTACCCGGTGCGGATGAGCGATATGTATGGATTATTGCTGGATTGTTCAGTTAATCAGCAACAGGAACTCCAACGGTGTGAGCCATCAATTAAAGAGATTAAAGCGGAAATCGATCGCCGCATCTCTGACCACCAACCAACATTAGGTCAAACTTGGCTAATTTACGCCCAGTTGCCTCAATTTGGCTCTCACCTTCCCGCCGATATTGCCAAACGCTGTTACAAATCCTTAATCCCAGATGCTAACTGGGACAATGATTATCAAGGACAAGGCCAAATTTTCGGCGGGACTGCTTTTGAACTGTGGCGGTTTAAATCGGGAGTGCCAGATATCCCGGCTAATCATCATCAATCTCCTGGTACAGCAACGCCCATTTTTCAAAACCATCATGTGATGATTATCCTATATCCCGATGCGACTGCCGCCAAACAAGGAGCCGAGTTATTTTCTGAGTGGATGCGGTTATTTGGTTATCGGGCGAAAATTATGTGGGCTTACGAGCAAGGACGGTTCCTGAAAAAAAGACTAAAATCTTATGCTAGCACAATTCAGGATTGTTTGCGAACTATTTATGAGGAAAATCATCAAACTTTACCCCTGCCAACGCTTCAGGAGACCCTGAATCTAGGCATAAAGATTAGTCAAAAGTACAATATTGATGTGGATTATTTAGCTGACCAAAGTCGGACGATCGCGATTAACCTGGACAACTACCAAAAGGTGATAGAAAATATTGCCCAAAGGTTACAAGTAGCCGAGTTGGGTACAGTGCCCAGAGCTGCTAACGTCACATTTTTAGCTAATTTTAGCGATCTGGTCGCCAAAAAATACGGGCGGCAAGTGGAAAAAGATTATGAGAATCTGAGACCGGGGTTACAGCGGTTAGAGTTGGCGATCGCCACGATTCGCAGCCTGGTAGAAGTCGAGCGAGCCAGACAAGAGCGCCGATTTCAGAATAACATCACCATATTCGGATGGGGATTGGGTGCAGCAGCCCTAGTTTCCTCCCTATCGGCGCAGTTTCCCTATGTCATCGTACCCGTGGAAGTCCTGACCACAGAACCCACCACCCCACCAGACAGAAATAGCATCACCACCGTGGAACTCCAACCCAGCCTTTCCGCCTCTTGGTCGGGGCCGCTCATCTCCCTAGGGTATAGCTTAATGGCGGCTTTGTTGTTTAGTTTCATCGCCTGGTTGTGGATTAAAATCACCGATCGCACCGATTAGACAAACCGATTGAGAAGCAGCCAACCGGTCGAGAAAGCCCATTTCTGCCGCTGAGACCCCTAAAAAGGCACCCGCCAAATTTTAATCGTATGATCAGCACTACCACTAGCTATAGTCTGACCGTCAGCGCTGATCGCCACGGATAAAACTAAACTATTATGTCCTGCTAAGTTGCGGATTTCCTGACCAGTTCTGAGATTCCACAGTTTCACATTCATATCAGAACTGCCACTGACGATAATTTTGCTGTCAGCACTCACAGCCACAGAATTAACAGCGCCATAATGGCCTTTGAGGGTTAAAAGTCGTTCTCCCGGTCGGAGAGTCCACAAATTAATCGTGGCGTCATCGCTACCAGTGACTAAAGTTTGACCGTCGGGGCTAATGGCAACAGAATTCAACCAATCAGAAGAGCCGTTTAAGGTGCAGATTTCCGCGAGGGTGTTAGCATTCCACAGTTTGATAGTATTATCGAGACTGCCACTGGCGATGATTTGGCCATCAGGCGAAAAAGCAACGGACTGCACCGCTTCCTGATGACCAGTGAGGATGCCAATATTAGCCCCGGTTTTGACATTCCACAATCGGATAGTTTTATCTAAACTGGCACTGGCGAGGATTTCGCCTGTAGGGCTGATGGCGACGGTGTGAATCAAGGCATCATGTCCGGTCAATTCGTGGAGCATTTTGCCGGTTCTGATGTGCCAGATTTTAATCTTTTTGTCCAAAGTGGCGCCGATCGCACTCAATCCATCGGGACTAATGGCGACGGAATTAACCGGGGCGTTGTGGGCAAGGGTACGGATTTCTTGTTTGCGGCTGAGATTCCAGAGTTTGATGGTATGGTCTAAACTGGCACTGGCAAGGGTTTCGCCGTCAGGGCTGATAGCTACCGCACTCACCCAGTCAGAATGACCGGTGAGGGTGGATTGGCACTCGATGAACTGATAGCGCAGAACGGCGACGTAGCGGTTAACGGCTTCTTGCTGTTGTAACTGCTCGGATATCTGATATTGCAGTTGTTGGCGTTCTTCTTTGGCGTCGAGGAGTTGGGATTGCAGGTGGTCTAGGCGGGCTTCTAGACTCTGAAGCGGTGGGGAGGCTGGGTTGGGGTGGGATGGTTCTGAGGAGGATAACAGTTGTTGGAGCTGGTCTTGGAGCTGGGTTTTTTCTTCTTGGAGTTGTTCTAGGCGCAATTGGTAGGATTCGAGCTGTTCGTGGAGCGATCGCGATTGCTGCCACAGGTCCTGTGCCCAAATTAAATGCCGATTTTCTGCCGCAGCAGTTTCCGGGGATAGAGGAGTCACATCCCAGCCACAGACGGGACAGGTGTGGACTTCCCCCTTGGGACTTTGTGGCCGTGGAGTCAGGGTTGAAGATAATTCCGTGGCGCAAATTGGACAAATGGAAGGCATGGCGATCGTTCACTCTGATTGCTATTTTACTACGCTATCGACGCCCCAAATCTTTACGGTGCCGTCGTCATAGCCACTGGCGATCGCCATTCCTTGCGGTTCGATCGCCGTACAGAGTACATAACCCTGGTGGCCACATTCTGGCATCGTGACACCCTCAATAGTATGAATGCTCCTACCCATTTCCAGATTCCAAATTTTAATCGTGCCATCATCGGAGCCACTAGCTACAGTATTGCCGTTACCCACCGCCACGGAAGTCACCGCGCTAGCGTGTTCACTCAAAGAATGCAGCAGTTTTCCCGTCCCCAAATTCCAAATTTTCACCGTGGTATCATTGCTCCCGCTCACCAGGGTATTGCCATCGGGACTGATGGCCACACTACACACCGAACCCGAATGCTCGGTTAAAGAATGTAGCAGCTCCCCGGTGCGAATATTTCTGATTTTCACTGTGTTGTCATTGCTCCCCGATGCCAGAATATTGCCTTGGGGACTGATGGCCACAGACCGCACCGCATTGGCGTGGCCGAAAAAATTACACAACAGCTTTTCTGAGAGGGGGTCCCAGATTTTAATCAACTTGTCGGCGCTACCGCTAGCCAACATCTTACCATCACCGCTGAAAGCCACGGTAGTCACCCAGGCAGTATGTCCCTTGAGGGTACAAACTAACTGCCCAGCTTCCCACCGCCACACTTTAATCGTATTGTCGCCGCTGCCACTGGCTAAAAGTTGTCCATCGGGACTGATGCTCACAGAGGTCACGGAGTCGTGATGACCAGCGAGGGTTCTCAGTAGGGCACCGGTGTTCAAATCCCAGATTTTCACAGTTTTATCGTTGCTACCGCTGGCAATGGCATTGCCGTTGGGACTGATGGCAATCGATCGCACCGCTACCCCGTGGTCAAGGACGCGCAGACAACTAAACAAACGGTAAGGCTTATAAGCTTCTATGGCCTGTTTTGCTTTGGGCGATTGACTTTGCTGCAACAAGGCATAAGCTACTCGCTGCATCGATTCTGAGGGAGATGCCAAGGCGTGAATTAACAGGTCGATGCCACTGGCTGCCGCTTCCGCTGCCATTTGCTGCTGTGCGGAGGCTAGGCTTTCTTTCAACTGCTGAATTTGCACCTGGAGAAACTGGCGTTGTTTGCGTTCCCGCTCTAACTGTTCTTGGAGTTTCAGCCGTTCTTGCTGATATTGCGCCAATTTCCCTTTCAGGTCGCTTAACTGAGCTGTGAGGATATCCACATGATCTCGATGTTCTGGCGGGCGATCGCTGCCGTTTTCCTGGTGAGAGAGTGCCGCCAGGGATTTGTCCAAGTGGCTGCCCAGTGCTTCTAGGCGTTCTTGGCATTGGCTCTGGTCATAGTGGAATTGGTCAAGAACAGGTCGAATTTGGGCTAATTCGGTTTTGATCTGGCTCAGTTCTGAGGCTAAATGGGTTCCTAAATCTGCCCGCTCTCTTTGCACCATCTCCAACCCGCCCAAGATTTGCCCGATTTGATGGTGCAGGTCCGATCGCTCTTTATTCCCCTGTTCCACCCGTCCCCAAACCTGCACCAGTTTCCCCTGAATTTCTGCCACTTTCCATTCCAACTCCTCTCGCGCTATTTTCCCTCCCTCTCGCTGTCGCCACATTTGCCTCGCCCATTCCAATTGTGCGGCTTGATGCTGCCGAGACTGTTCCGGTAACTGCGCCAAACTACCATCCGGCGTCAAATCCCAGCCGCAATTTTGGCAAATCTTCAGGCTTCCTTCTGTGTATTCGTTTTTGCAAACGGGGCATTCCGACATAGCCTTGACCGAGTTGCTTCAATATGTGATCAACTACTTCCCGGCTGGCGGTATTGGGACGAACCGCTAGGACGCGGAGCTGACCTAACGGTTCGGCGTAGAGCCATCGTCAGCGAGAAGCCAATTGCCAGTCTTGCCATAACTGCAAGATAGCAGCTACCAATCCCTCTCGCCAAGGGCAATCGCCCCATGAAGCTACAAACTCTACTCTGGTAAGGCTTGGCTCGCCACCGTCACTTGCTTTTCTCCATTTTCTTCCTCTCCACCTGGAAAATTCCCGGCTTCAGTGAGGTGTGTTACCCCTCATTAGTTTGTCTTTACCAGCTTGATGTTTCTATGCTATCTTCTTTTGGTGCTTGGTCGCTGCTTTGTCTGTGTGCAGCGAGTTCCGTCTAAATCTGTCTTGCACCGTCAATCCAGCCTCAATCATATCCAATGACCTATTTCTTGCCCCTCATCACTCTCGGTCAAGAAATAGGTCATAATGTTGAAAATAAACGATAATCAATCAAACGGATCCCTGGAGCAATATAACACTGGTGGCACTACCAGGGGAATTTTAACCGCCGGTTGCCGCACCACCCAATTTCATACCTGGTGACATGGACTGTGGGATTAATCAACCAACCTCAGCCATCCCCGTCGCACGGCGTGCAGCAGCCGATCGATGGCTTCTCGTTCTTCTTGATTCAGTGAATCTTGCATCAGCGCGGACATCAAACCCCAGCGATGGTGGTAGGTAATTTGGCCGCTATGCCATATTTGATAAAAAATCTCAGATATGGTGAATTTGTAAAAATTACCCTGCACTAGCATATTTCCCCTTGGGCGCTAACGATCCCCATTTAAACCCTATATCAGCAGTATAATTTATTTTTTCTTAATGTGCTTGTGATTTTGAACATTTAATCTAGCGATCGAAATCCGGAAAAACGGTGATTTTCATCATAGCTTCCCCGCGATTCTTTTATTAGCTGACCACTCCGGGCAATTCTAGCCTAATTTTAGCCGTTTCGGGGTGCTACTGTCCAGGAAATGGCCAAATCTGGGGGCTGCCGAGCGACCCAGCCCCGAAGATGGCAAAAATCCTGGTGCATAGGGAAAATTATCCCTGCCCCCTCCCGCATCTTCCCAATATACACCCCCCCCTTAGCACATAGCACCTATCTCCTTTACGATGGTCTTATTGAGGGCATCTGGAGGTATTTTCCCTCCCGGAGTTGCCCGCACCTGTGGGAAAATTTCCCCAAGGAGGTGCTGTCATACCATCTGCGAAGACCAAGGTTTTTCCCTAATCACAACTTTGTGAATAACTTGTGAAGATATCGGAAATATTTGAGAAAAATATTCTCGTCAATCCTCACAAACAACCCTAATTTACGGGCATAGTCGGGGGAAGTTCCGGCGTGACAAGACTTTCGGTGCTACCCAGGAGAGCGGTAGTGCCATTTACCATGAGCTGGACGGCACCAAAGAAGAAAGGGCGATCGAGGCTGGTGGTGATGTCCGTGGGTTCGTGGTAATGGGGATTACGAAAATTGGCCGTATCTGTGAGCAACACTGCCCCCATATTCTGATACCAAAAAGGCGCATGATCACTGCGCATGGTATCGGGAGCGAGCATCCCTTTGAAAGGCACCGGCAAACTAAACACTGGTGGCGTCCCCGGAAACTCCCCCTGAAAGGCTTGCAGCAGGGGCAAGTGTTCCGTATCCCCGATCGCTGCCAGAAAATCCCCTTTGTCAGAAAATGCCGGAATTCCCACGGGATAGCTTTGGCAACCGGCGGTATGACAAGCATAACCGAGCATATCGGCAATAATCACGCCGCGCAGGTCCTGTGTTAACTCCGGAGTGGCAGCAAACTCCATACTGCCAAACAGTCCCACCTCTTCCGAGTCAAAAAAAGCCACCCGTAAACCTCTGGCAGTTTCCTGTTTCCCCAACAGGCGGGCAATTTCCAACACCGCCGCCACTCCGGTAGCATTATCATCAGCACCTGGAGACAGCGCCACTGTATCATAATGCGCTCCCACCAAAATCGCCCCCGCTTGCGGGTCCGCCCCGGGACGATCGGCGTAGATATTCATCCCTTCCTCAAACTCCTGTTGTTGCGGTTCCCACCCCGCCGATCGTAACTGGCTGATGATATATTTCCGAGCTAGCTGTCGCTCCTCTTCCTCATAGCGTTCACCAGCCAAAGCCGCCACATCCGCCATCAGCCGCATCGGTTCCACTCGGGGCGCTTCTATCCCCTCTATCTGCGCCGCCACCACTGGTATATTGTGTTTTTTTAGATCTGGCTCTAGCGTCACCAATGGTGATGGCTCTGGCGTCACCATTGGTGAAGATATTCCCCGCTGCCAACCAGCCACCGCCACTAATACTGCTACCAACACCACCAGGAACCCAAACCCAATAATTTTTTGCATCTACGCTTTCCTTTTGTCAGACCCAAACACACTATGCTGGTAGCAATTCTATAATCACCAACTCCGGACGGCACAAAAACCTAAACCTAGGGGCAAAACCCCGTTCCATGCCAATCCCGCGAGACACGAATAAAGTTCGGCCATTCCCCAAATCTGTTATCCCCGCTCCCCACTTATGGGGAATCTCCGAAGCTGTGGCCAATGGTCCGATAAAAGGCAGTCGAATTTGACCGCCGTGAGTATGACCCGCAACCAGTAAATCTCCCCGCACATCCCCCAAAGCAAAGTTCGGCACATGACCGAAAACTACGTGAAATTTAGCGCCACAGTCAGGAATAAATAATTGGGTATTCTCTGAATCGGTTAAACTCAGACCAGTCAGACAAAGGTTGGGCAGCTCGATCGTCTCCGTCTGCTCAACCAACCGGACCGGCAACCCGGCAAAAACTGGAGTCCAATCATATCCTGTTTCTAGATTTCCCCGCACTGCATATATCCCCTGGGGAGCCCTGATATTAATTTCTTGGAGAGCCGCTTTGAAATCCTGTAGAGATTTGTCTCTTACATGATATTCACTTTCTTGGGCATAATCGCCCACAAATAGAATTATATCACCTTTGGCATCGTTACCTAATCGTAACGATTTCCGCTCATATTCGCCAAAAACATCACTCTGCAAATCTGCCACTACTACAATCTTTACCGGTTGCTCCAGCTTATCGGTTTTGAGCTGAACGCGAGATATCTCTAACCAATAAGGTTCGATTCTAAAAGCGTAAATACCAAGAGCAGCTACCATAATCGCCCCTAGGCAACAGGTGCGGGCAACCAGAGGCTCACGCCGCCACAACAGCCAAGCCAAACCCGCCATCACGGCAAAACCATGCCAAAATAAACCATCGCATAACAGCCGCACGATGCCAAATCTATTTTCCCCCAACAGACCGGCAGTTACCCCGCCAGTTAATCCGAGCCAAACCAGGCCAAAAATTAGGTAAATAAACTGGTTTTCTCCGATAATTCCTGCCACACCCAGCCAACCGGGCTTCAACCAGTTAAAAAAAGCTGGTTTATCTGCCAATTTTCGCATCATAACCGATAAGTTAACAAACCCGGTTTCTCCACCGAACAGGGAACCTGGTTTCGGCGTCAATCTCCGCATCCTCAACAGCAAAGAAAGGTCTTGGGTGGGAGCAACCCGGTTGCTGTTTCCGGTTGCTGCCTCCGGTTGCTGCCCCCGGTTGCTGCCCAGCGACAGGCGAGCCACCAAGGATAATAATACCACATCACTGGCGGTCATTATGACGTTATACAACCCAGTATTAACGTTAATTACGAAGCCGTGAAAGTACCAGAACATTGGTTTTTATCCTCCTGGTAAATTTTTCTGGTAAGCATCGCCAAACATCACTATTATTCAGGGGATAGTTAATGGTAAAAATAGCCCATGTGCAAACAGATAGGCGATGGTTGGGTCTGGGCGACTCTTCCAATATAAATCTATCTTTTAAATGATGCTTGTAATTTTCCAATTCTCTTTATAAAGAACCTTCAGGCACAGAGGGCAAGGAAGTACAGACGGGCGGTGGTTGCCCTCTGTGCCTCTGTAATGTCCCGGCTCAATCTCAAATAGGATTGTTTCTTCGTTTGTGAATAACTGAGGGGGCGACCACTCTTGGATCGCCCCTACGGTAGGGGCAATCCAAGAGTGGTTGCCCCGGAATTGTCCGAACGATGCCCCCGGACTTGATATCAGAGACCGAACGAAGATGTGTTTTGGGGTGAGGGTGGGGATACTTGATTGAGGAGGGGGAGTGAGGGATTGAATGCGAAATCATCCACAACTGCAAGAATGAACGAGAATTGTGCGCCGCCATCGGCCACATCTATCCCCATCCCAAGTGAGAAGGATTAGCCATTTGCAGCTTTGGGATGGTGATGACGCGATCGAGTAGTCTGAGACAAATCGCCACATTCATCGCCCAGTTACAGCTTGTTCACCAATCGCTTAACACATTGCCCTCACCCTAAATCCCTCTCCCAGGTAGGGAGAGGGACTTTGAGAGACGTTCAGATTATTTCTGAACAGGCTGTAAATGGGGAAAAACCGAATCCAGTGCGCCATTGGCGCCGTGAATGGGCTCAAAACGCCGGAGCGAAAAGCGGCGGCTCCAGAACCGAACTCAATGTCAAACTCCGATCGCCCCAAAACTGGAACCCCTTACAGGGATGGAAATGAAACTAGAATGGCTTAAAAGCCCCAAACTTACCATAATCCCTTTCCGGGATGGAAACGAAACCAAACTATGGATACCCAATGGCCATTAATTTCCGCGATCGTCCCCACCTACAACCGGGAAGAGCCCCTGCGCGATAGCATCGCCGACTTACTCGCCCAAGACTATCCCCACCTGGAAATCATCGTAGTTGACCAAACCCGCACCCACACCCCAGAAATTGCCGCCTATCTCAGCGACATGGCCTCCTCGGAGAAAATTCGCTTATTTCGCGTCACCTGGGCCAGCTTACCCGGAGCCCGTAACTACGCCGTGCGCCGCGCTCAAGGAGAAATCATCCTCTTTATCGACGATGATGTAAAATTACCCCCAGATTTTCTCAAAGCCCACGCCCGCAACTATCTAGAAAAACCAGCAGTAGGCGCCGTAGCCGGACGAGTCTTTGACCGGATGAAGCTGAGCGACTCTGGGGGCAATTTAACCATACAAGACCTACCCCCAGAAGCAATGGACCCCGGTATCGCTTGGTACTACATCGACTTAGTACATACCGTCAAACCCCAGCAAGTCCTCTCAGTCCGGGGTTGTAATATGTCATTTCGCCGCGCCATATTTTCTGAGCATGGACTACAGTTTGACGAACGGTTTCGCGGTTCAGCGGTACGCGAAGAATCAGATTTTTGCCTGCGGTTACGCCAAACTGGCTATCAAATTTGGTACGACCCAGAAGCCCACTTAGTTCACCTCGGGGAAGAAACTGGCGGTTGTCACGATATCAGCACCCGTAGTCTCCAATACCAAATCACCTTCTATCACAATCACTTTTTTATGGGGCTAAAAAACCTCACCCCCAATCAATCCCGGAGATTTTTCGCCCGGTTATTCGATTGTCACGTCCTGGGTAATCCCCCTTGCTACAAAACCCCATCTTTGCGCCACGCGATCGTCCGCTTCAGCTTCTATACCCTGGGATTTCTCAGCGCCCTAATTACCCTCATCCAAGCCAACGCCAACGACGGCCAAATCTATAGCTGGCGAGACGAATTATCTCAGAACCAATGACCAATGACCAATGACCAATGACCAAGGACAAATGACCAATGAAAATTCTCATCGCCAGCCACACCTACATCGTTGACCTGAACCGCCAAAAACTCCGCGCCCTTTCCCAGCTAGCACCAAATATCGAAGTCACAGCCATAGTCCCCCAACGGTGGAATCCCGGCGGCGTTCAAACCAACATCATTGAAACCCAATTCCTCCAAGAAAACACCTTTCAAGTCCTCCCCCTTTCTCACCTCAGCCAAAACAATCAAGGACTATTAATCTTCGGAGCTGACCTCATCCAATTCCTCCGCCAATGGCGTCCTGACATCATCCAAATCGAACAAGGTTCAAAAGCCCTCACCTACACCCAATTTATCTTCCTCAACCAAATTCTCGGACTTAAAGCCAAAAACATCTTCTTCACCTGGTGGAATCTTCCCTATCAATTAAAATGGCCAATTTCCCAAATAGAAGCCTATAACTTACGCCACACCCACGGTCTCGTCGCAGGCAACCAAGACGCCGCCGAAATCCTCCGTCACCAAGGCTACACCGGCCCCACCTTAGTTGCCCCCCAACTCGGCGTTGACGAAACCCGATTTCGCCCCCAACCTCAACCCCAATTAAAAGCCCAATTAGGCATTGCCCCAGAAGATTTTATCATCGGATTTGTGGGCAGATTTGTGGAAGAAAAAGGCTTACTCACCCTCGCCAAAGCTCTCACTACCTGGCAGCCAAATCGGAATTGGAAATGGTTATTACTAGGACGCGGACCATTACACCAAACTATCACCGCTTGGGCAGAGGAAAACCATCTACAACAACGCCTCTGCATCGTGGAAAGCGTCCCTCACGATCAAGTCCCCAACTATATCAACCTCATGGACGTTTTAATCTTACCCTCAGAAACCACCGACAAATTTAAAACCCTCACCGCCACCGGCTGGAAAGAGCAATTTGGTCACGTTTTAATTGAAGCAATGGCCTGCCAAGTCCCCGTCATCGGTTCCGACTCTGGCGAAATTCCCCATGTCATCGGTGATAGTGGTTTAATCTTTCCCGAAGGTGACGCCACTGCCCTGCAAAATTGCCTTACCCAACTGGTGGATAATCCCACATTAGCCAAAGATTTAGGCCAACGCGGCTATCAGCGAGCTATGAGCAAATACACCAACCACGCACTCGCCCAGCAACTGTTAGATTTTTACCAGGAAATTATTAGTTCTTAGTAGGGCTTTAGCCCAATCAAAGGTTCGTAGTAGGGCTTTAGCCCCATCAAAGGTTCTTAGTAGAGCTTCAGCCCTAAAAAAATTATTTTTACTACAAACCTGTTCTACAAAGGCTGCATTCTCAGAACATAGGGAGGGCTAAAGCCCTACTACAAACCTGTTCTATAAAGGCTATATCTATGACAAAGGGGTGCTTTCCTTGGAATGGTAGCGCCCAGTTTCCATATACCAATCCAAATGGCCACGCATCCAGGAGCGCAATCCTGATAAATAGCGTTGCAGATGAGCATCTATCTCGGCGCCAAAAGAGGGTAGCTGTGCGGATAACTCAATAAAGGTTCGCACTTGGACATCGTGCATTTCCGCCGCCCGATCGAGCGCCTCTTGAAGAGGGATATGGTATTCGTGCTGTAAAACCAAAACTAGATTATGCGTTTTTCCTTCCGCGATTTCCTTTTTCACGGAAAAAATATCATTTGACCATGCCATAACATTGTTGGTGGTCAACTCCAGCCGCTTCACCCTCCCATCTTCGATGATTTCCGGGGGGAGCGCAATGCGATCGACTATCTGGAGCAAATCGCAATAAGCATAAATTCCACTGGTGAAAGCCCGAATTTTTCTATAAGTTGCCAGGTCTGGCATCACCCCCTGGTACAGGTTCACCGCTTCCCAGCGCACTCCTTGCAGATAGTTTTCCATGTTTTGGGCGAAACGAACCATCAAATCTGGCATCGCCCCGAGTTGGTGTAGCCGATCGCGGATATCTCCCAATGTCAGCGCTGCTAGGGTATCAACTTCCTTCAGTTCTGCGCCATTCAAAATCTCAACTAACCGAGCATGTTCAGCCTCTAATCTTTCAATTTTGCCATTAATTCCCGCCTTCTCAAATTGGTCATCAAAGATAAAAAGCCACAAAAAGTAATCAGAAATAATCTCTAGGGCTGGGAGGGGTGCATTAGGGTATGTCCGTGCCACTAAAGAGGAAAATTTTATCGCCTGCAAACGTTGTAATGCAGATTCATCTGTTACTAAATTCCAAAAACGCGCCCATTCTAAACTGTGCTGACCAGCCGCATCTGCATCAGGATTAATCCCCGAATCAAAGGGACAATACAGAGCCGGAAATTTGATGTTAAGCATAGCATATTTTCATCATTAAACGCCTAATCCTAAATCCGGTTTTAAAACCGCTGTAAATGTTACGAAAGCAGCGGGATAATAACGTACCTCTAAGGGCTTGTTTTGGCTAAATTTTAAATCCTCACGATATACAGGGGTTTGCGAGTCTATCTGGCACATACCCTCACCCCAAACCCCTCGACCATGCGGGGAGAGGCTTTGATGGTGGCTCATCATTTGACAAAGTGCTGTAAATTAAAAAAAGGTGGGCTATGCCCACCTCACATTAATCATACTCCGCTAGGGAGTAAAATACTACTTGATGCTGACTTTAGCACCAGCTTCTTCCAACTGCTTCTTGGCATCTTCAGCGGCATCTTTGGGAGCTGCTTCTTTAATGGGTTTGGGAGTAGATTCTACCAAATCTTTAGCTTCCTTCAGACCCAGACCGGTGATAGCGCGTACCACTTTGAGGATAGCGATTTTCTTGTCGGCGGGTACGTCTTCGAGAATCACGTCAAACTCGGTTTTCTCTTCTTCGGGTTCGGCGGCGGCAGCAGCAGCACCCGGAGCCATCATCATCATCCCGCCCACAGGAGCAGCGGCGCTGACGCCGAAGGTTTCTTCAATTTGCTTGACCAGTTCTGCAGCTTCCAGCAGGGTCAAGGTTTTTAGCTTTTCCAAAATTTCATCGGTTGCAACAGACATTCTGAACTCCTATAAAGTGAATTGAGGTGGAAATTTTCGTTGACACTACGCGGCTTCGCCATCGGTGTTGCTGTCTTTGTCGGCATAAGCCTGAAGACCGCGAGCGACGGATGCGGGCACTTCTTTGATGCCCACGGCAACTTTGGTGGCCAGAGCATTGATAGCACCAGCAATTTGAGCCATGAGCTGCTCTTTGGAAGGCAGGTCGCCAATGGCTTTGACATCGGCTTCACTCAGGGCTTTTCCTTCTAAGACACCACCGCGAACTTCGGTTTTTTTGGTGACTTTTTGAAATTCTTGGTATGCCTTGATGGCACCACCAATGTCGTCTTTCAGGAAAAGAAATGCAGAAGATTCTTTGAGCAGTGCCTGCATTGCCTGCCAGTTTTCGTCACCTTCGACTGCCCGTCGCATCAGGGTGTTTTTGGTGACTTGACAACTGGCACCGGTAGCACGCAGCCGCCTGCGCAAATCGGTGATTTCTGCCACTGACAGTCCCTTGTAGTCGATGACTACCATCATTTGAGACTCGCTCAACTGCTGTTTCAGGTCAGCGACAATAGCTTGTTTATTTTCTAGACTTCTGGGCAAACGGTTTCACCTCCTGGGGTTCGTCGTTTTTGATTGTTGGTTTTAGCCCGGTTGCTTAGGCGTTCCTCCTGACAATCAAAAACCCCCAGCCGAAGAGCCGGAGGTGCATGGCGTCCCCTTGCTACCTCGGCAATAGCGCCAAGGCTGTTTCGGGTACGATCGCCTGCTAACCTCGGCAGGGAATTAAGCCTCTAAAGGCACCTGCTGTCTCCGGCTGCGGGTATTTAGTTTGTCATTTGTCCAAGGTGGTTTGAATTAATAATTGATAATTGATAATTGATAATTATCAATTGTCAATTGTCAATTGTCAATTATTAATTGTCACTAAGCGGCTTCACTCATTTTCAGGTCGCGGAGGGTGGAGATATCCACTTGGATGGACGGACCCATCGTGGCGCTGACATAGAGGGTGCGCCAGTAGCGGCCTTTGGCGCCGGAGGGTCGGTTGCGATCGACGCACTCTTGGAGTGCTTTGAGGTTAACCAGTAAATCCTCGGCAGAAAAGGATGCCTTGCCAAACAAAATATGGACGATGCCCGTGCGATCGGCACGGAATTCTAGTTTACCACCTTTGAACTCCGCGATCGCCTGTGGCAGGTCAAAAGTTACTGTACCACCTTTAGGGGAAGGCATCAAGCCCCGAGGGCCGAGCAACTTACCCAATTTTGCCACCATCGGCATCACATCCGGCGTCGCAATCAGCTTATCAAAGTCCATCCGGCCTTTTTGGATTTCATCAATCAACTCCTCAGACCCGGCGATATCAGCTCCGGCGGCGGTAGCTTCTTGCACCTTTTCGCCCCGGGCGATCACTGCCACCCGCACGGTTTGGCCGGTGCCTTTGGGGTAAGTAACCGTGGTGCGCAGTTGCTGGTCCGTGTATTTCGGGTCAATACCTAGGCGGATGTGAGCTTCGGCTGATTCCGTAAACTTAGCCGTGGCGGTTTCCTTGAGCAGTTTCATGGCTTCCAACGGATCGTAAGCCCGTTCTTCCACCTTTTTCTGTAATTCTTGCAGTCTTTTCGATACTTTTTTCGGCATTTTTCTCTCCTGGGGTGGCTAGCGAGATGATCTCTCCCCCTTAGCCTCTGTTTTAATCCGCGATCCCTACTCCCATATTCCGGGCCGTGCCTTCCACGATGCGCATTGCCGCATCAATGTCATTAGCATTCAAGTCCGGCATTTTGGTTTGGGCGATTTCCTGCAACTGGGCGCGAGTAATCGACCCTACTTTCTTCCGATTCGACTCTCCCGAACCCCGTTCGATGCCCGCTGCCTTGCGAATCAGCACCGATGCGGGGGGAGTTTTCAGCACAAAGCTGAAACTGCGGTCTTCATATACGGTGATTTCCACCGGCACCACTAAGCCCACTTGGTCAGCGGTTCTGGCGTTATATTCTTTGCAGAACATCATAATATTGACGCCGTGCTGACCGAGCGCCGGACCTATAGGGGGCGCTGGGTTGGCCTTCCCTGCTTGGATGGCCAACTTAATCGTCGTTACAACTTTTTTTGCCATTTACTGCACGATCGTTGCTTCAATTCAGTTTGCGCACTTGATTGAACTCAAGTTCTACAGGCGTATCCCTCCCGAAGATCGAGAGGAGTGCCTTTAGCTTACTCCGTTCGGGGCTCACCTCGATGACCTCGCCATCAAAGTCCTGGAACGGACCGGACACCACGGAGATTTTATCTCCCGGCGCCATCACCGTTTTCACGATGGGCTCGGCTTCCTCTTGCTGCCTGAAGATGCGTTCTACCTCAGCATTAGAAAGAGGCACCGGTTTAACGTGACCTCTTCCCTTGCCGTAGCGGCGTTTTTGTTCCGCCCCAACAAAGTTAATCACGTGGGGGGTATTTTTGACAACCTGCCAGGTTTCATCATCCATCGCCATTTGGACAAGAACATACCCCGGAAATACTTTTTCTTCCGTGGGCATCCGTTTCCCATCCTTGCGAATTTTGACTGCAGCAACTTGAGGAATCTCAATCTGGAAGATCCGATCGGCCACGTCCAGGGTTTTAATCCGCTGCTCCAAGTTAGTTTTCACCCGCTTTTCGCAGCCCGAGGCCACCTGTACCGCGTACCACCGCCCCTCATCCGGAGCTATATCTTGTGGCTCGTCCCTTTCTTCCTGTTGAGGTTGATAGGGGTATTTTTCCGAAGACAAAGTCATCAGAACACCTTTGTAGCTGCCCAAGTAAAGAAATTATCTATCAAATAAATCGCGCTGGCCACAAGGATCACCATCAGCAGTACCGCCGTAGATTCGCCGATTACCTGCTGTCGGGATGGCCAAACGACCTTGGCGAGTTCTTCTTTCGTTTCCTCTACAAACTTGCCCGGGCTAAATCCGGTTGCTGTCTGTTCCACTTCCGCTGAGTTTTTCTTGGCCACAATTGTTATCTGTTCCCCCTAAAATCCAGTTTTTATCAGTCTTGTTGGCTCAAGTCCTCTTGCCCATCATTATCCACACCCAGACTCTCAATTGGATCGCCCCGCTGGCATTGCGCTAGCATCTTCACCCGTCCCCAGTAGGGGCAATTGATCAATTGCCTCTGCATCAATTCGGGATGATTTCTGGATCTGGAGGGCGATCGCCCCGTGGTTGCCCTGCACCAAGTGGATTCCCAATTGCCTTGACACCGCTTGGAGAAACCTTCTAGATGGAAAAAATCCTGGTTTCATCCCGGTAGATTTGGGTGAGAAAGTGTCTTGCCGATGACCCCTGATGGGATGAACGAACCCCCTGTGAGATGAGAAACCTGCTGGATGGAAGAAATCCTGGTTTCATCCCAGTTGCACACGGCGATCGACCCAGTTGCTCTGGGCAGTAGGGGCGTTACCGGTGAGCGATCGCCCACACGGACGTATTGCCCCTACTAGATTCGATGACCGGGCAGACAGTGGGGGCTGGCCATACGGGCTGCCCCCACCCATCCTTGCGGAAATCATAGGGCAGCCTCGGAGGGCTGCCCCTACCAGGTTTATGGTTCAGCGCGCCCTGGAGGACTTGAACCCCCGACATCAGGTTTTGGAGACCTGCGTTCTACCAACTGAACTAAGAGCGCACGCGGTTAATTGGGATTTAATTAACCCTTCCTTATGATTCTATACTGAAGGCGCTCTGCTGTCAACTGTTTGTTTGCCAAACCAGTTTTTTTTTGCCCGCCTTCCCAGATTTGGGGTCAGAATGCCCTTAAGCTATCTGGTTGATTGCCGTCTGGGGGTGAGTAGGGGCGAAGCCTGACGGGATTAATTTTTGGGTCAAACCCCTAGCCCATCAGGGGTCAGGCTTTGCCTCGGTAAGGATTTTGTCTGCCCCAGGTGCCCCTGGCGCTAGCATCGCCTAGCGGCGATCGAACCGCTGCTTGATCCGGGTCGCCTTACCAACACGGTTTCTCAGATAGTATAGCTTAGCACGGCGGGTTTTCCCGCGCCGGATTACCTGAATACTATCGATCCGAGGCGAGTGGATTAAAAACACCCTCTCCACCCCCACACCTTGGAAGATGCGGCGGACGGTGATGGTTTCGTTAATCCCCCCATTGCGCATGGCAATCACGGTCCCCTCATAGGGCTGGATCCTTTCTTTGTTGCCTTCTTGAATTTTCACGGCGACGCGCACTGTATCGCCCACGTAAATTACAGGCAGATCTGTCTTTAACTGCTCCTGTTCAAGGGAGCGGATGATTTCCTGAGCTTTCATCGCATTTTTCCCGCTAGATACCCCCGCCTTCTTCAGCAGGGTGCCCTGGTTTTCCAGGCCCTACCGCCGGTGACAGGAAAGCGGGGCGGGTGAATTGCCGCTCTCCTTGGCTGCAGAAAAACCTTCTCGCTCCCCAGTCAAAATGGCTGGTTTGGGAGGCAGTTTCCCATCATAGCATATGATTTTGATGGCAACGAAGAATCTCATGGAAATATGCAGCCATCAGCGGCTGGCCACATATCTATATAAGGTGTCCCGCTGCTGGTGGGGACGCGCAAGGGAGCTGATGGCAGCTTGGAGCCGATCGGGCGTCATACAAGTTCCCCCCCGCGCCCCAGCCATCGTCGTAATATGTTCTTCCATCAAAGTCCCACCAATATCATTACAACCCCAAGTTAGAGCCGTGGTAGCACCTTCTAAACCCAGTTTCACCCAACTGGGTTGGTGGTTGGGGATGCAGTTGCCCAAAAAGATGCGAGCCACCGCCGTGAGGAGGAGGCAAGTATCCAAGTCCGGCTGGTCCCTCCCCACCCGACGCCGCAGGGGAGCCGGGGCCTGCTCCCCCACAAAGGGCAAAAAGATAAATTCTGTAATGCGCCCCCCATATCCTTGAGATAAGGCAGTTTCCTGCATTTGCCGTAGTTGTGCCAAATGCTCGATCTGCTCTTGGGGGGTTTCAATATGACCGCAGAGCATGGTACTGGTAGTAGGCATTCCCAGTCTGTGCGCGGTGGAGATGATTTCTCGCCAGGTGGCAGCGTCGATTTTTTCTGGGCAGATGATGCGGCGGACTCTATCATCAAGCACTTCCGCCGCCGTTCCTGGCATTGAACCCACCCCCGCATCCCGCAAGGCTCCGATGACTTGCTCCCAACTCAAATTATCCAATCTGGCGATAAACTCCACCTCTTGAGGAGAAAAAGCGTGGAGGTGCAACTGGGGAAACTCATCTTTGATTGTCCGTACCAACTGCAAGTAATAGGATAGGGAAGAGCCGTTTACCCGAGCTTCTGGGTTCAAACCCCCCTGCATACAGATTTCCGTAGCACCGAAACGGACCGCCTCGGCGGCTTTTTCCAAGATGTTGGCGGTGGAAAGCCAAAATGCCCCCGCTTCATCCGCATCCCGCCGAAAGGCACAAAAACTACAGTGCTGCTCGCAGATATTGGTAAAGTTGATATTGCGGTTGATAACGTAGGTCACGGTGTCGCCAGCTTGCCGGTGGCGCAGTTCGTCAGCCGCAGAGCGTATGGCGGCAATTTCTTCCGGGGTAGTTTGGTGCAGCAGCGCTACTCCCTCATCCACAGACAAATCCTCACCAGCAAGGGCTCGGCAGAGAATCGCATCTACAGTTAAGATAACCCTTGGCATTGGTTCAGGGCAAAAAAGGTACAAGCTGATAGTCGTAGGGGCTCCCGAAACCGGCACCTACATCGCCACAGCTATGAATACAAACTACCATGAATCAAGACTTATCCCCACCAACCATCAAACAGCGCCTCACTCCAGAGTATTTTTTCCTCATCGCCATTGCTCTGGGGATACTCCTGCGCTGTCTGAACTTGGGCAGCCGCGAGTTTTGGTACGATGAGGTCTTATCTTTGCTCCTGTCTTCTGGGCAAAAAATCGCCTACTACACCCCCGGAGACACCCCAGTTACCCTTGCGGACTTCCATCGCCTCCTGAGTTTGCCTGCCGAAGCGAGTTTTTTTGCTCCGGTGAGGACGATCGTCAACCTCCTGCGGGGACTAGCTGGTGGCGAACCCCATCCGCCATTGTTTTATCTGACTCAGCATCTGTGGTTACGCCTGTTTGGTAATGGCGAAGCGGCACAACGCAGTATCGGGATGTTACTGAGTGGGGGAGCCATTGTCTCCGCCTATGGGTTAGGCAAAAACCTGCTGGGACATCGCGGCGGACTCCTCCTCGCCGCCTTGTTCGCCACGAACCCCTTTTATCTATTTCACTCCCTGAATTTGCGGATGTACGGTCCGGTGGTGCTGTGGACCACCTTGAGCGCTTGGGCTCTTTTGGAAATTATTAAAACAGTTGGTGATTGGTCAAAAGTCCCTGGGAACCAGTCAAATGATAAGGCATCCTCCTTAGAACCCTCCCCCCATCCCCCCTACCCCCCTTTGAAAGGGGGGGAGGAGAAACATGACCAAGGACAAATCATCTGGACAGTTGTCCTCATTTTGGCCGTCGCCGCTGGCTGCATGACATTATATCTATTCGCTTTTTGGTTAATTGCCCTTGCGGCTGTGGTTTTGTTCCTGGACCGGCGGCGATGGTGGCAACATGGGTTGCGGATGGGTGCAGGGGTGGTTTTGGCGATTCCTTGGGGACTGTGGGGGACCAGACAGCAACTGCGTAATGCTGATTTTGGCAGGTTTAATGCCCCAGATGGGGTAATGGCAGCGATGCTCAAACACCTGCAGGATGTGGCCAATACTTTGGGGATTCAACTATTATGGGGCGATTGGATTACCAGTTTACCCGGGGTGGCGGCGACGGTGGCGGGTGCAGGGGCGATCGGCCTTCTCATCGTTGCCAGTATCAGGGTGTGGCGTCAAGGAGAAAAACGCCTCCTTACTCTAGCGCTACTTTTGGGCATTTTTCCCCTCCTGCTGGCTTTAACTATTGACATCGCCAGCGGCAAATATACTGTTGGTTTCGGTTGGGGCCGTAGCGCTATCTACATCCTCCCCGGATGTTTGCTGCTAATTTGTGTTTGCCTACACAAAACTCCTCATCCCTGGGGACAAGTTGCGGCGGCGGTTTTACTGTTATTGTATTTGGGGATAAGCGTGGGGGATTTCAGCTTCCGCCAGCGGCAGATTTTCCACCAAATCGCCGCCACCGTCGCCGCTGCACCCAATACCCCCACATTAATTGCCCTCAATTCCAAAGCCTGGGGCCATATCATGCGCCTAGCATACTATATCCCACCGGAAATGCCAGTTAAATTGCTAGCCGCAGAAGCAAAAAACCTGCCATCATCTCTGGCAAAAGTCCTCACCGAGTCGTCACAGGAGACAGTCCCCACCTACCAGAGAGTTATGTGGTTAGATAGTTTTAATCCTCTCTGGTCGGCTCCCACTACACCAGAGGAAAAAAGCGAAATTGAAGCGGTTCTCAGCTCTCGCTTTCAACTGCAAAACCGCCAACATCTCTTGGGCACGATGAATTTAGATGAATTTACTGTTAGCGTTTATCAGTGAATTTGTCATTGGTCATTTGTCCTTTGTCCCTTGACAAATGACCATTAGGGTGGGCAGGATCATGCCCACCCTACGAATATAGACTACAAACCAGTGGTGTTTCGTGAATTGAAGAGGGCTAAAGCCCAACTACAAACCATTTATCAAATAATTTAAGGAGAAATATCTACCATGAATTTCGAGCCTGCTCAAACCCCAGAAAATCCGCTGCTTGCAGAACCGGATTTAACCACACCACTGCAAATTTCCCTTTTACCAAAAAATGCCCAGACAAAGATTGAGTTTTCCTTGATTTTGCCGACTTATCAAGAAAGTAAAAATATCCCGGCAATGGTGGAGAAATTAACTAGCCTATTAGATGGGCGAATGCCGGGTAAGTATGAGTTAATTGTTGTGGATGATAACAGTCCCGATCGAACTTGGGAAGTAGCCCAAGCTCTGATGCCTGAATATCCCCAATTGCGGGTAATGCGCCGCCAACAAGAAAGGGGTTTATCCACAGCAGTAATCAGGGGTTGGCAGGCAGCCAAAGGAGAAATTTTAGGGGTTATCGATGCCGATTTACAGCATCCGCCAGAAGTATTATTCCAAATGCTTGATGCTGTGGACAATGGCGCCGATTTAGTATTAGCTAGTCGTCATATAGAAGGCGGCGGCGTCAGCGATTGGAGTTTTATCCGCCGGGTTTTGTCGCGGGGCGCGCAAACTCTGGGTTTAATCGTGTTACCAGGAGTAATTGGCAGAGTATCAGACCCGATGAGCGGTTATTTTATGGTGCGTCGGGAGGCAATTGCAGGCAAAACTATGAATCCCCTGGGGTATAAAATTCTGATTGAAACGATCGGGCGGGGTAATATCGGGCCAATTGCTGAGGTGGGTTATGTGTTCCAAGAGCGTCAAGCCGGGGAAAGTAAGGTGACATGGAAGCAATATGTAGAGTATCTGGGGCATTTGGTGCGTTTACGCTTAGATTTATGGCATTTTGACCGGTTCTGGCGCTACGGTTTAGTGGGTTTTAGTGGCGTTTTTGTGGATATGGTGGTTTTCTATCTCCTCAGTGACCCCAGCACTCTGGCTTGGGGTTTGACTCGCAGTAAAATTATCGCCGCTGAAGCGGGTATCGTGAATAATTTTTTGTGGAATGATGCCTGGACTTTTGCGGATATGTCTGGTCATCAGCGGGGATGGCGGAAACGGTTTAAACGGTTGCTGAAATTTAATGTTATATGTTTGGCTGGGGTGATTTTAAATGTGTTAATTTTAAATTTGTTGTTTAATTTGCTGGGGATTAATCGCTATCTGGCCAATTTGATTGCTATTGGCATTGTGACTTTTTGGAATTTTTGGCTGAATTTGAAGTTGAACTGGCGGGTGACGGAAGTTAATAATAAGTGAATGTCCTTTGTCCTTTGTCCTTTGTCCTTTGTCCTTTGTCCTTTGTCATTGGTCATTTGTTCTTTGTTATATGGCCGGAGGGGCACGGCGTCATCAAAATATCTCATTTTGACCGAAATATTTATGATGCCGTGCCCCTACCAATTGATAAATCACAAAGGACAAAGGACAAATGACTAATGACCAGGGACAAATGACAAATTGGTGATATCCTACTTGGTGGCTCGACGTTTCCACCGTAAACAAATAATCTCGCAGCACATTCCGGCTATCATGGCTATTGCGGCTGATATGGCGCCATTGAGTCCGCTACTGATAGCGAGGGTGGCGGTGGATAATAAAACCCCTGTGCCTAACCAGGTGGCTAGGTTGAGATGTCCGGTGCGTCCTTCGCTGACTAAAAAGCCTTGGGTAGCGTTTTGTAATGCTACTAATAAGGGAACGCAGGAACAGAAGAATAAAACGGGTTTGATACTTTTGACGAGGGTAAGGTCATTGCCAATAAAACTCTGTACGATTTGCTCGCCTATGGGTGTGATACTCATTAGTAGCAGTAAGGCGGAACAAGCGCCACCGACGGATAAGGCAAAGGTGAGCAGTTGTCGATCGGGCAGTTGATGACGATATTTAATCACCATTTGCTGTACCATTCTGGTGGAGTTGGCGATCGTCAACACTAGACCCCAAGCGGCGGACCAAGCAGCAATGGCGATTGTGGCATCTTCCGCCCGGGCAATAATGCTAATCAGTAAAGCCCGTCCTCCCCATACTACCATCATAGAATTAGCTAACGGTAAATAAAACTTCCAGACACCGCGCAAATTATGGGGGAGATTTGGCGAATTTTCCGGGGTTGGCGGTGGTAAGGTGGCGCCATAACGGCGAGCAAAAATAGTGACGATCGCTGCTTCCACGATGACGCCGCTAATTAGCGCCCCCCCAGCCACAAAAGCCCCAGAGATATGCAGCGAAAATCCCGTGATCAGGATAATTCCTAGGGTGAATAATCGTGTTATACTAGCATGAGCCAAAGCACGAGAATGGCCATGATAAATCAATAAACCTTGGAAATAGCGCCGCCAAGCGATCGCAAATGGCCATCCTCCCATCAGCAATAGCACTTGCATCACGGGCGAGAGCATTTCTGTAGGTATCCCTAGGAAGTTGGCGCCCACAGGGTAAAATATAATTGGCAATGCCAAGACACTCAAAAGTAAGGTGAGTCCGCCACCTGCTAATAAGGTAAATCGCCACAATGCTTGTCTCGATGCTTGAGTGGGAGCTAGAGCATTAGAAGCGTGCAAAATCATAATAATCGGGCTTTCAAAAAAGATGGCCAGTGATTTGGCAACACCCACAGACGCTATATTTAATCGGGCATCAGGAAGATGTGCTAAGGTGGTGGTCATCATGGGGTCGCCACAGGCCATTGCCACATCACTGAGGGATAAGGGGAGAAATTCCCGCCACAAAGTGGCTAATCCCATTTTTTCGGACTGATTTAATTGAGGTTCTAGCAATTTCACGAGGCACTCCGGCGGACAATATCCAATGGCACAGACTCAAGGGTTTGAATGGCCTGGGCGAGCTTTTCCTCTTGCAGGATTGTCAGTCCTTGTTGTGCGAGCCAGTCTGTATTGTAAATGGTTTCTAGGTAACGATCGCCCCGATCGGGATTCAGCAATAACATGGTTTGTGGTGCGTTCCATTGCTGGGCGTCGGCTAAAGCGGCGGCGACAATTGCCCCAGTGGAAGCGCCGAGGAGCATTCCTTCTTGTTTAGCTATGGCATGACAGAGGGAAAATGCCAAACCATCGCCGACATTGTAAGCCGCATCCAGCACCTGGGGGTCAAAATTGGGCGGGACAAAAGACAGCCCTAATCCGGTCATTTTGTAGGGATGGCGCGGGGTGCCAAAAATGGCTGACCCCGCCACATCCACGCCAATAATCCGGGTGTGAGGATAGCGTTTTTTAAAGTAACGACTAATTCCCCCCAATTGTCCGGCGGTGCTAACCCCAATCACTATGGCATCTGGCGCCCCCTCAAAAGCGGCTTCAATTTCGCGGGCGGTCCAAATCGCGTGAGCTTCAGTGTTACTGGGATTGTTGTGTTGACAAGGATACCAGGCGCCGGGGATGTTCTGGGTTAGCTCCTGTGCCTTCTGCATCCGCGCCACTTGCATCGAACCTTGAGCATCTGCTGCACTCAAAGGCACTTCTACCAGTTCCGCGCCATAGGCGGCGAGCATCCGGCGGATGGTGGGAGTGGTTTTGGCATCGATGACTATCATCACCCGATAGCCTCGGGTGGCGCCGACGATCGCCAATCCAATGCCAAAATTACCGGAACTGGACTCGACGATCGTACCTCCCGGCGCCAATAACCCCAGTTTTTCCGCTTCATCCACCAGATAAGCGGCATTTTTTTCCTTGATGCTACCCCCCGGATTGCAAGATTCCAGCTTGAGGTAGAGATGATGGTTTTGACAAAGGGGATGAATTCGATTTAAACGCACAATCGGAACGCCGCCCAAGGCTTCCGTGACGTTTTGACATAGGGGCGACGTTGGGCCAGAGGATGAATGGTGAAACCGATGGGCGTTGAAAGTTGCGACTGGAGAGTTAGTAAGCATCACAAGTACCTCCAAGGCGGTCATCTCTGACAATGGCAGCCGGAAATGAAATGGTGATGAAATTTGGGATGAGGTTTGGGGGGGAGAAGGAAAAGTTTTTGGTTGCCAGTTGGCCCTGAAGGTGTTGCGGCTTTCTTAGGATGGAATATAAGCTGTAAGCACAGATGAGCGCGATCATGTCTCAGGGGGAGTGACGGAATTTTTACTTATGACGGATTCAAGCAGAGAATCAGACGCCAGAATCAATATTGATGACCAGCTCCGCCAAGCAGGATGGGATCCGGCGGATAAATCTCAGGTACAGACTGAGGTAACGGTGAACTTATCCGGCGGGAAGCGAGCCAGAACTGACTATGTATTGCTGGACCAGCGGGGGCGGCCCTTGGCGGTGATCGAGGCTAAGAGACGGGCGATCGAGCCTTATATCGCCAAACAGCAAGCCTTACCAGTGGCTCAGCAACTTCAGGCCCCGTTTATTTTCCTCAGCAACGGTGAGCTGATTTATTTCTGGGACTACCGCAACGATGATGCTAGGAGTGTCAATTCCTTTTTCTCCCGGCGGGACCTAGAGCGGTTGGTAGAAATGCGATCGACCCGCCAACCCCTCGCCACTATTGCCATTCCCGAGTATTACATCCGCCAGGGAGAAACTCGCCAAGTCCGTCCCTATCAGCGGGAAGCGATGCAGGCGATCGACCATGCGGTGGAATTGGGCAAACGACGGTTTTTGATTGAATTGCCCACGGGAACCGGGAAAACTGATTTAATTGCTCTACAGCTAAAACGCCTAATTCAAGCGGGGTATGCAGAGAAAATTCTGTTTTTGGTGGATAGAGACCAGCTAGCGAAACAGGCCCTAGAAACCATTCAAGATGTTTTAAATCAGTATGGCAGTTATTGGCTTAAACCCAGCGTGATTCGCCAAGAGCAACAAATTACCGTTTGTTTGCTCCAAACCATGATTAGCCGTTATCGGGAATTTACTAGCGGCTATTTTGACGTGGTTGTGGCTGATGAATGTCACCGCTCAATTTATGGGGTTTGGCAAACCGCACTCACCCACTTTGATGCCTTACATCTGGGTTTGACCGCCACCCCAGCCGCTTACATCGAGCGCAACACTTTTGATTTTTATCACTGCCGCAACCAGCAGCCCGATTTTGCTTATTCAATTCAGGAAGCATTTACAAACAGCTATCTCGTGCCTTATAAATTTGCCACTGGCATCACGGAGATAATTGCCGAAGGTGCGGAAATTGACGAAATTTATTATGACCCCGCCGGTTTTGAGCGCAAGTGGACAAACGAGGATACTAACCGCCTGATGATGGAGGAATTTGATAGGCTGGCTTGGTCTAGCTATCAAGAATTAGCGCCCCTGCAAAAGATAGGACCGGGTAAGTCCATAGTTTTTGCCTTGACCAAAAATCACGCCGCTCGGCTGGCTAGATATTTGAATGAATTACACCCAGAGTGTAAAGGCAAATATGCCGAAGTCATTACCAGCGATGTCTATAATGCTGATGAGCTAATTCGGAAGTTTAAATATGAAGATTACCCCCAGGTAGCCGTCAGTGTGGATATGCTAAACACTGGCTTTGATTGCCGGGAAGTGCTACATTTGGTTTTGTGCCGTCCCGTGCGTAGTCCGATTCTCTATCAGCAGATTCGGGGACGGGGAACTCGCACAGCCCCGCATATTGACAAGCGCCGGTTTGTGATATATGATTTTTTCAGAAATCATCAATATTTTAACGACAGCGATACCGATATCTTTACCGGAACCGGTCAAGGTCATGTGGCCAACACCAGCAAACGGCCTCCATCGGCTTATCGAGCCGATTTAATCGAATTAGGTTTACAAGACAGTTGGCAGGAACGGGTTAGCTATGTGGAGGTGGGCACGGAAGGGGAGCGCGTTGATAAGCGCGATTATATCACCAATTGGGAGCGGGCTATCAGAACTGCTGTCACGACAAATGGAATTATCCAAAAAATTCGGGAGGGAGAATTTCTCACGGAAATTGAAGAAGCCGAATTAAAACGGCAACTGAACCAGCCGCGTTATTACTTTAATGAGGAAAACCTGCGGCGGGCTTACCGGAATAATAAGGGCAGCTTAATTGATTTTATCGGGGCGGCGCTGGGAACGTCGAAAATTAGAAGCCGTGAGGAAGAACTAGAGGAAAATTTCCGCGCTTGGTTGGTTGCTCACTCATTTACCCCGGAGCAAGCCCAGTATCTGTCTTTGCTGAAAAATCGCGGCATTGCTCAGGGGAAGCTGAGTATAGAGGATTTGTTTCAGCCGCCCCTATCAACTATCAATGCAGCGGGATTGGGTTTAGAACTGTTTGGAGAGCAGAAATTGCGGGATATTTTTGATGAGTTAAATCGCTCCGTGTTTGCGGGGGATGGCAATGGAACGGAGGGATAAGCTAAATGGATTTGGAATTGCGGCGCAAACTGGATGGGCTCACGGATACGCTTTGGGCGGGGGGTATCACCAACCCTGTCACTTATATCGAGCAAATTTCTTACCTGATTTACCTGAAGCTGTTAGATGAGGAAGAATCCCAGCGGGAATTACGGGCCCGTCTGATGGGGGGGAATGGGAATGCGACTCTGCTGTTTCCCCAGCAGGCGGAACGGTATCGCTGGTCAAAATGGCGGTTTAAAAGCGGTATAGATTTGCGAGACTTTCTCCGGGATGAAGTTTTCCCGTATATGGGTAATTCTCTGGTGAAGGATGAGCCGCGAGTAGCGGAGTATTTCCGAGATGCGGTTTTGGAAATTACGGACCCCAATGTTCTCAAGACGGTGATTGATGAACTGGATAGCTTGGAACTGAGCAAGCTGGGGCAGGATATTAAGGGGGATATTTTTGAGTACCTGCTGACGCACTTGGGGCAATCGGCCCTAAACGGTCAATTCCGCACCCCCCGGCAAATTCGGGCGTTTATGGTGGAGATGGTGGACCCGGATTTGGGCGATACTATCTGCGATTTAGCGATGGGGACCGGGGGATTTATTATTGACAGTGTGGACTATATTTTGGCCAAGTATAGCGAGAAACCCATAGAAGTGCCGATTTACGGGGAGGATTGGCTGGACAAGCGGGCGCAGAGTTTGGCGGCGGCGAAGCAGGAAATCCCTAATCTCCAGACTTATCGCAAGGGGAATGGGGACAGGCTCCCAGACTGGAAGCTGTTGGAACAGTCGATTTATGGGTTTGACGTGTCCCGCCAAATGATGCGAATTGCCATGATGAATTTGGTGCTGCATGGGATTCGCAATGCCAAGATTAAGCAGGCTAACGTCCTGTCGGAATTGGGGGGGCTGACGGAGGATGATTTGCGTCGCCGCTACAAAGTGATGCTGGCAAATCCCCCCTTTGCGGGGACCCTGCCAAAAGATTCGATTCGCGAGGATTTACCCACCAAGTCAAAAAAGAGTGAATTACTGTTTTTGGCGGCAATGATGAATTCTTTGGCGCCTGGGGGGCGCTGTGCGGTCGTGGTGCCAGAGGGGTTGCTGTTTGGCTCTACTGGCGCTCATGTGGATTTGCGGCGCCAGTTGGTGATGGATTTCGAGCTGTTGGCGGTGGTGTCCTTACCGGCGGGGGTGTTTAAGCCTTATACGGGGGTGAAAACGGCGGTGCTGGTGTTCCGCAAGCTGCCGGATGTGACGGTGCGGCGGGTAAATCAAGTTTGGTTCTATGAGGTGAGGAATGATGGCTATGATCCTGATAAAATTACTGGCGGGGGCAGACCGGAAACGCCGGACCTAAACGATATCCCAAGGCTGTTGCAGCAATGGCGGGTTTATCGGGAATCGGGGTTTGCCGAGCCGCCCGGTGTGGAAACGGGAACTTTGCTGCAGCCGGGAAGTGAGGACCCCTGCTCCTGGTGGGCATCTTTGGCAGCGGTGGCACAGAATGATTACAATTTAGCGGCGGGGCGTTATAAGCCCCAGGTTACTGAGGCGGTTTCTGAGGACGATCCGGTTGAGTTGATTCGGGAAGTGCTGCAACTAGAGCGGGAAATTGCGGCGGGGTTAGAGAAGTTACTGCGAGATGTGGAGGGGGTGGGTTAAAAGGTGGTGCAGAAAACTGCCATTACTGATGCGATTAAAACCCTGGCGGATGTAGAAAGCCGCTTTTCTCTGAGGCAGACGGAAGATGAGGGGTTTTTCCGGGAATGGTATGAGGGTCTGCCAGAGATTAGTCAGGGGGAGCGGGAGGCTCTGGATTTAATCCGGCGGCGGTATCTTTATCATTTAGCCGATGGGAGTCTCACGGAGGGAACGGTAACGCTGCTGATGGGGGCGCCTTTATTGGAAAGGGCGGGTTTTTATGACCCTCCGTTTAAAATCCGGGGGGAGGCTTCGGTTGAGATGGTTTTGGATGAAGATAACGAGGATGGGGAAATTTTGCGGGGGCGGATTGATGTGCTGGTGGTGCAAAATCAGTTTTGGGTGACATTGTTGGAGTCGAAACGGACCACTATCTCGGTCATGTCGGCTGTGCCGCAAACTTTGGCGTATATGATGGCCAATCCTCGCCGGGATAAACCGGGGTTTGGCATGGTGACGAATGGAAATGAGATTATTTTTGTTAAGTTATCTCAGTCTGGTAGAATTGAGTATGATGTTTCGGATATTTTTTCTCCCATCCCTTTGAGGAATCGGCTTTATGATGTGTTGCGGATTTTAAAGCGTATTGGGCAAGTGGTGACGGAAGGATAGGGGATAAGCTGGTGCTGAAGTTAAGAAAAGAAAATTGAGCAATAATTTTTTTAAAAATAAAATGGATTTTAGATGTGGTGTTTGGAAATGATAATTTCGGTGACTAAAAAATGGATGCCTTGGAATATAATTTCATTTGACTTAGCTGTTGAAGATGTTACAGGGGGACATCCGAAACTACAGAAGCGAGAGTATTTGCAAAATGGATATTTTCCTGTTGTAGATCAGGGGCAAGACGCCATAGCAGGTTATACGAACAATGATGAAATGGTTTATGATGGATCGTTGCCAGTGATTTTATTCGGAGATCATACGCGAATATTCAAATATGTAAACTTTCCTTTTGTTATTGGGGCGGATGGAATTAAGGTTCTCCAGGCAAAAAAATATTTTAATACAAAATTTCTTTATTTTTATTTTAAGTCACTTCATATTCCTAGTAGGGGTTACAGCCGGCATTTCAAATTTCTGAAAGAAATTAAAATTCCCCTTCCCCCCCTCTCGGAGCAACGCCGCATAGTCGAAATTCTAGACCAAGCGGATGCCCTGCGGCGGAAGCAGGCTGAGGCGGCGGCAAAAGCCGATCGTATCCTACCCGCCCTATTCATCAAAATGTTTGGCGACCCGGCAACAAACCCGATGGGGTGGGATGTTGTGAAAATGCAATCTTTATATGCAATACCTCCTAACTATGGCACCATGATTTCACCTAAATTCAATGATGGAGAATGGTTAGACTTAAGAGTTACCAATATTCAAAATGGCCAATTAAATTTAGATGATTGTAAGTATATTAATTTGCCTATTGAAGATATAGAGCGTCATCAAGTAGCTAATGGCGATTTACTTTTGGCCAGGGCAATTGGTTCTGCTTCCCATATTGGAAAATGTATTGTTGCCTATCCAGGTAAAGAGAAGTGGGCATTTGATTCCCATCTTATGCGAGTCAGATTTAATCAAAGTTTGGTTTATCCAGAATTTGTCCAAAATTTTCTGACAAGTCATGGAGGTAGAAGGGAATTTCTAAAATTTACCAGACAATCAGCAATTCAATTCAATATCAACACAAAAGAATTTAATTCTATTGTTGTGCCACTACCTCCTTTAAATTTACAAAAATTTTTTTTAAATCATTTAAATTTATTTAAATCTTCTAGAAATCAGCAAAGCCAAAGGAGTCAATTTTTTAATCAAATTTTTGAAATCCTACTCCAACGAGCTTTTTCTGGCGAACTGACAGCTAAATGGCGCGAAGCCCACATGAAAGAACTTTTAGCCGAAATGGAGGCACAAGCAAAAGCCATCACAGATATCGATGAAAATGAACAGCTTAGCCTGCTATGACAAGAAAAACCAATACTGATATGAATGAAAAAATTTTGCTTGTAACCGTTGGGGCATCTCCGGCTCCTATTGTGACAGCTATTCAGAACCTGCAACCTGACCGGGTGATATTCTTCTGTAACGAAAAGTATCAAGACCAAATCATCGGCGAGGGACTACCTTGCCAAATTATCAAAGGTAAAATTGTCATAAACTCCCCCAATATTCCCACGATAACTCGCCTAGGCAACCGCTTCGACCCCACAAGAGACCTGAAAATTATTCAAAATTCAGATGACTTAACAGAATGTTATCATTTGGCAGGGGCAAGTATCCGCCATATCCAGGAATCAAACCCTGAGTGCCAAATCTATGCTGACTACACCGGGGGCACAAAAACCATGTCATTAGGGCTGGCGTTGGCGGCATTGGAAAATGGGATTTCCCTGCAAGTCAATAGCCCAGTTTCTCTGACCACAGTAACCCATTCTCGTTTGCCACTGCCATTTTTGGATGCTCTGAGCAAAAAATTTCTGGCGCCAAAGAAAGCTAATAGTATCACAGCTTTCCACGTGAGCAATTTTAAAGCGTTTGCGGATATGCAATATATCCCCATCCGTCCCCTGACGCTGATTTATGGTGCTAACAGTTCCGGTAAATCAAGTGTGATTCATAGCCTGTTGCTAGCAAATCATGCGATAAAAAGCAATGGGGAGCTAGATATCTATCGCACTGAAGCCGGGGGAGACTCGGTAGATTTAGGGGGTTTTGGCCAATATGTCCACCGACGCGATCGGCGCCGTCAAGTGGAGTGGGCAGTAGATATTGACCCGAAACAGCTAAATTTACCAGACCCAGGTTTAGGGGACTTGTTACAATCGGTGAATAAACTCACTGTGGGTGTGGGTATCGGCACTCGCAGGTCCGGTAATGGACGGGTGAGAGTGCGGTCTTTCTTTATAGAAGCCGATGGTAGTACGGTGTTAAATATGAGTTCGCGTCCCAGGGGTCGGCTACAGTTAGATAGCCTGGACTATAAGCATCCGATCGTCAGTCAGTTGATCGAGGCGATCGTGCAAACCCAGACATTCGCCTTGAATGTCACAGCCGAGGTGCGTGATGAAATCGAGCAGGTGGTTAATGAACTGGTTCCGGAAATTACGGCACGAGTCTCGCGCTTGCTCCCGACCAAAATCAAAGTGGGAGAAGACGGGGATCAACCAAACTTAGAGCGCAGTCTCCAACTAGGACAAGGAGATTTAGCTGACACTGTGCGCCTGGTCTTCCCTTACAGACTCAGCGAGTTGATAGGGGCGATCGCCGATACGATCGAGCGAGAGCTGGGACGCCTACAATACCTAGGACCCTTTCGCACCTATCCACCCCGCCACTTTGCCTTTTCTCGCCAGCAAGATACTAACTGGTACGCGGGGGGAGGTTACGCCTGGGATATCCTGCTGAATAATGGGGAAGTGCGAGGGAAGGTGAATGCTTGGCTAGGGGATAAGGAGCGGATGAAATCTCCTTATGAGCTAGTGGTGCGCCATCTATTGCCTGATTCGCAATTAGCTGCCGAACTTTACCCACGCATTGCCAAAGGTTTTCACGATTTAACCACTAAGCTGATTTTTCATGCTGCTGGTTTTGGCGGGGACATTCAAGAACAAATCGAGCGGCTAAGAGGAGACTTAGAAGCAGCAGGTATCGATTTAGAAAGCCTAGATACGGCCCTCCCGGAAATTGAGCTACTGGTTTCGATGCTTACAGATGTTGATAGCCTCTCAGAGGAATGGGTAGAGCAGATGAGTGCGGCGGGAGATCCCATTTCCGATTTAGTCCTGATTGACAAGAGAACTAAAACGCCAGTCAGCCACCGGGATATCGGTATTGGGGTGAGTCAAGTTATCCCGATTCTGGTTTCGTGTTATGGTTTATCTAATGGTTTAGTTGCCATTGAACAGCCAGAGATTCATTTGCATCCCAAACTCCAAGCCGAACTGGGAGATGTGTTTATTGAGTCAGCACTAGGAGAGCAAAAGAATGTATTTCTACTGGAAACCCACAGCGAGCATTTGCTGCTGCGGATTATGCGCCGGATGAGAGAAACCTTTGAGGGGCGCCTACCAAAAGGTATGCCGCCAGTTAGACCGGAGGATGTGTGCGTGCTATTTGTGGAGCCAGACGCCAAAGGTAGTATAGTAAGGGAAATGCCTTTGAACAAGCGGGGCGAACTGGTCAAAGCATGGCCAGGGGGATTTTTTGAAGAAGAAATGGATGAGATTTTTTAACGCATATGCTTACAGAATACGCTTTAATGCCTGATATATTTGATAGTAGCGGCTACAGTTCACCCGAAGTCTGTAGCATTAGGATGGAATACATTAAAGATGTAGTCCTCCAAGAAGGGTTAGTACGTGACCTCCGAAATGGGGAATGGCGGAGGTATCTCGCGGCGAAGAAAGATGAAGATTGCTGGCCATCACGCTCTAGAGAACTGTTTAAAAAGCTGGTGAAGCAAAATCGGCTGCGTCCTGTACCATCTGTTAGCGATAAACCCCCATCTGATGCCATATCATGGTGTCACGAAGCCGTGGCATCTCACGCTAAAGACCCCCTGAATGGGATTATTACTACCCAATCAGTTGCCGCCGAATTTGCCTCCACCAATATAGTATCACCGATTGACAAAATTTATAGTGCAACTTGGTGGCAGGATCGCAGTCCTTCTGTGCGGCTGCATAGAAAGACCGATGACTATCTGCGTCATCTTAAGTTGGTTTTTGCCCAGGCTAATTCGATTATGTTTATTGACCCCTATATTGACCCGGTAAAGCATAACTACCGAGAGTTTTATAAGTTACTAGTAGCTTGCCGCCGTGAACTGCCCCCAGAGATTGAAATTCATCTGTGCCATTTAGATGGGATAAAACCTAGTCAATATAAAGAAGATTTTGAGAGGGAGCTATCTAAGACTATTCAAGAAGCTGGCCTGACGGTAAAAGTTTTCATTTGGAATAAATTTCACGATCGCTATTTAATTAGCAATGTCATCGGCATCAAGCTCAGTAATGGTTTTGATATCAGTAAGAATTCTGACGAGATGACAACATGGGGAAGACTGGGACGGGACGATCGGGATGATATCCAGCGTGAATTTGACCCAGCATCGCAGCCTAACCAGCGACCATATCAGTTTACAGTGTCATAAGTTGAGGCGGTAGCCCCGAAGATGGTACGACAGAGGGAAAACGCCCATTCCCCGAAGTGGACCTAGTGAAGGATAGCTGGAATTTCCAGGCATTCTGGGTGGATGCGATGCAATCTCCGCCCTATCTTTTGTTATTACTGGGGGACCAAGCCGGTATTTGCTACAGCCTCGATCCTATAACTAATTACCTATTGGTAACAAAGTTTGGTAGCTATGAAGAAGCCCAAATTTGGCTTTTAGAAGATGAGTATGAACCCCTAGAAGGACGATTATCTAGTTCTGAAATTTAGTCCCACATATCACAGGTCCCCCTCTTCCCCATCTTCCCCATCTTCCCCCCCTTCCCCATCTTCCCCATCTTCCCCATCTTCCCCATCTTCCCCATCTTCCCCATCTTCCCCATCTTCCCCCTCCTCCCCGTAGAGGCTGCTAATTGTTGCGCTGTAGCCCGGTGGCTCTCATCTCCATTGCCGGTAAACTGAGGAATTCAGGGTTTTTTGTAAATTTTTGTAAAGAAAACGCATTTGGTAACAATTAATACAGAAAAATCCTGTATAGTGATTTTAGGCAGTAAAAAAGCCCACACAACAGAACCACAGAACCAGGAGAACAACGATGTCTGCAAACGAACAAGCCCGGTCTTTGATGATGCGCCACCACCACATGGTGAAAAACCGTCAGCAGTCGATGCTCGCTCGGAGCGCTGCGGAAGTGGGAGTGGATCCCGCCGACTACTGGACCAACATTCAAGGCAAGCCCCGATCGGAGTTTCTGGGCAGCTACGATCGCTCCAACGCCACCATGAGCTAAGCAACAGCGTAAAGATTTGTAAATTTTGATAAACGGTTAAAAGGAGAAAAAATTATGTCTGCTAACGAACAAGCCCGGTCCCTGATGATGCGCCAAAATCAACTCGTCAAAAACCGTCAGCAATCAATGCTCAGCCGCAGTGCTGCCGAAGTCGGTCTAGATGCCACCGAGATGAGCGTCAGCCGCGATCGCGCCAGCGGTTCCATGAGCTAAGCGCCCCACTTCCAGATTAGTCACTTTTAATCAAACGCCGAAAGGAGAAAAATTATGTCTGCTAACGAACAAGCCCGGTCCCTGATGAGCCGCCAAAATCAACTGGTGAAAAACCGTCAGCAATCGATGCTCAGCCGCAGTGCTGCCGAAGTCGGTCTGGATACCACCGAAATTCCAGTCAGCCGCGATCGTGCCAGCGGTTCCATGAGCTAAACGCCCCCATCCAGAAGAGTCAATTTTCAGACCCAGCCCCAAGGAGAAACCACCATGTCTGCTAACGAACAAGCCCGGAACCTGATGATGCGCCACAATCAACTGGTGAAAAACCGTCAGCAATCAATGCTCAGCCGCAGTGCTGCCGAAGTCGGTCTAGATACAACCGAAATTCCAGTCAGCCGCGATCGGGCCAGCGGTTCCATGAGCTGATTTCCATCCGGCTACACCAGGGATGCGATACCAAGGATGCACTCCATTAATCCTAACTCGCATCTAGCTGATTGAAACAAAATTTAATCATTCAAATCCACAAGAGGCGTTGTTCCCCAAGGAGCAACGCCTTTAAATTTGTCGCCCTAGGGATGCAGGGTAACAAGAAGCCAGTTTGCTTGGGGCGGGTCGTTGCTCGTGAATGTACCGCCGTGATAGCTTGATTAATTGAACCTCACCCCTTATCAGTCGAAACCACAAAGGCTATGCAGCAACCTCACTCAAACTGCCTGGTTATAGAATTAACCGCCACACCGCTGACCTCGGAAGGAGCCGACGGCTCCCTACTAGAACTGCAAGTTACCAGTCATTTCCAGGAAGTATGGCAGCCTTTAGGAAGGGGTAGGTTTAAGTTTGGCCTCACTGGGGGGATTCTCCAGCTCAAATTAGCAGGAGCCAAAGTCGTTACCACTTCAGACTCTACCGCTACCCCAGAATACCGCCTGCTGAATACTGCCACGGATACAGAACCTAGTTGGCTGGTGAACCTGCCCCGGACTCTGCAGCGCGATCCTAGGGTGACATCTAGCAGCCTTCGGCGGGAAGATTCCGGAGCCGGGGAATATAAAACCAGTCCCCTGCAGATTAAAATCCGCCACACCACAGAGCAACCCGCCACAGTAGAAATTAGTTTCCTGCTCACCGCCGCCGATGTGCGGATGGTGGAGGCGGAAGAATTGTGGCATCACGACATCAGTCCTAATAAACATGCCATCTTGGAGCGCAAATTAATCAAGTCCTTGGTGGAATTAAAACTGCAACCCCATACCCATCAGGTGGAATTGCCCGGTAGGGAATCCACTGGGGACAAAAATCTGGGTGCCACGGAAATATTTTGGATTGAGGCGAACCCAGAGCAAATCAAGGCCACCGAGGCGCTGTGGGAGGTCCTGCAAGAGGATATTACCAAGGTGGTTGGCGCTGGTACTGACGATTTGGCAGAACTGGCCAAAATTGTCAATCTCAATCCCTTAAATGATTTTGCGGGAGCCAACTTGTTGGCTTGTGACCTGAGAAATGGCGATTTCACTGGCGCCGATTTCACTAAGGCAAACTTGCGCGGTGCGGACTTGACTGATGCAGACTTCACGGGAGCCTCTCTGGTGGGCGCGAAACTCGCTGGTGCGGATTTAACCGGAGCTATGCTCAGTGATGCCAACCTCACCGGTGCTGATTTGCATCTATCTTCTCTGGCTTTGGCGTCCCTCAGCGGTGCGAAACTGGAGGGGGCAAACCTGCATCAGGCGAATTTGAGTAATGCCAATTTGAGCGATGCTGACCTCACCGATGCAGACCTGACGGGGGCGGACTTACACCAAGCCGGTTTGGTGTTGACGAATCTCTCTGGTGCCAAGTTAGCGGGAGCTAAAGTGGCGGCAGCGCGGTTTAAATCTCCGATGGGGATGACTGATGCGATCGTCCGGGACTTACAACAACTGGGCGCGATTTTCGAGGAATTGTAGGGATTTGTCCTTTGATAATTGATAATTGACAATTGACAATTATCAATTATCAATTATCAATTATCAATTACCTACCACCGCTGGTAATCTGCTCGATAAACTCTGGTGCAGTGGGTAAAGCGGCGGTGAGGACTTCGCTGCTGTCAGCAGTGACTAACACATCATCCTCGATTCTAATTCCCCGCACATCGGCAAATTTGGCTAAGATATCCCAGTTAATGATATCGGCGTCGTCCCCTGGGGGTCGCGATAAGATGCTGGCGCGGCGGTCTGGGTCGTTGAGGATGGAGGGGACTTGATAAAATCCGGGTTCGATGGTGACGACCATGCCCGATCGTAATGGACGGTTCAGGCGGAGGAAGCACAAACCAAACCGATCGCTCCGGGTTCGTCCTTCCTCATACCCCGCAATATCCCCTAAATCCTCCATATCATGCACATCCAACCCCAACAAATGCCCCACACCGTGAGGAAAAAACAAGGCGTGGGCGTTCATCTCGACTAAATCCTCTGGCTTGCCCAGCAAAATCCCCAAATCCACCAACCCACTAGCAATGGTATGACAGGCGAGCCGATGCACATCCTGATATTCCACCCCGGGACGAACACTGGCAATACAGGCATCATGGGCCGCCAACACCACATCATAAATTGCCCGTTGGGTAGGAGAAAACTTGCCCGAAACCGGCCAGGTGCGGGTCACATCAGCGGCCCAACCTCCCGGCGTCTCGGCTCCCGCATCCACCAGGAGCAAGTCTCCCGGATTGATGGGATAGTGATAGGCTTCATTATGCAGCACTTCCCCCCGCCGTGTAATGATGCTTTTATAAGCACAAGGCATATCATTCGCCATAAATACCCCCTCAATCACCGCTCGCACCATTGATTCCGTTTTGGCCTCGGGGGTGCAGGCCATTCCTGACAAATGAGCCGCCACAGTGCAGGCGGCGGCGGCGCGCAATTCCGATAAAGCGGCGGCGTCTTGGATGAGGCGCACGGAGACAATGGCACGAGCCAGTTGCAGACTCATTTCTTCATTAACGGGGATGAGTGCCTCCTGTTCGGCGCGGGTGGCGCGATCGGGCAGTAAAATCGTGGCGGCGTCTGATGCTTTCTCTGCTAAAGCCGCTTTGGGAAAAGCCGCATCTGCCCCCATCAGGCGAGCCATGTCATCTCGAGAGGGCATTTGCCCATGCCACAACACTGAGCCCGGGTCTGGGTCATCGGCATAAAGTTCTAGTTTGTCCCCTTCTAAGCGGATGATGGCATCGGGAAGAGGCACCCCGCCGAAGTAGAGAAAGTGACTGCTGGCGCGAAAGGGGAAAGTGTTGTGGGGAAAATTGCGGGGACTAGGTTTGCCCGACCAGAGAATTACGGGAAAATCGGTTGTTGCGGAGGAGGCGCCAGCAAGTAGTTTGGCTAGTTTTTGCCGCCGCGATCGCAATGTCACCGCTAAGTAGTCAGGGTTGGCAATTTGCATTTCTGAAAAGTTAACTGATGAAATCGGTTGATTTTGGGATGATCAAGGCAACCGGGTTGATTACCCAGATGCTGGGATATTACAAGATTTCTCGCCCTCGTGCCTCTCTGTGCTTTTGGTGTCTGAACTGGTGACAATAAACCAAACTAGGCACCGAGGACACGGAGAAAAGTTAGGGAGAGGTTTGTATGGCCACCGAATTTGAGATTAGGTTAGACTGTGGCCAGAGATAAATGTTGATAAATAAACCAAAATATGATATGAAAACCTCTAGGCAGGACAAAGCGAGTCCGATAGTAAGAAAACGGGTTGAGTATCCTGATGCTGGGGTGTTAGAAGATTTCCCGGAGGCAAGAAACCCGGTGGTGGCAGTGGAATGGCCCCTGGCGGAGTTGCCGGGATTGAGTGCTGAAGATGGAGAGGGTCTGGGACAATGTGGGTTAACCACGACAACGCAGTTGCGCCAGCAAGCCGCCACGAAAAAAGCGCAGCAGCTTTTAGCGGAGCGGTTGCGGGTCCGAGTGGAATCTGTGCAAAAATGGGTTGCCCTGGCGGAGCTTTCTAGCGTTCCTAGTGTGGGCTGTCAATATTGCGGGTTACTGCTGCATGCGGGGGTTGCTTCTGTGGGTCAACTGGCGCAGATGCCCCTGCACCGCTTACATCAACAAATTTTGCGGGTCCAAGTGGCGATGATGCAGCGTCGGGACTTATGTCCCGGAGTGGAAGATGTGGGGCGATGGATCGCGGAGGCGAAAGTGCTGGCGACTCGCGCTCGGTAAGGATAACAGCCGCAGGCTATTCTTTGACTAATACGCCGTTGAGGAAGATGTCGGCGATGCCTTCGGCCATTTCTAGCTGTTGTTTGGGGGAGGAGCCTTCGTCCAAGATGGTGTTGTGGCTGAAACCGGCGATCGCGAACATCCCCAAAAATACTTGCGCCACTAAACGCGGGTTCGTGCGGCGGTAAATTCCCCTGTCCATCGCAGTTTGGAAGAAGGCTTCCGCCACGTCGGTCATTTTGTCGATGACTTCGGCTTGGATGCGATCGCGCAAGTCCGGGTGAAACTGAGCCTCTAAAAAGCACACTCGCATCAAATCCGCATTGGCAGGCATCTGCAACATCCGCCGCCGCATCACCTGCGCCACAGCTTTATAGCTGCCCATTTCGCTCAATTCCGTCAGCAAGTCTGTGAGTATTTCTACCCAGCCTTGGGTAGCCAGCTCCACTAAAATCGCCTTTTTATTGGCAAAATGCCGAAATATCGTCCCTTCGGCGACTTTGGCTGCCTGCGCTAAATCCTTGGTCGTAGTGCCATTGTAGCCTTTGCGGGCAAATAGCCGCTGGGCGGCCTGGAGGATGCGGGTGCGGGTGAGGTCGGACGGAGCCGGAGGCGGTTGATTCAAAACTCGCATAGTAAATAGTATCGATTATGGGGGCACTATTAATGTGTAGCGTTATTCTCTAATAATCGCCGCTGAATTGGCCAAACTTTCACAATTGTTAAAAACACTTCAGTTCGCGGCTCAAGCGCCAACATGCTATGAATCCAATTCCTAGATCCTTGTCAATCTTAACCTCTGCCACTGCCCATCCGCCAAAAAGACTTTGGTGGCGTCAAGTTCTCCTCACATTTCTGGCGGTCCTGGTGGTGTGGGGAGTGATGCCAGTGGCACCAGCCGGAGCCAGGATGGCGACCGAACCGCCCCAGCAGCAAGCATTCGCTACCTCCATCCGCCCCTATTTGGAGCAGGTGATCCAGCGGGTAAGCGAATTTCGCCTGGATAATGGCATCAAATTTATTGTCCTGGAACGCCATGAGGCACCGGTGGTGTCTTTCCTCACCTACGCTGATGTGGGGGGGGCCAATGAACCCCCAGGCAAAACTGGTGTGGCTCACTTTCTGGAGCATCTGGCTTTCAAAGGTAGCACCCGCATCGGTACGGAAAACTATCAAGCGGAAAAACCGCTGTTGGAAGAACTCGATCGCCTGGATGCCAAAATCAAAGCAGCCACCACAGCGGGCCGCACCGAAGAGGCAGCCAAGCTACAAGCAGAGTTCCAAAAAGTGGAAGCTCGCGCCTCTGAGTTAGTCAAACAGAACGAATTTGGCCAAATTGTGGAACAGTCCGGCGGTGTCGGTCTCAATGCCACTACTTCCGCTGATGCCACCCGCTATTTTTACAGCTTCCCCGCTAATAAGCTGGAGCTGTGGATGTCTTTGGAGTCCGAGCGGTTTCTCGAACCGGTGTTTAGGGAATTTTACAAAGAAAGGCAGGTGATTTTAGAAGAAAGACGCCTGCGCACGGATAATTCCCCCGTAGGCACTGCGGTGGAAAAGTTCTTGGAAACTGCCTTTACCACCCATCCCTATAAGCAACCGGTCATCGGCTACCCGTCCGACTTGCGCAGTCTCACCCGCAAGGATGTAGAGGACTTTTTCCATACCTACTACGTCCCCAATAATTTAACTATTGCCATTGTGGGGGATGTGGACCCGAAAGAAGTGCAACGCCTAGCTCAGATTTACTTCGGTCGCTACGAACCCGGACCTACTCCCCCCACCCTCAATGCGGTAGAACCTCCCCAGAAAGAAACCCGGGAGGTGGTTTTGCGCCTACCTTCTCAACCCTGGTATTTCGAGGGATACCACCAACCGGCGATGAATCATCCTGATAGTGCGGTATATCAGCTCATCGGCTCTCTGATGAGTGATGGTCGCACTTCCCGCCTGTACAAGACTCTGGTGGAACAACAGCAGGTTGCCCTCGCGGCTCAGGGTTTCAGTGGTTTTCCGGGGGATAAATACCCCAATTTGATGCTGTTCTACGCGATGACGGCTCCCGGTCACACGGTGGAAGAAGTGGCGACGCTGCTGCATCAAGAAATCGAGCGGCTGAAAACTGAACCGGTGGCGGAAACTGACTTGATGCGGGTGAAAAATCAAGCCCGAGCGAATTTACTGCGTTCCCTGGACTCAAATCAGGGTATGGCTAGTTTGCTGGTGGAATATCAGGTGAAAACTGGTGACTGGCGCCATTTATTTTCTGAAATTGAAGATATAGAAGCGGTGACGCCAGGGGATATTCAACGGGTGGCTCGTGCTACTTTTGTGCCAGAAAATAAAACTATTGCTCGTTTGCTTCCGGCAGAATAAATCGGGGTTCGTAGTAGGGCTTCAGCCCTCTTAATTCGGTTCGTAATAGGGCTTTAGCCCCAATTCCGGAGGGCTGAAGCCCTACTACAAACCAAATTTATGACTTGTTAATACACAAGGAGGTTTAATCTTGAAAAGAATTGCCCAAAAATATTTGGTTGGTTTGTTTGTTTTGTCTTTGAGCTTTTTCCTGCTGGCTTTCGGACCGGTGAAAGCGGAAACGGCTAAACATTACACTGATTTAGAGTTTCCTCCCCTGGCGGAAATTAAATTGCCCCCTTATACTAAGTATGAGCTGGACAATGGCATGACGGTGTTTTTGTTGCCAGACCGGGAACTGCCTTTGGTGAGTGGGACGGCGCTGGTGCGCACGGGCGATCGCTTTGAACCGGCGGCTCAAGTGGGTCTGGCGGATATCCTCGGTGAGGTGATGCGCACTGGGGGGACAAAGCGTCATTCTCCCGACGAACTTAACGAGTTGTTAGAACAGCGAGCGGCTTATGTGGAAACTAGCATTGGCGCTACTTCTGGCAGTGTGAGTTTTAATGCTTTGAGTGAAGACCTCAATCAGGTATTTCCCCTGTTTGTTGAGGTCTTGCGGGAGCCGGTTTTTGCTGAGAAGCAACTGGAATTGGCGAAAAAGCAGCGCAGTGGCGCTATTGCTCGGCGCAATGATGACCCTAACAGTATTGTGGGGCGAGAATTTCAGAAACTGGTGTATGGCAGTAACAGCCCTTATGCCCGCACGATCGAATATACCACGGTTAACAATATCTCTCGCGATGATTTACTGGCATTTTATCAAACTTATTTCCAACCCCAAAATATCATTTTAGGCATTGTGGGGGATTTTGAACCGACCAAAATGCTGGCTGTGATTCGCCAGCAATTTGGCGACTGGAAAGGGGAATCTAGCGTTAGTACAGCGGCATCATTACCCCCAGCACAGGTGTCCCCAGCACCACCGGGAGGAGTGTTTTTTATCAGTCAACCCCAGCTTACTCAAAGTTATGTGCAAATGGGTCATATTGGGGGGACTTTGGCTGCTCCCGACTACCCGGCTTTGTCGGTGTTGAATGGGGTTCTCAACGGTTTCGGCGGGCGGATGTTTAATTCGGTGCGATCGAAAAAAGGTCTGGCTTACAGCGTTTATGCGGTTTGGAGTCCGCAATATGATTATCCGGGACTGTTTGTGGCAGGAGGTCAAACCCGATCGGAGGCGACAGTACCCCTCATTAAAGCCATTCGCGCTGAAATCGATCGCATCCGCGATCGTCCCATCACCGCCACTGAGTTAGAATATGCCAAAGATTCTACCCTCAACTCTTTTGTCTTCAATTTTGCCGATACCGGTCGCATCCTGTCCCGCCTCCTGCGCTATGAATATTTCCGTTATCCCAAAGATTTCCTCTACCAATACCAGCGCCAAGTAGAAGCCACCACGGTTAGCGACGTGCAGCGGGTAGCCCAAAAATACCTCCAACCAGAACAAATGGTGACTCTAGTTGTGGGCAATGAAGGAGAAATTAACCCCCCTCTCTCCACTCTCAAGCCCAATGCTAATGTGACTTCCATTGATATTTCGATTCCTGAACCTCAAAATAGTTAATTTGGTCATTTGTCATGGGTCATAGTCATTTTAATTAAGAATGAGACGCCAAGTGCCTTCATAGTTGCCCTCTATCCCCCAACCCCTTTCTCCCAAAAAGGGAAAAAGGGGAGCAAGAGGGGGAAGAGGGGGAGGAGGGGGAAGATTACTCCCCACACTCCCCACACTCCCCACACTCTCCACACTCCCCACACTCCCCTCTCCCTACCGCCGTTGTGGGGACGGGGGTGAGGGCGGATCGGGGGTGGGGTTTAACCAAAAAACCATTCTCATTCTTAATTAAAATGACTATACTCCTCTTCCATCACTCTGGGTAGAGTATAATGAAAAAAAATGGCTGAAAGCCAGAGCAGGACAATGATTGCACCCAAAAAAGCGAAGCCTACCATCCCTCTAATTGATGAATACTGTGAAAACTATAGAAACCTGTTTCCAGAAGTTAGGAGTTATCAGGCATTTAAGAATATCCATGTAGGAATGTTGTCGGAAATAAAACGAAAGACATTACCGGAGAGCGCGAAAGTCGTGGGTTTAGAAAATGAACAAGGATTACACCACTTCTTGACTCGCTCTACTTGGAAGGTAGAAAAAATGAGGAGTTTCCGAATCTAGGTGATTTTAAAGCATTGAAAAATTAACGAATTTTGTTATGAGTAATATTCACCATGTTAACTATAAAGATGTGGGCCATATATACGGGGATAGAACTTGGGTTGAACATGGATTTGGGCAGTGTAAATCTGAATTGGGATGGGCAGATTTCGGCTCACTCATTACTCAGATATTGTCACTCATTACTCAGATATTGAAAAATGGTGGGAACTCGTCTGTAGTGCTTATCTGCTCGTTACTTTAACCACTTCTCCTTTTAGGTCTGAGGCAACAAGCTCGGACACTCCCACGGCAGAGATTTTTAGGCATTCGGTCATTCAACATCCTCATTGGAATGAAGACCAAAACTGGAAAAGTTCTTTAAATAATATTCACTTATTCCTCCTGCCTTTGGTCTGTTTTAATTCACTTCTCTATTGGGTAAAATTTTTCCCATTCCTCAGTTATCTAAGGGATTAGAGTGACTAATTTCTTTGATAAACCGGGCGTGTTTAGCTTTCTTCCCACGTTCTGCTGAGGTGGATTTCTTATTTTCCTCTGCCTAGAGTGACAGAAGAGGGATATCTGTGTGGGGGCGAAGTATTCGCTAATAAACCTCTATGAGCAACCGAAAAGTTATCGATGCGAATGCTTCGCCCCTACAAAAATGGGATGATCCCTAATGCCTAAGTCCTATTTCAACGACTTAACACGTCATTACGGAGCGTCTCTACCAATCCCAAGACTTCCTGAACCATATCAGGCGTAACGCCTAACTCTTCGAGAGTGGCGGCGAGATTCTCGCCCACAGCATCAAAGTGCTGGTCATTGAGATTCATCTGATCCACCAGCCTTTTATGGGCGGCGCGCATAGAGCGTCCGTTGTATTGGGGGGCGCCACCGAAAGCAAAGGTGAGAAAACCTTTCTGGTGTTTTCGCTGCTGTTCCATGTCCACGCCATCAAAGAAATAGTTAATCCGAGTGTCTGCCAAGATGCGCACATAAAATTTATCCACTGCTGCTTCTACAGCAGCTTCACCGCCAATGCGTTCAAACAAGGAAGTCATTACAATTCTCCTCACAAAAGAATGGTCATTTGTCATGTGTCCTTTGTCCTTTGGTGACAAGGGACAAGGGACAAGGGACAAGTGACAAATATTATAGCGTTTCTCATATCCATAAGGTACAGCCCTCACTCCAAACCCCTCGACCAAGAAGGGAGAGGGGCTAAGAACTGTACTTCACGCCTCTGAAATCTGCTATATTTGTCAAGACTGGTTGCAGTCGATCGCTGATTCCATACTACCACTTGTGGGGGACGCCACACATATTGTAGGGGCACAGAGAGGAAGTGAACTAGGCGGGTAAAGGGGATAGCTCTAATGCGGTCATAGCTTCTGACCTTATTTTTTGCATATTTGGCTGGCTAATTGGAGCGATAAACTTGATTTTTACTCATTCCCAATCACCCCATATTTTCCCTCTATTATTCCCTCACTATTTGTCATCAATGTTATGAGTAAATTAAATTTTTTTTATAATTAAAATTGTCGGCAATTATAATTATTAATTTTTGCCAATTTTGCCATATATAATATCATATATTAGCTCAGCAAACGGGCAGAAAAACTGGGGTAAAGTCCTTGGTGATTTGCCAGTTCTAATTTGTAATTAGACAAGTGACTCTTGGACAAATGACCAAGGACAAAGGACTAAGTTTTACACCTCTGTAGGCTGTGCTTGAGTGGGTTGCTGGAAAATGGCAAAAATTGCCCGAACAACGCAGTAAACCAGCATCATTGCCCCTACAGTAAAGATGATGTCTCCGGGAATGCGCAGCCAGACGGTCCCCTGCATCCAGGGAGAACTGATGACCTCCGCACTACGGGCGTACCAAGTGCCGTGATTTACGGATTGCACCAGTTGATAGAAACCGTTGGGGATTAAGCCGCAAACCATCATCACCACTAGACCGGTATTAATCCACCAGAAAGAGAAGTTGAGATTTTTCTCATCCCAGGCTCGATCGGGTGTGATTTCTCGCAGGGCAAATAACATCAGAGCCACTGCCAGAGAACCATATACTCCATACAAGGCAGAGTGAGCGTGAATGGGGGTGGTGTTAAGGCCTTGGGAGTAGTAGAGAACAATGGGTGGGTTAATCAAGAAGCCAAACACCCCCGCTCCTATCAGGTTCCAGAAACAGGTAGCCAGAAAGAACTTCAGGGGCAGGCGATAAAATCCTTGGGCTTCTTGGGACAAGCGGATGGATTTCACCACTTCAAAGCCAATTAAGGTGAGAGGCACTACCTCCAGAGCGGAGGCAACGGCGCCCATTGCGGCAATAAATACCGGGGTTCCGGCAAAGTACAGGTGGTGTAGGGTGCCAATCACGCCGCTACCGAGGTACAAAATGGTGGTGAGATAGGTGGCTCGGAGGGCAGAGGAACGTTTGAGGAAACCGATTTCGCTGCACAGATAGGCGATCGCCACCGTGGCGAACACCTCAAAGAAGCCCTCAACCCAAAGGTGAACCACCCACCACCGCCAGTATTCCGCCACACTCAAGGGGGTGTGGTTGGTGTACATCAGCCCACTGGCATAGAACAGGGGGATCGTAATGGCACTGTACATAAAGAAGTGATTGAGGCCAGTTTTGCTGCCTTCCGCTTGCAGTGCCGGTTTGAGGGCGCGGAACATCAGCCAGAGCCAGAACACCATCCCACCAATGAGCAACAGTTGCCAAAGGCGACCGAGTTCTACATACTCATAACCTTGGTGTCCAAACCAGAAACTTTTATCGCCTAAGTAACCTTGGACTCCTGCCCAGGATCCTACTAAGGAACCGACCACCACAACGGTTAAGGCTCCTAGTAAGGCGCCATTGCCCCAGGCTTGAAATTTCGGTTCATGCTTGCCAAAGCGCGGACCAAAGTACAGTCCCGCTGCCAGCCAGCAGGTGGCAATCCAAAATACTGCTAGTTGTAAATGCCAGGTGCGAGAAGCGGCGTAGGGCAAGTATTGTTGAATCGGGACGCCATAAAAGCCATCTCCTTCTACGGCATAGTGAGCTGTCACCATGCCCATGAGAATCTGGATAAAGAACAAGGCCATTGCCACGCCGAAAAATAGGCTGGTGACTTTTTGGCTGGGGGTGGCGATGCGGATGGCAGGACGTGCGGTGACGGCTTGGATTCCTTCGGCATCTTCTTGGGTGAGATAGACGAAGAGGAACAGGGCGATCGCCGCAATTAACACGATGACCGAGACGATCGACCAAATCAGAAATTGCGCCGGAGCTTGATTGCCAATCAGGTCATCATGGGGCCAGTTGGCGGTGTAGGAAAAAGGTGCTTGGGGACGATTGGCCGCTGCGGCCCAAGCTGTCCAGGTAAAAAAGGCGGTTACGTCTCGGATTTGCGTCCGATCGGTAAACCAGCCCCTAGGGATAGAATGCACGGCGGAGCCTTGAGAGAGTAAAGTTTGGTACTCCTCAAATACTTTAGCCAAACCTTGAGTTTGGGCTTTTGTCAGCATTAAAGTGCCACTGTCTGCATCGTAGCGATTGGGTTTAAATTCCTGTTGCACCCTGGTTTGGATTGTTGCCCGATCGACAGGGCTCAAGGCTTCTAGGTCTGCTTGGGTAAAATCAGCATCACCGTTGTACAAAATTCCAGCCGTAGCTAAGCCCCAACGGTGTAGCACATCAGCAGTCCAGTCAGGAGCCAAATAACTCCCATGCCCCCAAATACTGCCAATATGTTGGCCGCCTCTGGCGAGATAGGTTTCCTGCCCCTTTTGAATATTTTCTTGGGTGAGAATGATTTCTTGCTGTGGCGATACAACCGTGGCGGGAATGGGGGGCGCGTTTTTGTAAATCGCTGCCCCAGCAGAGAGTAACACTGTAAAGGTGACAATGCAAATTAGCACTAGCCACGCCGGAAGGCTGAATTGCCGTGGGCGCGAGCCTGCGGTAATTGCCGGATCGATAGTTATATTCGCCATAGTGACAGTTTTAAAAGTGACTTGTGATTATTGGGGGCGGTTGTAGCCCCCCTGACTGAGAACGCCGAGGATATCGGTTTCGATATATAGCGTTTTTCAATTCCATGAAATCCAAATATGTCATCTCATTGCCGCTGTTGCCGCAATTTATGACCCGTACCTCACCAAACGGAACATCTCGCCGTTCGGCGGCCAGCATCGGCAACGAGCCAATTCGCCCGCAGTCCGACTGGATGAATACTTACAGTTTACGAGCAGACCGGTATAAATTTCTTTGACTTAAGTCAAAAAACACCTGAAGAGATTAGAAATTCTAGAAAATTTAAACTCTATGAAGTTTAATTCACAATCACCAGCTATATTAAGAATTGCTCCAGATTTATAGCATTTACACTTAATGCCTTCATGGACCACTCTGGGGCAACTATTTCGGTTTGATTAGGTCAAATTACCGATATATCCCGATCGCCGCTCGGCGTCGCGTCAGCATCGGGTGAAACGGTCATCATCCGCAACTTTTCCCGCGAATACAACAACCGGCGCCGATTGTCAAGTCTGTTGGTTTCCCCAAGAGTCCTAAGTCTTGCGAGTCCTTTATCTCACAGTCATTGCTCCGGGAGTTCCACTTCGGATTTGCTCAGTAATTATACTTAGTCATCTTATGAAGTAGCAAACCAGCCCAGGCTAACGCCCAGCCTTCCCAAGGAAATCCTTTATGGTCAACATCTCAGAATTAAGCGATTGCTTACAGAATACACTCATCTTTCGAGGCTTATCTCCAACGCAACTGGCGAATTTCGCTGCTATCGCTCAGTTACAATCGTACAACAAAGGAGAAATAATTTTCAAGCAGGGGAGTGAAGCTACCGGTTTTTTTGTCATTAAAAATGGGCGAATCAAGCTGTTTAAAGTATCCCCCAATGGCAAAGAGCAAATTCTCAGGATTTTTGAAGAAGGAGAAAACTTTGCCGAAGTTGCCGCCTTAGATGGGAAACCATTTCCCGCTTCCGCTGCTACTTTGGAGGCAGCAGAATTGATATTTTTTCCCCGCATGGCATTTCTGGATTTACTCCATCGCTATCCCGATTTGACGATTAATATCCTAATTAGTCTTTCCCAACATTTACGCCATTTAGCGGCGGTGATTGAAGATTTATCGTTTAAGGATGTGCCCCAACGATTAGCAGCATATTTACTGAATTTGAGTGATGCTCGTGCCACAGAAATAGCGGAGCCTGGAGTCAATGTTAATGTGGTGACGTTAGATTTAACCAAGAGCCAACTAGCAGCCACTCTGGGCACAATTTCGGCAACGTTGTCGCGAGCATTTTATCGGTTGAGCAGTGAGGGGTTAATCTCGGTTAATGGCTCGCAAATTGAATTGCTCGATCGCGATCGCTTACAGGATCTGAGCCCGTCAGCGACGCCGGAGGACACATAAACAGTCTTCAAACTGACCCATGCCCCCGAAATCGGACAAAAATGCCCCATCCCCTCTGGGGGGATGGGGGGGCAGCATGAGCAGCCCCTAGGAGATGGTGGTGTGATGAACCGAATTTGAGATCAAATTCGGTGCCAATGCCCACAAGGCAGGAGAGGAGATTTGTCCTTTAAGCTATTCCCGCTGCTGCTTTTGCCGCCGCAGCTTCATCCGGGTGGATGTTGAGACGGGTTAAGTTAATGCGACCTTTGTTATCAATTTCGCGCACCTTGATAATCACTTGGTCGCCAACGCTCAGCTCGTCTTCCACCTTGCCCACGCGGTAATCAGCGATTTGGGAGATATGAATCATTCCTTCTTTACCGGGGAGGAACTCCACGAAGGCGCCGATCGGGATAATGCGAGTGACACGCCCCGCATACACATCCCCGGGGGACAACTTGCGAGTCATCCCAGAGACAATCGCGATCGCCCGTTGGGCTTGTTCTTGAGTCCCAGCGGACACCGTTACCGTGCCATCATCTTCGATATCAATTTTGGCACCAGTTTCCTCCGTAATCCCCTTAATCGTCTTGCCACCAGGACCGATGACCATACCGATAAATTCTGGATCGATCTTAATCGTGACTAAACGTGGGGCATAGGGGGATAGTTCCTGACGAGGTTCGGGCAGAGCCTTGAGCATCTCTTGCAGAATATGCAAACGGGCTTCTTTCGCTTGGTGAATGGCTTGCGCCACTGTATCCATCGATAGCCCACTGATTTTCATATCCATTTGCAAGGCAGTAATACCGCTGTCCGTACCTGCCACCTTGAAGTCCATATCCCCCAGGAAGTCTTCAATACCTTGAATATCCGTGAGGATGCGGATTTCCTCCCCTTCTTTGATTAGTCCCATTGCCGCCCCCGAGACGGGTTTCAAGATGGGCACCCCAGCATCCATCAGAGCCAGAGTGGAACCGCACACAGAACCCATTGAGGTGGAACCGTTGGAGGATAGAATTTCCGACACTACCCGCAACACATAGGGGAATTGGTCTTTGGTGGGCAGGACCGGGACGAGAGCGCGTTCGGCGAGGGCTCCGTGACCGATTTCGCGGCGACCGGGCGATCGCATTGGTTTCGTTTCCCCCGTGGAATAGGGCGGGAAATTATAATGATGCAAATAGCGCTTTTCGTCTTCTGGGTGCAAGTCATCCGCCAACTCTTGGGCGTCTCCGGGAGTTCCCAGAGTCACAGCGGACAGCACTTGAGTCAATCCCCGCTGGAACAAAGCACTACCGTGGACTCGCTTAGGCAGGAGACTCACCCGGCAGGAAATCGGACGTACCTGGTCGAGACTACGACCATCCACGCGCACGCCTTGCTCCACAATTTGCCGCCGCATCAGCTTCTTGGTGACGCTTTTAAAGATATTCCCCACGGCCTTGCTTTGCTCTGCCACCGCGACTCGGATCGGGTCTTCTTCGGGCAGTTGGGCGATTTCTTCGACGATCGCCGCTTCGATCGCGTCTAGGGCATTGTCCCGAGTCGTTTTATCCTGCTCGAAATTGGATAAGACCTGTTTAATGTCATCACTGGCCTTAGCCGAGATAAAATTCTCCAAAGTCGGGTCAGCTTCTGGCGGTGCCTCTACCACCAGCTCAATTCCCAGGTCTGCCATCAGCTCCCGCTGCGCCTTAATCAGGTCGCAAGCTGCCTCATAGCCGAAGTCGATCGCCTCAATAATATCCTGCTCTGGGAGCTGATTCGCCCCAGCTTCCACCATAATGATCCCATCCGGCGACCCTGCCACCACCAAATCCAGGTCTCCCTGCTTGATTTCGCTGTAAGTCGGGTTAATAATGAAATCATCCCCCACCAAGCCAACCCGTACCGCCGCCATCGGCCCATTAAAAGGCATCCCCGCCAGCAGCACCGCCACCGATGCTCCCGTCACTGCCAGCACATCCGGCGGTATCTGTTCGTCAGTAGAAAGCGTTGTGGCGACAATTTGAATATCATCCCGCAGCCATTGGGGAAACAAAGGCCGCAGCGGACGGTCAATCAAGCGGCTGGTGAGCGTCACTTTCTCTGGCGGTCGTCCCTCCCGCCGCAAGAACCCACCGGGAATCCGACCAGCAGCATAAAGCCTTTCTTCATAATCCACCAACAGAGGCAGAAAGTCCACCCCTTCTCTTCCCTGAGACCTGGTGGCGGTGACAAATACCGCTGTATCTCCTGATTGAATCAAGACCGCACCCCCTGCTTGAGGTGCCAGCAAACCTACATTGAGTCGAATATCCCTGCCATCAAAAGATATCGACTTTTCCAGTTCTTTCATGCAGACCTTTTTCCTTCTTCTTCACTCGCTGTTTTTCTCTTTTGCCATCGTAGCACTGATGGTAGGGGCTATCCGGGCTGCCCCCAGCCGTGGCTAACGCTTGTAACATCTTTGTCATTTGTCATTTGTCCTTAGTCCTTTATCCTTAGTCCTTTGTCCTTTGGTAGGGGCGATTCGCGAATCGCCCGTACAAGTGACAAGGGACAACAGACAAGTGACAAGTGACGGATTTTGCAGCTATTTCCAGCCCCAAACCCTTAACTCCTAACGCTGCTCTCTTCTTCGCGCTAGTGCGCCGATGCTCCCCTCAACCACTGGACTAAAGAAATCTGCTCCAATGCCGCGCTAGCGTCGCGCTAGCATCGCCGCCCTCACCAGCCGATGTCAACTAGAACCCACTTCGAGCCGAAGGCGGCGCCGACTTGCTGTCGCGCAACGCCATCGCAACGCTCGCGAACCTAGTGAGGAGTTTTGGCGGATTTGCTCGAGAGAGCATTTTCTTTCCCTTCAGAATCATAACTTAATTCAGTTACTCTCGGTGCAGAGGAGCGCTACACTAGGTATCTTGGCTCAACCACTCCTGAACCTCTGTGAGTATGTGGGAGGCGCAATTAATCAATTGCCCTTACCTGGTCCCCTATCCTTCTGGGAGGAGATCTGGTGGACTAGACTTAATTGCTGCCGTCTGGGAAAATTCATATTTATGACCTAATTTCCCCGCGCCACCGCCTCACCCCTGGTCAGGGAAGCTATCCCCTTGGATTTGGGATAAATCTCCTGCCCTCATCGTCGCCTAGAGTTTAGCTGATGTAGCAATAAATGGTTAAATTGGATAAAAATGTCCATAATTTCTAGAGAGTTATTGTAATCATAAATATGCTTAATTTTATCAATTAATTTTAGTTAAATTTCGCCATAAAATGCACGTTTTATTTTAATAGTATAAGTTAGGAAATATATGGCAATTGTACATGGGAGTTGGGTAGGAAAAAATCAGAGTGGCTATCTGTTTGTTTGGGGAGAAACCTGGCGGCGGCTGCCATCAGCCGCCACGGGGACGGAAAAATTAGAACCCCCGTCAGGGTTGGCGGCGCATCCTTTGGGGATGACAAAAAAGGAGCTGACGGATTTTCTCAAATCCAAAGTATCTACCACCTTGGATTTAAGCTCTATCAGTTGGGAGAAAATGACGATCGCCCTCCCTACCACCATCTCTGACAATACCCAACCCACACCGCTTCATTCAGCCGATTTTGCGGCAATGGTGGCACCGGATACACCGCCGCCAGAATACCTCTACCCCTGGCAAGTAGAAGGCATCTGCCTCCCCCCCAGTACCGCCCTAGAATTTTTGCAAGCTCTGCCATTGGGAGTAACCCCAGAAACCGGCTCCTGGTTAGGCAATGATTTGCGCTATTGGTCTCACGTGGCCCGCTGGAGCGTGAGTTTGCTCGCCCGAGGCAAATTCCTCCCTGGCATCAAGACTGATAGTGAGGGGGTGACTGTGGCCATTTGGCAACCCCTCCTGGACAGCGCCACAGACCAAACTCGCCTCACTAACTTTATTCAGGATATGCCTCTGGCGTGCCGCACTCTCAACCACGGTGCGGCGGTGGCTGTAGATATCCCCCCCCAACCACACTCACTATTGCACTCATTTCTCTTGTACGCCATTGATACGCGGGTGCGCGCTGTCGCGGTTAACGCTACCACCCCCCACACCGGTACTCCTGTAAAAGAATGGCTCAAAGGTTTAACTGCTGCTGATGGCAAGGGTGTGATCCCCGCGACGGCGGTGGACAAACTGGCTGGGGCGCTGAAAACTTGGACGGCTCCGGTACAACACCATTTAACAGGGTTGCAGAAGTTCCGCACCTGTTTTGATTTGGTCCCGCCTGCTTATGGCGATCGCCGCTGGACGTTGCAATATTGTCTGCAAGCCGCCGATACCCCCAGCTTTTTCGTCGATGCCAAAACTATCTGGAGTCATCCCGTCGATAAATTACTCCATCGCGGACGCACGATCGACCATCCCCAAGAAACCTTCCTCGCTGGCTTAGGTTTAGCATCCCGCATCTATCCCCCCATCGAACCTAGTCTCGACACCCAACGCCCTCAACATTGCTATCTCAACCCACAACAAGCCTATGAATTTATCAAATCTGTAGCTTGGCGTTTCCAAGACAGCGGTTTGGGCGTAGTTTTACCCCCTTCTCTCACCAAAGGTGAAGGCTGGGCCAGCCAGTTAGGGGTGAGCATCCGCGCCGAACTCCCCAAACGTCCCCGAGGTGGTGTGGGTTTGGGTGCCCTCCTAGAATTTGACTATACTCTCACTATTGGCAAACAAACTCTCTCTAAAGCCGAGTTCGATCGCCTCGTCGCTCTCAACTCCCCCCTCGTAGAAATTAACGGCGAATGGGTCGAACTCCGTCCCAACGATATCAGAGCCGCCCAAGAATTCTTCTCCATCGGTATCGGCCAAATCACACTTTCCCTAGAAGATACCTTACGACTGGCTACCGGGGACACCAAAGTGTTAGCCAAACTCCCCGTCGTCAACTTCCAACCGGGAAAACGACTGGAGCAGCTCCTAGAAACCCTCACCGATAACCGCTCCCTCAAAACCATCGAGCCCCCCAAAACCCTCCAAGGCACCCTCCGCCCCTACCAACTGCGCGGCGTCAGTTGGCTAGCATTCCTAGAAAGTTGGGGTTTGGGTGCTTGTTTAGCCGATGATATGGGATTAGGAAAAACGGTAGAACTCATCGCCTTTCTGCTGCACTTACAAGAACAACAAACCCTAGAAGCACCTTTCCTCTTGGTTTGCCCCACTTCCGTATTGACTAACTGGGAGCGGGAAGTTAAACGGTTTGCTCCCAATCTTAAGGTGATTGTGCATCATGGCGACAAGCGCCCCAAAGGCAAAGATTTTTCTAAAGCCGTGGAAGGCCAAGATTTAGTGATTACCAGTTATCCTCTGGTTTATCGCGATATCAAAAGTCTGCAAACCGTTTCTTGGCAGGGTTTGGTATTAGATGAAGCCCAAAATATCAAAAATTCTCAGGCGAAGCAGTCGAAAGCAATTCGGGAAGTTGATGCCTCTTTCCGCGTCGCTCTCACCGGCACACCGGTAGAAAATCGCCTGTTAGAATTGTGGTCTATTATGGATTTTCTGAATCCGGGTTATTTGGGGGCGAGGCCGGTTTTTCAGCAGCAGTTTGGCACGCGGATTGAAAAGTATGGCGACCCAGAGGCTTTGCAGAATTTGCGCCTCCTGGTACGTCCTTTTATCCTGCGGCGTCTGAAAACTGATAAAACTATCATTCAGGATTTGCCGGAAAAACAGGAAATGCCGGTATTTTGCGGGTTGACAGCGGAGCAGGCGGCTTTGTATCAAAAGGTGGTGGATGAGTCTTTGGCGGAGGTGGACGCGGCGGAGGGGATTCAGCGTCATGGGGTGATTTTAGCGTTGTTAACTAAGTTGAAGCAAATTTGCAACCACCCGGCGCATTTTTTGAAGGAAGATAGTTTTGGGAATAAGGCTCGATCGCGCAAGTTGCAGCGATTGGAAGAAATGCTCGAAGAGTTGCTCTCAGAAGGAGATAGAGCCTTAATTTTTACTCAATTTGCGGAACTGGGGAAACTCCTGCAACCCTATTTAGAGCAAAAGCTGAATCGGGAAATTTCTTTTCTTTATGGCGGTACGCGCAAAAAACAGCGGGAAGATATGATCGATCGGTTTCAGCATGACCCCTTTGGTCCGCCGATTATGATTTTATCCCTCAAGGCTGGTGGTGTGGGTTTGAACCTGACTCGGGCTAACCACGTCTTCCACTTCGATCGCTGGTGGAACCCGGCGGTAGAAAATCAAGCCACCGATCGGGTCTTTAGAATTGGTCAAACCCGCAACGTCCAAGTGCATAAATTTGTCTGCACCGGGACCCTAGAGGAGAAAATCCACGACCTCATCGAAAGCAAAAAGGAACTCGCCGAGCAAATCGTCGGTTCTGGGGAAAACTGGCTCGCGGACCTGGATAGCGACAGCTTGCGCGATTTAATCGTACTCGATCGTACCGCCATCCTCGATGAGGACGAATAGGAACCGGGGGATGGGGAGACGGGGAGACTCGGAGACGGGGACCCGCCCCCCTACCCCCCCAAAAGAGGTACGGTTGATTTTCCCAGATATTGCTACGATCCGTATATAACCTGTTGTGCTATCACATATTCATAAATGACCTCATTTACTACAACGAAAGCGGAAATGAACGAACTACGGCGGTTAAAGGGCTTGCTCCCGCCGGAGTTGCAAAGCTGGGTAATGGTGGAAAAAACCACAGAAGTTAATCCCCCCCTGCTCCGAAGCGAAGAAATTGGCTCAGATCAGGTAGAAATCCAAGTAGATTTAACCAAGTGGGAACTGCTGGCAATGGATCAGCGAAACCTGCTGTTTTGGCATGAAGTCGCCCGCATCCAAAGCGACACCATCCCTAAAGAAGGTTGGGAAATGGCGGCTTTAGCCATTGGTTTAGGAGGGGCCGTGGGCGAGCTGTGGGTACAAGACGGACTGCTGATGATATTGGCTCTGGCTCTGTGTGGGGTAGCCGGTTATCGTCTGTACCAGAAAAACAATGGGGATAAGACGCTCAAAGAGGCTATAGATGCTGACGAGAGAGCGATCGCCCTCGCCACCCGCTTCGGCTACTCCCTCCCCAACGCCTACAAAAGCCTCGGTAGCGCCCTCAAAACCCTTATCGAGCAAACCCCCAAAAAGCGCATGCGCAGCAAATACGAATACCGCCTTCAAGCCCTCAAGCGTAGCGCCGCCAAAGCCAAATCTCAAACCCAACCCACCCGAGACAACTCTCGCGCCGAATACATCTACGAACAACCATCATCCCAACCCGATACCTCTGGCTACGACAACTATTAAGTTTGTCCTTTGTCCGCAAGTCCGCTTGTAGGGGCGATTCGCGATCGCCCCTCCCAAATCACAAAGGACAAATGACCAAGGACAAAGGACAAATGACAAATGACAAAAAACATCCATTCTCACAACTGATTCATAAACTTATGCGTCTGCGGCACCACCCGCACCCGCTTTAACTGTCGCTTCATCAAAGCCTGCCATTGCAACACCTGCTCCGGCGTCGGTGCCACCAAACCTATCCCATGTTTTCCCTCTAAAGTTTCTGACACTTTAAGCGGCGTCACCGGCTGCAAAAACACCAGAATTTCCGGGCTACAAGCCGCCACCAAATCCGCCGCCATCTCCAAATCCACCGAATTAGTTGTATCAGAAACAATCAACTTCACAAACACCTCCACCCCCGCATCCCAGCACAAACGCAAAAACTCCCCGTGAGCTGGGTAGTGACTCTCCCCGCTCACACTAGGCAGCTTCACATCCATCCCCACCAAATCCAAATGCGGTAAAATCATCTGCAACTGACCGGGGCGATGCCCTCCCGTTTCCAAATAAATCGGCAACCCAGTCCGCTGTTTTACCAAAGGTAAAAACTCCCGCAAAAACGGCGCATGCAGCAGCGGTTCCCCCCCAGTTACACTGATGCTATCGTGCAAACCAGGCAGATTTTGCCTCTCTACCCATTCCAGTAATTGTAACATCTCCACCGGATTCTCATAAACCGTAAAATCCCGGTGTCCCGGAGTTGCTTCGATGCGGCAAGTTGGCATTATATGCCAAGTATGAGCGCTATCACAAAAACTGCAGCGCAAATCGCACATTGCAAATCGGATAAAGATTTGCCTGGTGCCGATATTTAATCCTTCTCCCTGAATCGCAGAGAAAACCTCAATTAATTTTGCTTTTCCTTCCATATACAGCGATTGTTACATATTGGGACAAAATCTACCCCCAAACTCCTGTTTGTCAGCCCCAGCCCAAAGGACACAAAGAGGCGAAATTTATTTCTGCCATTTTGCCTTGGTAATTATAGTAATTCCAGATAACAATGATACAGATATTGTCCCGGATTTAGGGGTCAGGGTGCCGATGTAGGGGCGATTCGCGAATCGCCCCTACATAATTGGCTCAACCTTATTTGAAATGACTATAGCCTTGATTATAAGGCAGATTTTGGCGATTATATAGCATTTTTAAAATTGATGTGGGCTGATGCTGCATGGCTGCACAAGTTTTGAGGTTCTGTAGGGTGGGCAGTAGGGGCGATTCGCGAATCGCCCCTACTGCTACGATGAAGATAATTCTCGGTCAGGCACTGCCCACCCTACTACTGTTTGTTAATTTTCTTAATCTGTCTTTGTACTTGTGGAGTTGATTTTCCCCCACACCCCCCATGAGCCAGCACAAAAGAGGTAGAAACCGGGTTGGGTTTTGCCTGTCAATTAAGTAAATATACTGAACTTTAATACCTGAAAATTTGCTTAAGATTGCCATAAGTACAAGAATCTACTATATATAATAGTGAAATGGTATAAAAAAATTTTCTATAAGTCCGCAATCACTAGGAGAAGTGGCTTGAGGTGGCGCCCCAGTAAAGACGGGAAAGCGGTTATCCGGGGGATGAACAGAGGGATAACTGTGCCCCAGTGGGGGAAAACTCGGGCTGATGGTGAAGATGGCGGCGTCGAACTATGGCCAAGGGAAACCTTGGATGCAATAAAAAATTAACAATTTGGAGGCTGCTTTATGGAGAATGCCTTGGGGAGGAATGGCCAATCCCCAAATTCCTATTGGCAGGGGAATGGGGCACAGGAACCGGCGGTGGGATGGGATCTGCTACTGGAGAAAATGAAGGTGCAGGAGCCGCTGCAGTTACGGGATGCTGTAGAAATAAGAGAGTTTCAGTTGGGGGATGAGCTATGCTGTGATAGCATACCTAAACTCGAAATGAGTTCATTTAGAGATGAACAAAATCCCAATTATTTTTACTTAATCAACCGAGGCAGGGTGAGGTTGCTGGGATGGGATGGGGAAAGAGGGCGTGAAGTCTGCGCGGCGGTTCTGGAGGCGGGAGATGCCTGGGGTGGGGATGGGGTGTTTGTGGAGGAGCCTTTGGGATATCGGGTGGTGGCGGCGAGTTCAGGTTCTTGCTCTCGCATCCGGATTTCTGTGCTAGAAACTTTGTTTGCTGAGGCTCCGGCTCTGAAAGTATATCTGGAAGCACAAGCACAGCGGCGACAGTGCCAGATTTTTTTAAAAACTCTCACGGAATTTCACTATCTCCCCAGCCATCAATTAGGGCAAATTTTGCCTTATCTGGAGCCACATCTGATTCCATCGGGGGCTGTGATTGCCCGATCGGCTCCGGCAAAGGCGGGGCGGTTTTGGCTGCGGCGGGGGATCATCCATATGGATGGCAACCCCCCAGAAGCTACTGCCCCGGGAACCACTTGGGGGGGAGAAACTCCCGTGCCAATTGATTGGAAGGCGCAGACGGAATTGGCGGTTTACCACATCAGTGCGGCGAACTGGGAAACTCTCCAAGGTATGCTGCCCGCCCCCGTGGCTCCTGGCGTGAGCGCAACTGAGGGCAATGGGCGGGCTATTTCTCCAGAAGCCCGCTTGAATGCCCGTGTCACCCGTCCTGATTTCAAAAAGCTGAGTTTGGGCGGCTCCACGCGAGCAGAAACTGCCGCCCCTGAGACAGACGCCGAGGCAAATCATCAATCTCAAGCCAGTAAAGTACCTTTTCCGAAACCAACGGGACGTAAGTTGTTAGACGTTCTGGCACGTTATCCCTTCATTCAACAGCAATCATCTTCTGATTGTGGCGCTGCCTGTCTATGTATGATTGGACAATATTGGGGCAAGCGCTACAGTATTAATTCGGTCAGGGAATTAGCGGGGGTGGGGCGCTCTGGTGCTTCTCTCAAAGGCTTAGCCAAAGCGGCGGAAAATTTGGGTTTCCATGCCCGACCGGTACGTGCTTCTCTCAGTCGCATTGAGGAGCAAGAAAATCCCTGGATTGCGCATTGGGAGGGCATTCACTATGTGGTAGTGTATCGGATTGCCGGTAAGCGCGTCTTGATTGCTGACCCGGGCATCGGTAAGCGGTGGCTCTCGCGGGCGGAATTTCTCGATCGCTGGACGGGTTATGCTCTGCTGGTGGAACCCACCACCCGCCTCCAAGACTTAAAAGCCAACCGCAAAACTTCTCTACTCACCTTTTTGGCGGTGTTGTGGCCCTACCGCTACACGGGAATGCAAATTGTGGCGGCATCATTGCTGATTCAGCTATTTGGTGTGGTCACTCCCATGTTTACCCAAATTATTCTCGACCAAGTGGTAGTACAGGGTAGTTTAAGTTTGCTGAATGTGTTTGCTTTGGGAGTGTTTATCTTTGGGGTGGGGGGGATTATCATTGGGGCGATTCGTCAGTACCTGTTAGATTACTTTTCTAACCAAGTTGACCTGACTTTAATCGCCGGTTTTATCAGTCACGCGCTGCAATTACCTTTGAAGTTTTTTGAATCCCGCCGGGTGGGGGATATCATCACTCGGGTGCAGGAAAATCAGAAAATCCAACGGTTTCTCATTCGCCAGGTGGTGTTGGCTTGGTTAGATTTTTTGATGGGGTTTGTGTATTTGGCGCTGATGCTCTATTACAACTGGAGCCTGACGCTGTTGGTGTTGGCGATGATTCCTCCCATTGCGATTTTGACTTTGGTGGCTACGCCGTTTTTGCGGAAGGTGTCGCGGGAAGTGTTTAATGCGGCGGCGGAGCAAAATTCGTCTTTGGTGGAGATGATGACGGGGGTGGCGACGGTGAAGGCGGCGGCGGCGGAGCGGGACTTGCGCTGGCGCTGGGAAGACCATTTGACTACTTCTCTGAATGCGCGTTTTCGGGGTCAGAAATTAGGCAATATGCTGCAAGTGATTGGAGGTTTAATTAATAGTATTGGCAGCACGCTGCTGCTGTGGTATGGGGCGAGTTTGGTGATTCAAGGTCAGTTGAGTATCGGCCAGTTTGTGGCTTTTAATATGATGATTGGCCGGGTGATGAGCCCGTTTTTGGCTTTGGTGAATTTGTGGGATGAGTTGCAGGAGGTGTGGATTTCGGTAGAGCGGCTGAATGATGTGTTTGCGACGGAACCGGAAGAGATTCCGGGGCAAGAGATGCTGGTTTTATCTCGGTTGCGGGGAGAGGTGCGGTTTGATAATGTGACGTTTCGCTATGGGGAGGATGAGGAGCGCAATACTCTGCAAAATATTTCGTTTGCGGTGGCGGCGGGGCAGACTGTGGCGATCGTCGGGCGTAGCGGTTCGGGAAAGACTACTTTGGTGAAGCTGTTGCAGGGTTTGTATCATACGACCAGTGGCAGAATTTTGATTGATGGCCATGATGTGGGGCATATTTCGCCCCACTCGTTACGATCGCAGTTAGGGGTAGTGCCCCAAGAGTGCTTTTTGTTTTCCGGCACGATTTTGGAAAACATCACTTTATATGATGAGGAGGTGTCTCTGGAAGAAGCGGTGGAAGTGGCGCAGTTAGCCGAGGCGCACGCTTTTATTCAGGATTTGCCTTTGGGGTACAGTACCCAGGTGGGAGAGCGGGGGGCGTCCCTCTCTGGGGGTCAGAGACAGCGGATTGCGATCGCTCGGGCGTTGTTGGGCGAACCCCGGATTGTGATTTTGGATGAGGCTACCAGTTCGTTGGATACGGAGTCAGAGCGGCGTTTCCAACAGAATTTGGCGCGGATCAGTCGCGATCGGACTACTTTTATCATTGCTCACCGTCTCTCCACGGTTCGCAATGCTGACGCCATCCTCGTACTCGATCGGGGTTTGTTGGTGGAACAAGGCACCCACCCGCAACTAATGGAGCAAAAAGGTCTTTACTATCACCTAGCGGAACAGCAACTCGACCTTTAATCCTAGGAGGAGGGGCGTTCCTATTGGTTCGCCCCTCCGGCTGGATTTTAACATTTTTTTCACCTTCCCCCGGCATAACTGCTAATGCCGGGGCTGATATGTCTCAAAAAATTAATTAAATCTAAATTCAAACAAAATCCAACCGCAAAAGCACGGCCAAAATTGCCCATTTGGCAAGGTTTATCCTTCTTCCTAAAGCAAAAGTTAAGAAATATTGCCCGCCCACAACTGCAACTACCGTAAATTCTCGATAAACCTGCCAAGATGGCCACTAGCCACATAGGAGAGTATTTAGTATATTTACGTAGCTAGTCGCTGGAGAGCAGGCAGATTCACGGGAACTTCATAAATGGTCTTTATACTAACCTCGTAGATTCTATAAAATCGCCCGAAAAACTAGAAACCGTCTGCTCTCCAGTTCTAAAAGTGACACTTGACCCAGTGGTGGAGGCTAACTCAATCCTAGGGGGAATCAGCAGCGATGAATTTTCAGGGAAAATCCCAAAATGGCAACCGTTATCCTATGTTAAGCGTAAGCAGCGAAGGAAGTGGCAAAAATCAAGGTAGCATCTTGCAGGATTTACCGCCATGTTCCCATCATATCCAACTAAGAAATGACGCTAGCGATACTGCCCCAGCAGCCGGTGCAGTTTGGGGGGGCGCGGTGGCGGGGACTATTTCCACGGCTCCGGTAAATGCTCCCAAATCCGCCCCAAATAAAGAGCGACAAGCGCAAACAAACCGGACTATTTCTGCTCCTAACCATTCTCAATGGTCTCCCTCGGTGCAAAACTTGCTGGATAAGCCAGCGGCGACTTTTCCCAGGCGGCTCATTTGGGGTGGTATCGGTTTTTGTGCCGTTTTCTTGACTTGGGCTTGGTTTGGACAAATTAATGAAGTGGGACACGCCCAAGGAGAGTTGGTGCCCCAAGGAGAAGTGATCAAAGTTCACCCAGTGCAAATGGGGAAAGTGGCGAAAATTGCGGTGAAAGAAGGAGATACCGTAAAGAAAGGTCAAGTTTTGATGGAATTAGAGACGGATATCTCGGCGGCGGAAGTAGAGCGACTGCAGCAGCAGTTAGCCGGTTATGAAATGGAAATCGTCCAGACGAAAGGACTGCTCGATCGCCTGGTGTTGGAAGCGGAAACCCGCCTGGTTATAGCTGATGCGGATATTCGGGCGCATCAGGCGAGTATTGAGCAGGCGCGGCAAAATATTGCGACTACCAAAGATATGCTTTTGCAGCAGGAAAGTGATACTGCGGCTTTGGAGTTAAGGCGGCAAAAATTGCAACCTTTGTTGGCCAAAACTCAAACGCTGCTTCAGCAGCAACAAACTGATGTGGAGGCGTCATTGGCTCGCTCTCAGGGGCTCGCACCGTTGCGAGAGAATACCCAAGATTTGCTGCAGCAGTTGCAAACAGACTTAGCAGCCAAGCAGGAGCGGGTAGAACGGTTAAAACCTCTGGTGGAACAGGGGGCAATATCGCAAGATTATTTGTTTCAAGCGGAGCAAGCTGTCCGGGAGAGTGAAAATGCGATTATTAGGACAAAATTAGCGGACGAGACTCAGACTGGGGAAAAGCTGTTTGAGGCGGAGCAAACTTGGCGCGATCGTCAAAGTGCGATGATCAGAACTCAATTATCAGAAGAAACAATGGCCAAAGAGCGGCTATTTGAAGTAGAGCAGGCGCTGCGGGACAGAGAAGAACGCATCACCGAAACTCGAGGGCGTGTAGAGCAAGCGGCTGGGGAACTGGAGCGCCTGCAAGCGCAATTAGCGCAAAAGCAAGCTGAGGCGGCAAGTTCGCAGATAGAAGCTCAGCAACGCATCGACCAAATGCAACTGGAGGTGACTCGCCTTGCCAGCCAAAAAGCCCAAACTCAAACTCAAATTACCAGAGCCAAAGCTGAGTTAAAGCAGCGGTTTCTTTATATACCCGTAGATGGCGTAGTTTTGTCTTTGGATATTACCCACAGCGGCGAGGTGGTGCAACCGGGAAAAACTGTGGCCGAAATTGCTCCCGCTGGCGCGCCGCTGGTGCTGGCGGCAAAAATTCCTAACCGAGAAGCTGGTTTGCTGAAAACTGGCAGTAAAGTGCAGCTCAAATTTGATGCTTATCCTTATCAGGAATATGGCATTTTTTCTGGGAGCCTTACTTCGATTTCTCCTGATGCCCGGGTGGACGATCGCCTGGGGTCTGTATATAACGTGGAAATCGCGCTCGATCGGGACTACGTAAGCGACAAAGGCGAAAACATCCACTTTAAAGCCGGTCAAACCGCCAGCGCCGATATCATTATCCGGCAGCGGCGAATTGTGGATTTAATGCTAGACCCCATTCGCCAGATCCGCGAAGGCGGACTGAATTTATAACCATTTAAATTTTGGAAAAATATCACCATGAGTTACACCATATCTAGTTCTAGTGCCCAGCTTGATCGGATTATGACACCGGAACAATTCGATTTAGTCGTCGATGCCATTCTGGCCGGAAAATATTCTTGGGCTTGCGTCCTCATTCTCCGATTTGGAGGGTACAATCCCCTCCACTATATCCCTTACCGCACCTACAATAGGCTGCTGAAAGAATCCCGCCAAGGCGTCCAAGAAAGCGGGCACCGTACCAGTAGAAATACCGATGAAAATTATCAACCTTTAGAACCAGCAACTCCGCCGAAAATTGCGGAGGTAAAAGAGTACGCCTATAGGGAAGCAGCGCAAAACAAACTTACTAAAGTTGGGGGAGGCCACATCAATTGTAACTCTCATTAGCATGGAACAAAATTTTTTCTAATTCTGGATTTTTACAGATTTTAACATTTGCCATTGCTCTCGTCAATGCCAGATTCATAAACCCCCTTTTTGAGATACTAATCTAAACCAGCCCAGTTGCGATTTCACGCCAACTGGTTTTTTTTTGCAGCATGTCACCCAATACAGCAGACAAAGACCATTTTGCAGGGAATCCGCTTTGGCTGGCGCAGCGGAAAGCCAGCCCGTCATCCCATTTAGATTTAAATTCGCTGGCACCCAAAGTAATGAATTAATCGCCCAATTTTAACCGAAAACAGCCACAGAAAATTTTTGAAAAAAATTGCCAAATTGGCTTTTGTCTCTCGGTTTAAATGGCTATAGTATAAATAGCCATAAAGAGAAAACAACAATCGTCTCATTATGGCATTTGACAGCAAAAATCCAGGAAAATAGAGCCAAGATAAATCATCAAAATGCCAAATTGGCTGCTAGCTTTCCCAAGGTTTTGCTAGATTAAAAGCAACTCACAATTAGGGCTAAAAGCCAAATAATTGAATCGGAGAATGTTATGATTATTACAGACCTCAATCACATCCAAGTTGTTGACAATAATCAAGTTCAAGGTGGCTGGTATTCTAGCCCATACACTTATTATGAAAACGACTTCGTACAAATGTCTTTTTCATCTAACAACAATTTTTCTACCTCGGTTAATTCCCCCTATACCTTGACTAACAGTGCCTCGGCGGGAGCCAAAGGTGATGCGATTAACAACACCAACTATTCCACCTATTCTTACACGAAAGCCGACACGATCGCTGTAGCCGAATTCCTGGGAGGCTCTTTCTCTGCTAGCACATCTGCTGCGGTAATTAACGGCGCTTGGTAAGGGTGCAAGACAAACGCACCACTGGGGTAAGTGATTGATTGAAACTGGAAACTGCTGAGAGCCAATTTTCAGCAGTTTCTAAATATTAATTAGTTAATTAGCCAAAAATTTTATCTTTATTTCTTAAGTAAGCTGATATTTTTGGCAAAATTAATCATCAAATTTAGTCCAGTAGTTGTTTTTGTTAAAAATTACCCAAAAATATATCTTTAGTGAAGCAAATTTTGCTCTATTTGCGGTTAAATGTATTTTTTTTATGTGATAAGATAGGAAAAAAAGATATATGAGTAGGCATCAATACTTAGCTAATGCCGATTTCACAGCTATTAGAGATGATATCTTAGTACGGGGTTAAAAAAACAGCCCCGAAGGGTGCGTGAAATCATGGTCAATCTTGCCAAAGCAGCGATTACACTGGAGGAAATTGCTAGCTTCCTGAAGAAGGAACTCCGCCTTAAGGAAGTATATCAGCATATCCTCCATCGCCAAATTATCGAAAAGGCGGCGGCGGAACGGGGATTGACTGTGACTGAGGCGGAAATCCAGGCGGAAGGGGATAATTTTCGGTTTCAAAATCGCCTGGAAAAAGCCGCCGATACTCTGGGGTGGTTGGCTGACCAGATGATTTCCGTGGAGGAGTGGGAGGAGGGGATTCGCGATCGGCTCCTCGCCCAAAAACTATCTGACGCACTTTTTGCCAAAGAAGTAGAAAAGTTTTTCGCTCAGAATCGCCTCGATTTTGACCAGATATTACTCTATCAAATCGTCGTTCCTTACGAGCGAGTGGCCAAAGAATTATACTATCAAATTGAAGAGCAAGAAATCAGCTTCTATGAAGCCGCTCATTTGTATGATCTGGACGATCGGCGGCGCCAAAACTGCGGTTATGAAGGCAAAATTTATCGCTCCAGCTTAAAACCGGAAGTAGCAGCAGCTATCTTCAGCGCTAAACTCGGAGAAATCGTCGGTCCTCTCAAAACTGAGCAGGGATATCACCTATTTTTAGTGGAAGATTTTATCGGCGCCGAATTAACCAAAGAAGTGCAGCGGGAAATAAAAGAGAGAATGTTTCAACAGTGGCTAGCTAGCGAACTAAACTACTTCCTCCATTCCCTTAATTAAGCAAACACATAATTTATCTTTATTTTCAGCCATGAATGCGATAATATTAGGCAATGCCCAAGATGCCCACGCTGCTCACATTCATCAAGCGCTCACCGCCGCAGGAATTCCAGTGGATTATTTAGATACTCGGCTGTTTCCCACGCAGCTAGCAATGTCTTGGGAACCAGAAACAGGGGTTGGTAGCTTGACGCTTCCAGGGGGAAAGAGGTTAACATTGAAAGATATTAAAAGCGCATTTTGGCGGAGTTTAGGTGATGTGTATGTCCCGGAATTGCAAAATGCCGATAGTAAAAGAATTGCGATAATGGATGCAATTAGTACCGTGCGGTGTTTGGTGCAAATTTGCCCCAATCGCTGGATTAACTCTTGGCCAGCATATCAGTTTCATAAAGAAAAACCGCTGCAACTTGCCAAGGCAAAACAACTGGGAGCGCTGATTCCCGCTACCCTCATCAGTAACGATATAACAAAAGTTACCTCTTTTGCCCGTTACCTGAAAAAAGCAATTTTTAAACCCGTTCACGGCGGCGCACATACCCAATTCGTCAACGAGGAACATTTGGCACCAGAAAGACTCAAAAAAGTCCTCAGTATTGCTCCTGTCACTATTCAAGAATACATCCCTGGCACCAATATTCGCACTTACGTTATCGGCGATGCAGTTTACTCCGCCGAAATTAGAAGTCCGGCGTTAGATTTTCGGGAAGACTTACAGGCTGAAATAATACCTCTAGAGATTTCTACATCAGTACGGGCGCTAGCCTTGGCAATAACGCGGGCATTTATGATGGAGTGGACAGCTATAGATTGGCGGTTAAATGATAATCGCGAATACGTGTTTTTAGAAGCTAATTTTAGTCCAATGTTCATTCATTTTGAGCGCCAAACTGGTTTTCCTATTACGGACAAAATAGTGAATTTGCTTATGAATAAGCAATTTAAAAACTAGATAAAATAATATCACCTTATCTTGGGGCTCGATTTCATATTTACAGCAGTTTTTCAAATGATATTGGACCCTCAAAGCCCCTCTCCCTTTCTGGCCTTTGGGGTTGGGGGTGACTGTACCAGATAAACTGGCAAATCGCTGTATGTACAAGCCACTTTTGTTATCGTCGAATATAAGAAAATTGGTTTTTGCTCTATATTCAAAAATTCCGGCAACTTATTGATGTCTGCCGGAATAACTATATTAATGTGACCCTATATTACATTAAACAAATATTAGATCCGCCCTCTTCGCCCAAAGCTAGAGTAGTAATTTGAGGTCCGGGATAGCCAATATAGGGTTTGGGATAGGGATAGGGATAGGGATAGGGTTTGGGATAGGGATAGGGATAGGGTTTGGGATATGGAGCAGGAATACATCCGCCACCATCTTCGGGAAGTATCGCCAGACTGACGATCGTGCCGCCGCCAACCATTGCAGCTTCTGCATCGCCAACTGGCTCCTGGAAATCTAGATCGAGATTGTCTAGGTCTTGCCCATTTAAATCAAAAGGATGAATCATCACAATTTCTCCCTTGGCTTTATTTGAATTAGATAATAACAAACTATTTTTTTTGTTTTTAGTCAATTTGGCTAAAAAATGATTTTAAGTTAAGTGTAAAGTAAAAAACATAGAAAAAATAATTAAAATTTTTTAAAATTAACCGAATAAGCATCGTTTCGGGGGTCGAAAAATTTTAGCCTTGACATTATATCTGTTTGATTGCTAAATTAAAATGGAATTAACCTGGAATAGACAGGCTAGCCCGCTCAAATAGCGCAATTATCATCAACCAAGCCAGTTTCTAAAAAAATCGTCTCAATAACCGGCGACCAAATCCCAAAATCCCCAATATAATCAAACCCAATGCCGCTGATGGTTCGGGAGCCCTAGCTGTAGCCGTGACGTGATTAGCTTGATATTCGATTAAGGTGATATGGGCATCCTCGCTAAAACTATGGGATAAATAACCCTGGCCATAAGCGGTAATTGATTCTTGCTTTCCTCCCTGGTAAACTAGACCATAGTTAGACAAGTAAATATTGGGACTATTGGCCAAATAGAATGAATCATTTCCGGGAGTAACGAGATTTGCCTGAAGATGGAAATAATCGAGAATTTGGATATTTTCTATGTCCGTATTGTTGACAAGCAAAAAACCTAGAGAAGTGGCAGAATTTGCCATTTCTTTTTTTGGTGTATTGATGGATGTATTGAGATTTAGCGCGGCGAGAAAATCAAAACTAAACATATCTCCTTGAGGCACAAAGAAATTACCAATCACTTGCGCCTGACTGGCGCCAGCGGCGAAATAGTCGATACCAACCCCCCCAGCCAAATTCACAGCCGAACTCTGCAAGCACGGAGTGCTAGAGAAGGGAGAAAAAGGACAAGGAATATCTCCACCAGGGGAATTGACAAAAATGGCATCAGCAGCAGCGATCGCAGCGGCATTATCCCCTGGTGCGTCGATCATAGTGAAAGCAGCCGTATTAGCCACAGTGTCCGTGCCATAGGGGTTATGGCTGAAGTTCTGCAACTGGAGAAAACCCTCGGAAGCAGCAAAAGTCGCCGTCAAACCGGGGGTAGCAGCCACCAGCACCGCCACAGGTGCTAAAGCAGTACCAGCAAACTGCCAGAGCCAGCGGTATTCTATTTTCGGTAGATATTTCCTGCCCAGTTTTGATCTCAGAGCCAACATGGCAATTTTCCTCCCGAAACAAGGCGGCCATGTCCCCAAACTAACCCCTAATTACCCCTGGTGTGGTGCCATTTTGGCGGTTTTCTTCAAATTTGGGTGTGAACTGCAAGTTATTCGCCCCCAGCTTTACCCCTTTTTTTCTTTAATCCTGCCCTTTACCTCCTAACTTTAACTATATCCAGCTTGTTCAACAGTGACTGAGTACAGCCATGATCTTCCCCTCACCCTAAATCCACAACGATGGCGCTCAGTGCATAAACAATGCACCCATTCAGAGAAAGAGAGTCATTCGATAATTAGTAGAGTCAGAGTTTCATCAAGTATTATTTTTGCCCAAATACTATCCCGAACTCAATGCTATTCAACACGATTTTAGTGTCTTAAAAATAGCCCTAATGTATGCGCCCGTGGGCACATACTTTGATAAAATTCTTGGAAAGTATTGGATAAAAATGTATCATTCTTATTGAAAATTACTCTAGTAAAAAAACTTTTTCATATCTATGCCCTCTGGGTCTTAAGTGGTGTAAATCAACCACCAAGGCCCAGAGGGCATAAATCCGGGACAAAGCCATTTATTTAATGGGGGTTAAAAAGCGGCAATTTTCTATTAAAAAACCCTCACACACCCACCAGAGGCTGTTCTAATTCACATACTTTTGCTTCCCGACAAGACATAATCTGCAATTCATGGGGATAGCGTGGGCGCGGGTCATCTTCTAACCAGATGGGAGGCACCATCATCGCTTCATATGAATCAATCCGATGCACAACTCCCGGTTTTCCTTTGAGTTCTACAATTGTTCCCGGTAGATACTCAAACATTTCATCCCAATCGATAATTGATTCACTGTTCATAGCCATCCATAATTCCCCTAACTGAAACTATTCTCCCCGATTTGGGCAGGTGTCATCTTCATCTGTCTTCCAGTCTTTACCGTCGGTAAATAATCGGCTATCTTAACAATAGAAATCACTGCGATCGAGAATCACCTCACCACAATCTGGCACCCAAACCACCCAGGTATTTCCCGACTCTTGACAGAGTAGCTTGGCTTCGTCGTAAGCATATTTACTCGGCAATTCCAGCAACTTCACCCACGTGTCGCGAGTGTAGGTGATATGGCAAACTGGGTTCCAGGTGGGGGCAGTCTCTAAGAACGTCGGGGTGGGGGAAGCAACTGCATAAGTGGTTTGAAGATGCATACTCTTTCTCCGTCTCAAATCTATTCAACTTGGTGAAAAAACTTCCCTCCACCCAAACTCGGCAAAAGGAAGTCAAATAATTTCTGTATTCATTTTTACAAAATCTCAGAACGATCGCGCATTTCTCACCAAAAAGTTAACAAATCTTGATATTTGTCCTTGGTACTTGGCCATTAGTCCTTAGTCCTTAGTCCTTAGTCCTTAGTCCTTTCACAAGTAACAAGTGACAAGGGACAAGTGACAAGGGACCAGTGACAAATCACAAGCTGCCCCATCAAACCGCAGTCGCTTCCTCACTCACCGCCAGAGTTCGCGTGGGGGATTTAGCTCTCTGTAACACCGGTAGTTTGATCCAAAACTCGGTTCCCTCACCCGGTTCAGAAACACACCACAGAAACCCCCGATGCTTTTGCACCACAATCTGAAAGCTAATGGATAAGCCCAAACCGGTCCCCTTACCCGCCGCTTTGGTGGTGAAAAAAGGTGCAAACAACTGCTGGCGGACTTTCTCAGTCATTCCTGGTCCATTGTCAGCAATCCGCACCGCGATAAAATCAGAGTTGAGCATTTCCGTGCGGATGGTGATCTTCGGCCTTTGTCCTCCCTCACCCTTGCTCTGCATCTCTTCCAACGCCTCGATCGCATTAGAAAGCACATTCATAAACACCTGATTTACCTGGCTTTGATAACACTCCACCAAAGGCAGCTCCCCATACTCTTTCACCACTTCAATCGCGCCCATCCCCCCTTTACCCTTCAAACGATGCTGCAAAATTAACAAAATGTTATCTAGCCCCTCGTGAATCGCCACCGGCTTCATCGCCCCAGAGTCCATCCGCGAAAAATCCTTCAGCGACAGCACCAACTCCCGCAAATTCTCTGCCCCCACCTGCATAGAATCGAGAATTTTTGGCAAATCCTCCAGCAAAAAATCCAGTTCCACTGTTGCCAGATGCTGTTCCAATTTCGGATGGGGATGAGGATAGCACTCCTGGTATAAACGTAGAGATGAGAGCAAATCCTCCGTGTAGCCCCTGATGTGACTGACATTTCCGTAAATGAAGTTAACCGGATTCTTGATTTCGTGGACCAACTCCGCCACCATCAAGCCCAAATTAGACAGCTTTTCACCCTGAATCAGCAATTGCTGGGCTTGCTGCAAGTCCTGCAGGGTAATTTCCACCTGTTTAGCGCGCTCCGCTGCGGCTGACGCCGCCTCCCGACTTTGCTGGTAGAGTTTTGCCAAGTTCGCATCTACCGCATCCTGTTCCGCCTCGCTCTCTAGCTGGTACTGGCTCACCACCGCATCCAAACCAGCCAGCAGCTCAAACGCGGCTTTCTCTATGATGTATTGCAAATGGCGATTATTCTGCGTCATCGCGACCTCCGGCTCCCGAGCCAAAGCTCTCGCCGCTTCAATATACCGCCGCACTTGGACATCCAAGTGCAGGGGAGCCTGAAAGTACATCTCCCGCACCACCCCTGAAGGCTTCCCCGGTAAATTCATCTCTGCTGACCCCTGAATTAGCCCCCAGTGGGACTTTTCCATCAAGGCGGCAGTCTCAAGCAAAGCATCGCGCATGGTAACGCGCTCCTCTACATTGGCGGCACCCACCAGCCGCATCGCTAAAAACGCCATTCTCTGGGAGAGCATCCGCTGCCTGCCACTGATATTCACCACAGCGGCGCTGATTTTTCTGGCGCTAGCTATTTTGTCTAGATTTAAGGCGTCGCTTAACGCAATCATAGGTAATAACCCAAGATGAAATAAATACTTAAAATTCATAGTTGCCCCGGCAATTCGGCCTATTTTTTTGATGCCGCTAGAGAAAATAATCTACCATTGTTCCCACCCAGATGGGTAATTTATCTAGTTGGTCGTCGGGGCGCTCCTCCTTTCACCAAGAGGCTTTAGCCCTCTCGCCCTTGTGGTTTAAATCTATACTCCCAATTGCAATCCCAATACCCAACATATATCTATGTTAATAGATCTGATGGTATTCTCTGTCACTGAATTGCAGGTAGTTGTATCGTTATTTACAAAACTTTGTCAAGGAATATATCGATTTATTGCATGGGATTAACCGCAAATTTACAGAGAAAGATGTGAGGATATGGGAGATGGGAGAGTGTGGGGAGTGTGGGGAGTGTGGGAAGTGTGGGGAGTGTGGGGAGTGTGGGGAGTAATCTTCCCCCTCTTCCCACCCCTCCCCCTCTTCCCCCTCTTCCCACCCCTCCCCCTCTTCCCCCTCCTCCCCGTCTCCCCGTCTCCCCGTCTCCCAGTCTCCCCGTCTCCCAGTCTCCCCGTCTCCCCGGTCGGTGAGCTTGCCCTGAGCGAAGTCGAAGGGCGAAGCCGAACCGCGTCTCCCCGTCTCCCCGTCTGTTTTTGCCGTGGGTGCGGCTAATTTTTGTGTATTAAATGGTGGTAAATTGCTCTGGGTGTTGATATTTCCGATAAAATCATCAGCAGCAAATTGTATTATTAATTTGATTATGGCGATTTATCTAGACTCGGCTCTGATCGCAGAAGCAGAAGTGGCTTACCAAATGGGCTGGGTGAAAGGGATTACTACTAATCCCACCTTGTTGGCGAAAAGTGATTTACCACCAGAGCAGACTTTGAGTAAGTTGGTGCGATTGACCAATGGGCCGCTATTTTATCAGTTAACGGCATCAGATTACAGCGGGATGATTGCGGAAGCGCGGGCGGCATTTGAGATTATTGGTAATCAAACTGTGTTGAAGGTGCCTGGAACGCGGACGGGGTTTGAGGTGGTGGCGAAGTTGGCGCGGGATATTACTTGTTCGGTGACGGCAATTTATAGTCCGGCTCAGGCGGCGGTGGCAAAAGAGGCGGGGGCAAAATATGCGATCGCCTATGTCAACCGTGCTACTAAACTTCTCGGTGACGGCATTGCCTTGGTGCGGGATATGGCCGAGGTTCTGGCTGGCAGTAATACAGAGATTCTCGCCGCTTCCCTCAAATCTCCCGAAGAAGTTGCCGCCTCCTTACAAGCGGGAGCCCATCACCTCACCCTCCCCTTGGCGATGCTCCATGCGGTGACGACTCACGAACTTTCTGAGCAAACTGTGGCGGAGTTCAACGCCAAGGGTATCGGTTTAAAGGGATGAACTAATCAAAAAACCGGAGGACAAGAAACCGGGTTTCTTTGCGCGGTCTCATACCTGGACGAAGATTGAGCGCAGAAACCCGGTTTCTCAGATGGTAAACAAAAAAACCGGGTTTCTGGTGTGTAATTTGAGAAACCCGGTGTCTAGAGACCTCTCGTTGTAGAAATTTTTATCACATATTTTTTTTTAGCCGAAAATGCCCTGAATCTCAATCGGCTGTGATGATACTAAGGGTTGCAATTCCCTGGGGCTTGATGGCGGGAGATGCTTCAATTTTGGCGCCGGAATAGCCGATTTATTGGTAAAAATGCCCGATATTTCGGGTTTCTGGGAGGGTTTTCATTACCTCAGATTCTCAGCTTTTTCTGGCCAGATTGCCCCCTCGGGATGGGTTTTCCAGGGGGTGGTAAAGGAGGGTGAGGCGACGGGACAGGCTTTCCAGTTAGCTTGCACTGGGACATTGAGCTGGTGACAAAAACCACCACGTCGTCCTTCGAGTTGATAATGACGACAGCCGCGACAGCAAGAAACTGGATTATTAACGGTCTGCATAAAATTGGCCTGTTTTATCTTATGGTTAGTATTTAAACCACTTTTGTCCGGCGAGTATTGATTTAATTGATACAATTTGGGGATTTTTTGGTAAAGTTTTATAACAAAATCGGGAATTTAATGTGAAGATTTATGAATTTGGATGGGGTGGGTGGGTGGTGAGTTAATCCAGTAACTGCCCTTGAAACAGTTTGGCGGTAATTTGGCCTAACTCATATTCCAAGCGCTTTTCGCCTTGGGTGTCGGCGATGACGAGATAGGCAATTTGGGAGCGATCGACCCGCATCCCCACTCGCCACCTTCGAGTATCGCTACCCACGGGGAGTCGCACTAGGTCAGGGAGGGACTCCTGAAAGCGAATGCCGCGAGATTGGGGGTCCACCCAAATGGTGATGGTGAGAAAATGCTCATCACCAATGGTGTTGCTGGGGAAGGGAACCAGGGGGGGGATCTGGGCGAAGTGAGGTTCGAGCAGGTCGAGGAGGGGAGTATTGCCCTGCACGAGGGTGATAAACTTTTGTGCGAGAGAGGCGCTGGAGTTGATGGTATCCACGAGAATGCCGAGGGTGTGGATGTATCTTTCTGTGGGGTCCACCAAACCGTTGGCAATTAAGCAGGCACCGTAGGAAATGGCGTAGGCGCTGTTGGTGAGGTTAAAACTGCGGTCAAAGCGGGGGTCATCGCTGCTAATTTCTAAACTGTCAAAAATCGTTCGCTGTACGAGGAGAAATTGCGAAAAGCCGCCGACGAGAAAGAGGCGATCGAGCTGAGTTGGCTCTCTATTAGTTCCAGCTCCCTGTTGCAACCAGCTTTTCACTCCTTGCATCACTTGTTGAATACCCGGAGCGATCGAGGCAAAAGCCGCCTGCACTTGGCCAAAAGTCACACTATAGCCACCAGCAAAAAGGTAGATTTCCTGGTTTTCATAAATATCTGGCGCCTTGAGGCAATTAATCAGCTTTTTGGTGACGCGGGGATGGGAGCCAATTTTTACGGTTTCAAACTCTCGGAGTAAACGGCTAAACTCTGGGTCGGTTTCTGCAATGGGATGGCCGTGTTTTTGGGTATAGGCGAGTTGGACACAGCGGCGATCGAACGCCACACCAGCACAATCAAGTCCCATCGCCCCCTGACCATCAAAATAGAGGACTTCCACCTTGTTATCCCGATAAATGCGGCACAAGCTGACATCAAAAGTACCTCCCCCCACATCGCACACCAGCAAATTGCCAGTAAAAGGCTCCTCCTGGTTTGCCAGAGCCCGCCGCTGCATTTCCCAAGCATAATAAGCCGCCGCCGCCACCGGTTCGCTCACCAACTGCATCAGGGGCAAACCCAGTTCTCTAATCACCCCTTGCAAGCATTCCCGTCCTCGGTTGTAGATATCCCGCTGCCAGATTTCCGGTACAGATACCACCACGCCAGCTATTTCCCCTTGTTGGTTGCAGAAGCTGTAGGGGTTATCTGCCGAAATGAGCAATTCTCGCAAGTAGTCAGCGGTAATGCTGGGGGGAGTGCGCTGTAATGGTGAGGAAGTACGAGATATTCCGGGGAAGATGGGCAACTGCATTTTGAAGTTGCCGTAACTTTCCACAGCGGGGTTATGCGCGGCGGTGGTGCGGGCCGCTGTGCCAATTTCTATGAATGCGTCTTCGTAGGCGATGAAAGAAGGAATGTATTTCTGGCCGTCAGGACCGCCGTACTGAAATGCTTCGGGTTCACCCCTGGGGCTGAGGTAGGAGATGATGGAGTTGGTGGTGCCGAAGTCGAGACCGATGGAGTAGGCTGGCATAGGCTGTGTTGGCGCCCTTACTAGGGGCGACATGGAGTGGAGTAGTTTACGCCGAAGGCCACCACGGGGGGACCGGGCGAACCGCTGTCCGCCTATAACCCCAAATTATGATATCAAAATCTCAGCTCCTAGTTGGCGGTAGGGGAGCAGGGGGAGGAGGGGGGGGCAGGGGGAGTGTGGGGAGGGTGGGGAG
>DVDU01000244.1 GCA_015296065.1 Oscillatoriaceae cyanobacterium M33_DOE_052 | reverse complement strand
TGAATTAAAACAGTACCAAGAGGCGATATCATGCTTTAACCGCGCCCTGGAGATTGAACCCAAATCCCACAATGCTTGGACTGGAAAAGGCAACGCCCACAGGAACTTAAAACAGTACCAAGAGGCGATATCATGCTTTAACCGCGCCCTGGAGATTGAACCCAAATCCCACAATGCTTGGAATGGCAAAGGCTTAGCCCACCATGACTTAAAACAGTACCAAGAGGCGATATCATGCTATGACCGCGCCCTGGAGATAGACCCCAACGACCACTATGCTTGGTATAACAAAGGCAACGCCCACTATTACTTAAAACAGTACCAAGAGGCGATATTATGCTATGAACGCGCCCTGGAGATTGAACCAAACTTCCACTATGCTTGGAATAACAAAAGCCCCGCCCACTATTACTTAAAACAGTACCTAGAGGCGATATCATGCTTTAACCGCGCCCTGGAGATTGAACCCAAATCCCTCAATGCTTGGAATGGCAAAGGCAACACCCACAGTGACTTAAAACAGTACCAAGAGGCGATATCGTGCTATGACCGCGCCCTGGAGATTGAACCCAACTACCTCGATGCTTGGAATGGCAAAGGCAACACCCACAGGGAATTAAAACAGTACCAAGAGGCGATATCATGCTATGAGCGCGCCCTGGAGATTGACCCCAAATCCCACAATGCTTGGAATAACAAAGGCAACGCCCACAGGGACTTAAAACAGTACCAAGAGGCGATATCATGCTATCAAAAGGCTTTAACATTGACCGATAATAAATTATGGCAGGCTTGGGGAAACTGGGGTTTGACACTTGAGGAATGGCAGGGTGAGGATGCGGCTTTGGCGAAATGGGATGAAGCCCTGCAATTTATCCTCCCCCAAGAAGATGGGGAAGGCTGCGGTATCCTGCATCAATTCAAAGGCAATGTTTACTATCGCAAAGGTAACAAAGAATACGACAGCACCAAACCATTTATCAACCCCGATACCCACTGGCAAACTGCCCGGAATTGCTATTTAGAAGCGAAACGGCTTTTGGCTCAACCCCACTTGCGAGTTGAATATCTAAAACTGCTGGTGGACTTGGCCCAGGTTTGCCATGCTTTAGCACAACGATATCCAGAAATGCGACAAGAAGCCGCCGAAGTGGTCGCCGAAGGTATCGCGAACCTGGAACAATTCCTCACCCTCCTATCCTCGGACCAAGATAGACGCTTCTGGGCGGAACAATTCAGCAGTTTTGCCCGGTTGCGGGTGGATACGCTCCTGCATCAGGGGGACACCACCGCCGCCCTCCTCGCCGCCGAACACCAGAAAAACCTTAGCCTGCGGTGGATGCAGCAAAACCGCTATCTCACCCAACCTCCCACCGCCACCATTGAGCAGATGCAGCAGTTGCTCGCCCCTAACCGCGCCATGATACATTGGCACGTGAGCGACCAAAGCATCACCGCCTTTATCCTCATCTCGGGACAACCACCCCATCCCCACACCATCCCTCATGTGCGGAAACTGGAGCAATGGGTGAAACAGTGGAAAGAGAATTATCACGACTATCGAAAGAAAGTAAAGGAGCAGAGGAGCAGGGGAGCAGGGGAGCAGGGGAGCGGAGAAGCAATATTTCCCCTGAACCAACACCCCTGGCGAGTGACAATGGCAGACGAACTAGGAAAACTCGGAGATATCCTGGAAATTGATAAACTATTGCCCCATCTCCAGCACATCAACCAACTGATATTAACTCCCCATCGGGACTTACACCTGCTGCCATTAGAATACTTCTTTCCCCAACTAGAAATTATCCGCCTGCCCAGTGCCTATTTAGGTTGGGAGCGGCTACAGTTTCCCGCCACTGGGGGAGAGTTTCTCCTGAGCATAGGACATCCCCCCAACCAGACAGAACCGGGAACGTCAGACCAGTTATTATATGCAGAACTGGAAGCGGGATTTATCACCCACCTGTATCCCCAAAACTACCCCATCCGCGATGAAGCCGCCACCAAAGAGCGAGTCATGGAAGCACTCCGAGCCGTTACCGCCGATATCTTCCATTTTACCGGTCATGGCGTACATGATTTAAACAACCCCGATAACTCCGGTTTGCAAATGGCGGACGGCGAGCTGCTCACCATGCGAGATTTATTTGATAAACTGCAATTGCCCAAATATCAATTAGTGGGGTTATCCGCCTGCGAAACCGGTATCCCCGGTAAACAGGAACTCATCAACGAATTTGTGGGATTAACCAGTCCTTTCCTCACCGCCAATGCCACCTATGTCCTGAGTACCCTTTGGTCAGTAGAGGAAATTTCCACCGCCTTAATAATGATGGAATTTGGCCGCCGCTACCGTGCAGAGGAACCCGCCACCGTCGCATTAGGCAACGCCAAACAGTGGTTAAGGACGGCGACAAATGCCGATTTAGCGAAATGGTGGCAAGACCGAGCCAACGATATCACCGACAGGCATGAAAGTTATTATACTTGTAAGTCTAATTCAACCCTTGCCGCTCAAGAAAATCCCGATGAATGTCCCTATAAACATCCCTATTTTTGGGCAGGTTTCACAATCACGGGTAAGGTGAATTGAGGGCGATTCCCAATATTGGGATTTACCTAAAAATCATCCTTTTTAGGGGCACAGCTACGATAACATTTAGGGGAACCGAGAAATCTCGATAACGCCGTGCCCACCCCGCCAAATGTGGTATCATAAATGTGGGTAATTGGCCACAAAGGGCACGGCGTTATTGAGCTGTGGTTGATTTGGCGAAGGTTGTCGATGCCGTGCCCCTACAAATGTTAATTGTCTAACAAAAATCCGCCATTTTAATCCCAAAAATCATCCTTGGTAGTAGCACAGCTACGATAATATTTAGGGAAACCGAAAAATCATCATTCTGCCGTGCCCACCCACCCCAAATGTGGTATCATAAATGTGGGTAATTGGCCACAAAGGGCACGGCGTTATTGAGATGTGGGTGATTTGGCGAAGGTTATCGATGCCGTGCCCCTACCAATGTTAATTGTGGTACAATATTGTTGAATCATCATCCCCAGAGAGGAATAATATGGCAGAAGTCACCACGAGTAAAAATATAGCCTTATCTCGCATCGAGTCAATTGTTGACCAATTGATGCAAACCAATAGTTTGTACCAAGAGGAGTTATCCAAAGAGGAAGTTATGGCAATTTATGCTAATCTTCTAGATAAAGTGTCTCCCGAAATGCTGATGGCTTTGGATGATGAGCGACTGACGAAAAGAGTGCGCCGGGTGATGGCAACACAGATGATGACGAAACTGTTAGATGGACTAACTCCAGAGGAAGTCGAAATATTTAATGCCGCAGTGGAAGGAAGATAGGATGGGGGGCACCCTTTTCCCCCGTCAACCCAAATTCTCCCCAAACCTGCTATAATCATGGATGACCACCCTATGGGACAAGAAGATGAATAGTACAAACCGGGTTAAATTACAATCGGTGTTAGTGGCGTTGGTGAATTTGCCTGCCAATGAGGAGGCTCCGCCATTGGAGAAAGATTTGCTGACCAATCCTCATAATACTATCATTTCCCTGAAAGACTCTGGGGGACATGAAAAGTTTTTGCAGCTTTATCAGGATGCCCATACCGAATTTACCAAAAGATACAACAGTCAGGAGAGAAATTTGATAGTCACGCCGAAGGGTACGGCGGCGGATGCGTCTGCGGAGAGGAATAATGAGGATGGTAATACGGCTGTGAGTGTAAATCCTGAAAAATTGCTAAAGACATGGGATGTGAAGGCCATTTTAGGGGATGATAATCCGGCGGCAACTGCCCAGGATGCGTCTGCGGGGGCGAATAATGAGCCGGATAATACGGCTGTGAGTGTCAATACGGAAGAATTGGTAAAGAAATCGGATGTGAAGGCGATTGTAGAGGATGATAATCCGGCGGCAACTGCCCAGGCTGCTTATGGAGCTAGGAGTAATGGTGATATGGATGTCTATAGTTGGGCGGAATATTTATGCAAAATTTGCTAACCTACCCCCACTTACTGTTATTTGCTTATCACAAGAGTGATAATTCATCCTGGGAAGATTTGCGAAAAAGTTTGGCTATTGCAGATAATTCCCAGAATGATTTTGATGGTTTTAAATATCACAAGAGTGATGGATTTTATCACTGCAATCAGATGGGTGATAGTCAGGGATTGCTGGTGGGGTTGGCAACGGCGGAAAATTCCACGGATATTTCAGAGTTAGCTAAATTCTACCAGGAAAAGCTGTGCAATGTGCAGGGAAATTTGGGGAGAACTTGGCTAATTTTGGGTTATGGTGATATGGAGGAGAAAAATGCCAAGACTGCTTATGAAACGGTAACGGGGAAAACTGCGCCGAATTTGCACTCTGGTCAATTTCTCGATGGGAATTGGTGGGAAATTTGGCAACCGCTGGAGGGGGATACTTATGTGGTGTGTATTTTCCCCAATAAGGAGTCTCTGGAGGCTATTGGTAAATTTTTCTTTGATTTGATGTGGCTGTTTTATTACCGTCACAAGATGATTTGGGCTTATGGCGAAAGTCGGAAGCTGAAAAATGCTCTGGTCAAGGAGGATGTATTTCCCAAACTGGACAATTTGCCGACGTTTAAGGTTTCTACCCGTTCCTGGAATGTGCAGAATGATAAAGATTTTCAGGAGTTGCGGCAACAGTTGGCGGAGAGTTTGATTAAGTTGCCGAAACATACGGTGTTGGTGGAGGCTTTGGGGGTGCAGTTGCAGACTCTGCGGACGAATTTGGCGGCTTATGATAAGCGGTATGAGAGAATGCAGGGGAAGTTGGGGGAGGGACAAAAGTTAAAGATTTTTGGGGATTTTAGAGAGAAAATTTTGCCGGGACATGAGGCCCATATTGACCAGGATTATTTGAGTCTAAGTCCGGGGTTGCGGGTCAGGCAAAGTTATATTGATGCTTTGTCGGGTTTTGTGGAGGTTTCTATTGCGGCGAGGGAGCGGCGAATTGAGAACGCGATCGCCGGTGGGGGTATCGGGATAGGTGTCGCCTCCGCCTCCGCCTCAGCGATGGCAAATTTCAGCCAAACTATGTTCAGACTGCCTCAGCAAGACCCCAACACCAATGAATTAAACCTGCAGAATGCCTGGGCTAATTATGGCATAATTTTGGGCATCAGTCTGGGATTAGGCTTCGGTTTGGGCTGGAGGGTTTGGAAGCATTTAAACAAGAAACGGCGAGTGTGAAAGCCCTCACCCCCGACCCCACTCCCAAGTAGGGAGAGGGGAGTAAGACGGGGAGACTCGGAGACTCGGAGACGGGGAGACTCGGAGACGGGGAGCAAAGCTGTAGGGTGGGCAAGGCTCTATATTGTTGTCATATAATCACCTGAGAATTGGCCTTGCCCACCGGACTAATGGTCTGTCCAACCAAGGACAAAAGAATCCCTACCCAAGGACAAAAGAATCCCTACCCAAGGACTTTTGACCAAGGACAAATGACTAATAACTAATGATTGTTGGTGAATTCGACGCCGTTGGGGCCCGGAATGAGGTTTTGATAGAGTAATTCCCGACAGTGGTTTTGCTCATCGGGAATGACGACTCGGGCTTGGTGTCCGTGGCGAAGGACTTCGGCCCGATCGCATTCCTCAAAAGCCGCAATAATCACAATATCCCCCGCATGACATAAATGTGCTGCTGCCCCATTAATGCAAATAATGCCGCTGCCCGGTTCTCCGGGAAGAGCGTAGGTTGAGAGGCGGTTGCCATTAGTAGCGTTCCAAATTTCCACCTCCTGCAGGGGCAGTATGCCCACGAGTGCGAGCAATTCGCTGTCAATGGTGACGCTACCGACATATTCGATATTTGCATCTGTAACGCGCACCCGATGGAGTTTGGCGTGCAATAGTCTGATGGTTGACATGGGGCAATATCTGATGAGCCTTGTTTAATTTACCTTGAAATTAAAGGGCGGGGGAGCTTTTTCAATCTCTGGTGAGAATTTCCCAAGTGTCTGTGCGACGCAGTTTAGCACGGCGCAGAGCTTGTAAATTGGGTGAACCGGTGCAAAAGGCGGCAATTCGCAATTCTTCGATAAACGCAGCGAATTTGTCATAAACGGCTTGGGTGGGAGAGACGGGGCCGATATTCGTTGCGGTGGCGGGTTCCAGGAGGGGAGCGGCGCTCCCAACGAGGGTGGCACCGAGGGCGATCGCCTTCGCCACATCGATACCGCTGCGGATCCCGCCGCTGGCGAAAATGGGCAATTCTGGCACTTCCCGGCGCACTTCCAGCACCGCCAGAGCCGTGGGGATGCCCCAACCGGCGAAACTGTGGGCGATGCGAGCCCGGATGGGGTCTGGTTGTCGATGTGCTTCCACTTCGCTCCAACTGGTTCCCCCGGCTCCCGCCACATCGATCGCATCCACCCCCACATCAGCGAGACGGCGAGCCACCGCCGCACTGATACCGTTACCCACTTCCTTCACCACGATCGGGACTTCTAGCTGCACCGCCAGGGAGGCAATTTTGTCGTAGAGGTGGCACCAGTCGCGATCGCCCTGGGGTTGCACCGCCTCCTGTAGAGAGTTCAAGTGCAAAATCAACGCATCAGCTTCGATCGTCTCCACTGCCCGCCGCGCCTGGTCAATGCCATAACCGTAGTTTAGCTGCACCGCGCCTAAATTTGCCAGGAGCAGAATATCTGGCGCCACCTTGCGCACTTGATAGGTATAGATTAAATCATCACGCTCGATCGCCGCCCGCTGGGAACCCACCCCCATCGCCACCCCCAGAGCCTGCGCCGCCTCCGCCAAATGTAAATTAATCCCTTGCGCCCGATCGGTTCCCCCCGTCATACTACTAATCAGCAGCGGGGCTTGCAGCTTTTTCCCCCACAGCGTCAAACTCAAGTCAATCTCATCGAGATCCACTTCTGGCATCGCCACATGTTCCAAGAAAAACCGCTCAAACCCCGTCTTCACCCCTTTTGCCGCCACATCTTCCTGGAGGACTATATTGATATGTTCCCCCTTTCGGCCTTCCGTTTCCCCTGACATGGCTCTCCCTCTCTCGCGAATTTAAGGTTTTATTTATAATTTTATCCTGCTCCCCACCCTTTTTGATAATTAATTTTCCCGTATTTTCCATAAATTATTCTTTAACTACCCTTCTTTGAAAAATGCCCCCTACATCGCCCGGAATATGCCCAACCGCTGCCAGACAGGGTAAGGCATGGACCGAGCGCATATCAGGCTAATCATCAATTGCCAGGAAATTAAGGCACAATCACCTGATGTCCCAAAGGATTCGCCAAGTTATCAAAAAAAACTGCCACAGTTTCTGGCCATTTTTCGTCACCATCAGCGGCATTCAGGCGGTAGCGAATCATATAAACTCCCGGCTTAATGACAGATGGTGACTCCATATCATCCAAATCTAGACCATCCGCCATCGCCGAGAATAATTCCTCTAAATAGACTTGGCCCTTAGACAAAGCCTCATTTTGCACTTTAGCCGGAATGTAAATTTTACTGAAATCAGAATCGCTATCTTTATTGGCAGTAGATGCAGCCTGTAGATCCGCTGATTTTTGCTTTGCATATTTCAGCTTGCCCTGATATTCCCAGACTTTTTCCATAGCCGTGATATAATTTTCATTACCAGGGGGCACCGATTTCATCAGCTCGATCGCCTTTCCCCAGAGATTAGCAACTAAATTCCATTCCCCAGCCGTTTTGGCCGATTGAACCAAAGCAGATGCCTCCGTTGCCGCCTTCACCGCCATGCGGAAAGCACCAGCTTTCTGCACCTCCTTTTGAGCATGGCGGACATTCGCTTCATATTCCGAGATTTTGTGTCGAGCCTGCGGGTAATGCGCGCTATATTTCGGCACCGCCTGCATCAGCTTTAAGGCAGACTGCCACAAAGATACTGCCGCCTGCCAGTCCGCTTCTGTTTTCGCCGTTTGCGATTTGGTAAAAGCCTCCGTAGCTTGGTTAGTTCCCAAGCGAAAAGCGCTAGCTTTCAGTTGCGCATCTTTAGCATAAATTAAATGGCTTTGATACTCAGCTATTTTTTGTTGCGCTAAAGTGTATTCTGGCGTCTTAGGAGGAACCTCTTGCATGAGTTGAATAGCTTCTTGCCAGAGATGAGCAGCTCTATTCCATTCGGCTTCCGTTTGTGCCGATCGACCAATTAAAATACTCTGGTGAGCCTTCATAGCGCCTAGCTCATAGGATTTTTGGGCAGCGGATATAGCATTTTGATTGGCAGCGACAACCGCAGCAGTTTGTCCGCTCATCTTCCAGGATACCAAATATCCCCCCACAAGAGCAAAAGCAAAGATGAAAGTTACCCCACCGAGCCGAGACAGCATATCTGAACTTTTTAAGCGGGAAGTATTTTTTAGCATAGTCCGATATTTTGCTTTCTTAGGGGCTTGCGGCCAGGACCGAGACAACAGGGAATAGGCGAAAGCTGATCAGAACTCGCCTCCACCTCACCCGCCTGAAGGTTGCGAATATAGCAGAGGCGGGCTATCCCCATTCTATTGTACGATCCAACTTATAATTAACAGCGGGAAGACGGGCCGAGGGACCGGGGCAGCCCCGGTGACGGGGAGGCTGGCAGACTTGCGGGCGAAAATATCCCGGTTCTCAAATCAATGCCCTAGATGCAAGTGCAGTCACCATCAGGATTTCTGCCTGCATCTGGGGACTAAATTGAGAACCGCCATATCTCCCCCCATCCCGCCCCATCTCCCCACAGTCCCCAACTGCCCCGTCACCTCAGCGCTTCCAGGGAACTATCTGATTTCATCAAATATCAATACTGTTATAACACTTGTTTAGACATATAAGGGCATGAGTCAAACCACATTGCAGACCCCTGAACTGATCCGCGCACTGCGCGATCGGCTTGGCATCTCTCAGGAGAAACTCGCAGCTCGATTAGGTGTGTCATTCCAAACCGTCAACCGTTGGGAGCGGGGACGGGCGAATCCCTCGCCAATGGCAATGACGTTGATTGAGCAGCAGCTCCGGCAGATGGGAGAGCGGGCGCAGGATTTACTAGAAACATATTTTGTGCCCTAATCCCATTGAGATTTAGCGATCAGATATACTGAAGGGGCGAAAATTTTTTCGCCCCTCGGAAAGACTCCTAACCTGACATATCTCTTGCCATTATCAAACAAAATGGTATAATCTCCAACAACCAAGAAACTGGGTTTCTCCCAAAATTAAAGCCATGAGCGAGAACCAAGCATGACAATCAAAGCCAGCATTGAAGCCAATAACTTCCCCACCATCCCGGGATATACCATAACGGAACAACTCTATGCCGGTTCCAGGACGTTAGTGTATCGAGGGGTGCAAGCCAACCCACAGCGTCCAGTAGTAATTAAGGTATTGAAGCAGGCATATCCCAGCTTCAGCGAATTGGTGCAGTTTCGCAATCAGTACACCATTACCAAAAACCTCAACATTCCCGGTATTGTCCGGCCCTTGAGCCTGGAACCATACGAGAACGGCTATGCCTTAGTGATGGCGGATGATGGCAGTATTTCCCTACAACAATATGCCCAGCATCAGCCCTTAACCTTGACGATGGTTTTAGACATAGGGCAACAACTGGCGGCTCTGCTCCACCAATTGCATCAAAATCGGGTCATTCATAAGGACATTAAGCCCGCCAACATCCTGATTAATCCAGTCAGCCAACAAGTCCAGTTAATTGATTTCAGTATCGCTTCATTATTGCCGAAAGAAAGCCAAGAAATTCAGAATCCCAATCTGTTGGAAGGCACT
>DVDU01000032.1 GCA_015296065.1 Oscillatoriaceae cyanobacterium M33_DOE_052 | reverse complement strand
CAGGCAGCAGGGATATTTCATCAAAGGCAAATTTGACCAATTTAACCGCAACATCCCATTTTCTGCCTTTGTGCAAGCCTTGCGGGATTTGATGGGACAACTCTTGTCAGAATCAGACCGGGAACTGGCGCAGTGGAAAACGAAAATCATCACCGCCCTAGGGGAAAATGGACAAGTGCTGATTCAGGTGATACCCGAACTAGAAAAAATCATCGGCTCCCAACCAATGGCCACAGAACTGTCGGGAACAGCCGCCCAAAATCGGTTTAACTTATTATTCCAAAAATTTCTCGAAGTCTTCACCGCGCCAGAGCATCCATTAGTGATATTTTTGGATGACTTACAGTGGGCAGATGCCGCCTCACTGCAGTTGATTAAAATCCTGATGGAGGATCAAAGTTATTTGCTCCTCCTGGGTGCCTATCGCGACAATGAAGTATCACCAGCGCACCCCTTTACGCTCACCGTGGAAGAGCTGAAAAAAACTGGTCAAACAGTGCAGACAATTACCTTAGCACCCCTGACGTTCTTAGACACCAATCAGTTAGTCGCCGATACCTTACGCTGTGACCGAGAGGTGGCACGTCCCCTCACGCAACTGATTAATCGCCAAACCCAAGGTAATCCCTTTTTTACCACCCAGTTTCTCAAGGCTTTGCATGAAGAAGAGCAAATTACCTTCAATCACAACCAGGGTTACTGGGAAGGAGATATTAGCGCCATCAATACCCGCTCTCTCACTGATGATGTGGTGGAGTTTATGGCGCAGCAGCTCCAGAAATTTCCTGGGGAAACCCAAGAGATTTTGAAACTAGCGGCTTGTATTGGCAACCAGTTTGATTTGGGGACTTTGACGATTATTTCCGAGGGAGCCTCAGCCGAAGCCGCCGCCGCGTTGTGGCCAGCCTTACAGTCAGGATTAATTATCCCCCAAACTGAGGTATATAAATTTTATCTCAGCGATGATGAGCCCGAGGGGAAGACGCGCCAGACGGAAAATGTCAGTTATCGATTTCTGCACGATCGAGTGCAACAAGCCGCCTATTCTCTCATCCCCGACGCCCAAAAACAAACCACCCATTACCACATCGGACAACTGCTCCTGCAAAAAATTGCGCCTGACCGGCGAGCCGACCGAATTTTTGAGCTAGTCAATCAACTAAACTACGGCACAGATTTAGTCAGCGACCAACTAGAACGGGACGAACTCGCGCAACTCAATCTCATTGCTTGTGGCAAAGCCAGAGCCGCCACCGCCTATCAAGCTGGTCGGGAATATGCCGCCATCGGTTTGTCGCTGTTGGGTGGAAATGCTTGGCAGCGGCAATATGAAATGACGCTAGCTTTCCATGACTTAGCCGCTGAAATGGCTTCCCTCTGTGGCGACTTCGCCGCAATGAAAGCGGTATTTAATACCGTGATTAATCAATCCAAATCTTTGCTAGACCAGGTTAATGTTTATCGGATTAAAATTCAAGCCAGTACATCGAGTCATAACTTTGTTGAATCTATTACTATTGCTCTAGAATTATTACAGCAATTTGGTGTAACTTTTCCAGAAAATCCCACCAATAACTATATTAATCAAGCCCTCAGCGAAATTCCGCAAATCATAGGCGATCGGGAAATTTACGACTTACTTAACTTGCCAGTAATGACAGACCAGGCCAAAATTGCTATTATCCAGATTGCCAATACCATCGTACCACCGGCATTCCTCTCTGGCTCGCCGTTGTTTCCCTTGCTCATTGCCCTATCAGTGAAACTCTCCATTCAATATGGAAATACATCATTTTCAGTTTTTGGCTATGTTAACTATAGCTACATTTTGTGTAATGTATTGGGAGATGTAGATGCCGGAGTAAAATTTGGTCATCTTGCACTTGATCTGATTGCCCGGTTTGATGCCATAACCGTAAAACCAGAAACCCTATTTATGTTGGGTGTATATATTTTTCACCGCACAATACACACAAAAGAGACTCTCTCTTTCATGCAGGATGGTTATGTATTATCCCTGGAAATTGGCAATTATGAATTAGCGGGATATAATGCCGAAGGTTGGTGCTTAAATTCTTTTTTTTCTGGGCAGACGCTAGCACCCCTCAATCAAGATAATAAAGCCTATTTTCAGAAATTAATGCACTTACATCAATTGGTTTCAGGAAATTGGTGCCGCATCTATTGGCAAGGCACTTTAAATTTACTTGGGATGGCGGCTGATCCTATAATTTTAGATGGAGAGGCTTTAGAAGAAAATAAATTTTTAGATTTATGGCGTTCCATACATGATGTATTTGCATTATATATGTTTTATTTGTATAGCCTAATTTTGGCTTATTTATTTGGCGATATTCAATCAGCACAAGGGCAAGCATTAGAAGCCAGAAAATATTTAATTTTTGCTAAAGGCAATGTGAGTGAGCCAGTGTTTTACTTGTATGATTCCCTGACAATTTTGGCGGTTGGCTGCAGCGGGGCAGACGATGCCTCAAAATTACTCCAGCAGGTGGAAGAAAACCAAACGAAGCTCCAGCAGCAATGGGCACAATATGCCCCGATGAATCACCAGCATAAGGTGGATTTAGTGGCAGCGGAAAAATGCCGCCTGTTAGGAGAGAAAGCGGAAGCCATTGAGCTATACGACCAGGCGATATCAGGAGCGAAAGCCAACGAATACATCCAAGAAGAAGCGCTGGCGAACGAACTGGCGGCGAAATTTTACCTAGAATGGGGTAAAGAAAAAGTGGCCGCTGGCTATATGCAGGAAGCCTACTACTGCTATGCCCGTTGGGGTGCGAAAGCCAAAACCGACGACCTAGAAAAACGTTACCCGAATTTACTGCGCCCAATTCTGCAACAGGAAGGATTCCAGTTTAACCCCCTAGCCACCCTAGCAACTATCACTAGCCCTAATGTCTCGATTCACACTTCCCAGTCAACCAGCCGCTCTTCTAGCTCTGGTATCAATACGACCCTAGATTTTGGCGCTATTCTCAAAGCATCTCAAGCCATATCTAGTACGATTCAACTAGATGAACTCCTGCACGAGCTAACTCAGATTATTCTGCAAAACTCTGGCGCCTCGCGCTGTGGGTTAATTCTGCCTAATAGTAATGGAGTTTGGCAGGTAGCAGCTATTACCACTCGGGGAAATACGGAACTGGGCGGGGAACTTCTAGACGGCAATACTCAGGTGCCGGTGAAACTGATTCAGTATATCAAAAATAATCCCGAAGTGGTGGTAATTGATAATCTGAAGACGCCGCTACCGGTGATTGATGCCTATCTCAGCGCACATCAGCCTAAAAGTGTTTTATGCTTGCCCATCCTGAGTCAAGGGAATTTACGGGGGATTTTGTATTTAGAGAATGACTCCACCAGTGGCGTATTTACAAAGGAGCGGTTATTTATCCTAAATTTCCTCTGCACGCAAGCGGCGATTTCCTTGGAAAATGCTCAGTTATACCAACGAGTGCAAGACTATGCGAACCAGCTAGAAGAATCGCAATTACAACTGATTCAAAGTGAGAAAATGTCAGCCTTGGGCAACCTTATTGCTGGGGTGGCTCACGAAATCAATAATCCCGTGGGATTTATTTATGGAAATATCAATACCGCGATGAAGGCGGTAGAAGATATCACGGCATTCCTGCATCTCTATCAGACTAAATTTCCCATTCCGGGAGATGATATAGTCGCTAAGGCGGAAGAGCTGGATATTGAGTATCAGCTAGAAGATTTACCGGCGATGCTGGAGTCGATGCAAGTGGGGTGCGATCGCATCGCCGGGATTAGCAAGAGTTTAAGGACTTTCTCCCGCGCCGATCAAGATGAGAAAACCTCTTTCAACATTCACGAAGGTATTGATAGCACCCTGCTCATCCTGAAACACCGCCTCAAGGCGACACCGCATCGTCCCGAGATTCAAGTGGTGAAAGATTATGGGAATTTTTCAGATATTGATTGTTTCCCTGGTCAACTCAACCAAGTGTTTATGAATATCTTGGCGAATGCCATTGATATGTTTGATGAAGCGGCGGAAATCGCTGCTTTGGCTCACCAAAAAGTGCAGGAACAGCAAATCACAATTACTACCGCATGGCGTCCAGATTCCCAGGAGGTAGAGATTCGGATTCGCGATAACGGCTCCGGAATGCCAGAGGAGGTAAAAGCCAAAATATTTGACCATTTGTTTACCACCAAAGGTGTGGGCAAAGGTACGGGTTTGGGCTTGACGATCGCCCGTCAAATTATCGGAGAAAAACATGGCGGTCGTCTAGAAGTTGAATCAGGATTAGGTGTGGGGACAGAGTTCTGCATTATCCTGCCTGTAGCCATTTGAGCCCGTCAGCTTCCCTTCCATCAATTCGCTTTTTTTGGCCAGAGCATCAGCCAAATTACCGTTAAATGTCACAAAAAAATAGATAGTTAGGTGTGTTAAATTAAGCACAATTAACTATCTATTTTAAAGCAGATATATAAAAAATTATAAATTTATTTAATCAAAATTGTTGCGAATTGTTAATATTAATAGCCGCCATCTTATCGAACTAAACCCAGTTTCTCTCCCCAGTTAGGCGTTGCTAGGCATAATGTGGGGGCAGAATCTTCGCCCGCACTGGCAAGCCGAGAAGTCTTGCCCCCATTTGACATAGATGTGGAGGGCTTTTACTTCTAATTGGACTAGGGAGCCGCTCTCTTTCCCCAGAAATCTTAGGTTGGCAGACCATCAAAAATGTGGCTCAATATAGGTTTAATTGCTTAGACAAAATAGCCTCCAAAAAATTATCTAGATTACTTGACAAGAAACAAAATATGTGTTATTTTTAAAAAGCTCTAAAATTAGAACAATTCTTCATCAGCGAGAAGTGACTATGACCGAAACAAGAAGCGCTGACACCAGTAGTTTCCCCACCATCCCGGGATATGCCATAACGGAACAACTCTATGCCGGTTCCAGGACGTTAGTGTATCGAGGGGTGCAAGCCAACCCACAGCGTCCAGTAGTAATTAAGGTATTGAGGCAGGCATATCCCAGCTTCAGCGAATTGGTGCAGTTTCGCAATCAGTACACCATTACCAAAAACCTCAACATTCCCGGTATTGTCCGACCCTTGAGCCTGGAACCATACGAGAACGGCTATGCCTTAGTGATGGCGGATGATGGGAGTATTTCCCTACAACAATATGCCCAGCATCAGTCCTTAAATTTGACGATGGTTTTAGAAATAGGGCGACAACTGGCAGCTATACTCCACCAGCTTCACCATAACCGCGTCATTCATAAGGACATTAAGCCCGCCAACATCCTGATTAATCCAGTCAGCCAACAAGTCCAGTTAATTGATTTCAGTATCGCTTCATTATTGCCGAAAGAAAGCCAAGAAATTCAGAATCCCAATCTGTTGGAAGGCACT
>DVDU01000182.1 GCA_015296065.1 Oscillatoriaceae cyanobacterium M33_DOE_052 | reverse complement strand
TCCCACACTTCCCACACTCCCCACACTCCCCACACTCCCCACACTCCCCAAACTCCCCACCTGGGAGAGACGGGGGTGAGGGCTGATCAGCGGTGGGGTTTAACCAAAAAACTATTCTCATTCTTAATTGAAATGACTATATTTGGGGGTTGTTTTGGCTGCGTCCGGGGATGACTGTGGGGCGATGGGCAGAAGAATTATTTTTGGTTTGGGAGACCAGTGATGCGGAAGAATGGATCGATCGCTTGGAGTGGATTCCTTTTTAATCGCCCACCAAAAAGCGATCGCCCCTAGGCCAATAAAACGAAGGCGGCGATAGCTTTGGGATCCAGACCGAGATTTCTGGAGAAGGTTTCTGTCTTCTGGACTTCCTCCTCATCTCCCCCATTCCCCCATCCTCCCCTTGCTTCCGTACCCTCATCGCCAGGAATTACAACTATGAATATACCTAAACTTGAGGTTTCATCAGATGCAATTGTGGCTTTCTGCCAAAAATGGAAAATTACTGAATTTGCCTTATTTGGGTCAATTCTCCGAGATGATTTTCGTCCTGATAGTGATGTGGATGTGTTGGTGACTTTTGCTCCGGATGAAAAATGGAGTTTGTTTGATATTGTCAGGATGAAAGAAGAACTAGAAACGATTTTTGGTCGTGAGGTTGATTTGGTGCAAAAACTAGGTTTAAAAAATCCGTTTCGACGTTATGAAATTCTCCGGACTAAAGAGGTGATTTATGCCGCCAAGTAATCGCGAAGCTGGCTATCTGTGGGATATGTTACAAGCAGCCCAACGAATTCAGGAATTTACCGCTGGTTTATCCTACGAAGATTATTTAGAGAGTATTTTAATCCAAAGTGCCGTTGAGCGTAAGTTGGAAATTATTGGGGAATCTTCGCGACGAATGTCTGAGGAATTTAGGCAAGAACATCCTCAAATTCCTTGGTCGGGTATCATTGCTCAACGCAATGTTATTGCCCACCAATATGATGAGATTATTCAATCACAGCTTTGGTCTGTGGTGACTGAGGATATTCCGGTGCTAATTGCTCAGTTAGAACCGCTAATTCCACCCTTGCCTCGAGAAATAGAATAATGATGATTCGTTGAGGCGATCGCCCTTGGGCAAAGAAACCGGGTTTCTAGTATAACTTTGGTATCCCCACCGAGATTTCTGTAGAAACCCGGTTTCTGTCCTCTACCACGAAAAGCGATCGCCCCAGGGCTTAGAAACCGGGTTTCTACTACAATCTTGGTATCAAGACCGAAAGTTGTCTAAAGAAACCCGGTTTCTGTCACCCCACCACGAAAAGCGAGTGGTTGCCCCCCTGCACTCCTCCTAGATGAGCCAGAAAAATCAGGATGATCCGCCCTTTTTTATGACCGCCTGACTCATGGCAGAAAGTAAAGCACGAAGAGCTTGATTTACTGATTCCGAAGTAGTAAATACTTCGGCGATATCGGGTGCATCCCAACTTTGTGAACCTCACCCTAAATCCGCCCTCACCCCCAACCCCTCTCCCAGAGAGGGAGAGAGAAGACTTATTACACGGGGAGTAAGGGAGCAAATTTCCCTCCTGCCTCCTCTCCCCACACAAAGAGAGTTTATCCGAGGAAGGATATAGCGCCCCTAACCCAAGAAACCTTATGTCACAATTGTGGCATCAAAAGCCTAGAAACCGGGTTTCTGGGATAAATTTGGGCTCCAGAACGAGATTTGTCTAAAGAAACCCGGTTTCTGAAAGTGCAATGCCCACCCTACGAACTTGTTGGGAACTTGTGGGGCAATGCTCACCCTACGAACTACGAACATTATCTGGTAAACCAATTTCAAAAATGCTATAATAATCACATCTGTCATCGCCAGAAAATATCGGAGGATAGCCATGATCCAGAGTGCGGAAAAAATCATCTTACCTCCTCCTTTCCCAGACCATACCCAGCTACCAGATAAAGATGGTACGTTTGTGAAAAATTTTCAGGCGCATCCTCAAGCTATTATTCTCACCGATTCGATCGCCCCGGTGTTGGCAGCAATTCATCCTGACGGACAATATGCGATCGGTCAAGACTGTGGCATCTACTGGCGGGAAACCGAACCCCCAGAGCAAGGAGCCGAAGCCCCCGACTGGTTCTACGTCCCCAACGTACCGCCCAATCTAGATGGCAAAATTCGTCGTTCTTATGTGTTTTGGCGGGAATTCATCGCGCCATTAATTGCCTTGGAACTAGCCAGCGGCGATGGTGCGGAAGAACGAGACCGCACGCCGTTATCGCGAGCCAACCTAGAACAGGGCAAAAGACCGGGAAAATTTTGGGTTTACGAGCAAATAATTCGGATTCCTTATTATGGCATTTATGTCATTGAAACCGGGATTCTGGAAATGTATCAACTAGACTTGGCCACTGGCGGTTATCAACCAATGTCCCCCAATGAGCGCGGTCACTATCCCATCGATCGCTTGGGCGTAGAGCTAGGACTTTGGGAAGGCGCCTATCAAAACCAAACTCAAGTCTGGTTGCGCTGGTGGGATAGCGAAGGTAATCTGTTACTTACGGGTTGGGAGCAAACCGAACTGGAGCGGCTCCGTGTGGAGCAAGAACGGCAACGGGCCGAACAAGAACGGCAACGCGCTTTTAATGCCGAGCGCAGTCTCGAAGCCGAAGCCCAAGCCCGACGGGAAGCCGAAGCGCGGGCCCAAGATGCCCAACGGAGTCTCGAAGCCGAAGCCCAAGCCCGACGGGAAGCAATTCGCCGGTTATTGGCAATGGGACTAACGCCGGAACAAGTAGCAGAAGCCCTAGGCTTAACCGTGGCACAAGTCAGGCAGAATCAGTAGTTTGTCGTAGGGTGGGCAGTGCCGAACTGAATCATCTCAAAACAGGGGCAATAATTGTTGGGCACTGCCCACCCTACAAACTACTGGGGAGATGATGGTAAAGGTGAGAATGTCCTAAGTCATTTGTCATTTGTCCTTGGTCATTTGAATTGACAATTACTTAGAAACGTAGTGAATCCACAAATCACCGTCCGGTCCGCAGAGTTGCTGCATCATCTCGTAAGAGTAGGTTAAACCTTTGCCACTAATGGTGGTATCATAACCCCAATCAAACCATTCGCCATAGGGGTCATTGACAATCCAACCTTGTTGATTGTATCCTACAATTACAATGATATGGCCTGACTTGGTAAACCAGCCGTGAACGATGCAGGGTTTACCCGCCGCCAGCCACTGTTTGACTTCTCCCCACTTCGCATCGGGCTGAAAATTATCTTTGTAACCATACACCTGGAGAACTTTGGCTAAGTCCAGGGGCGAATGTCGGGATAATCCGTTATTTAAGCAATATTCGTAGAGTTCATCTTCTAACTGCTTGCCCGCCGCCGTGATGAGGGGACGACCGTAGAAACCCATGCACATGGCCAAGCAGGTGACGTTGCAGGAACCGTGGGGGTTGTTGATGTTATCGACTTGGCTTAAATAGGGTACGTTTAACCGAGTTTCGGTTTTGGTGGCTTGGAAATTGATGTTTTGAACGACTCGCCCGGGGGTGGCATCTGGTTGTCTCCAGATATTGGCAAAATCTGCGGTGTTCTCTAATAGTTCGGGATTGGTTTTGGCGAGTTCTTGTTGCAGGTATTCTAGGGCTTTGGTTTGGTGGGGTAACTGTTGATAGTATTTGAAGACGCTAACTAATGATATGGTCATGGGTTTTCCTGTGGTGATTGGTAAGCAGGTTTGTAGTAGGGCTTTAGCCCTGTGAAAAGGTTTGTAGTAGGGCTTTAGCCCTCTTTGTCTTTCATAGTTGAGGGCTGAAGCCCTACTAAGAACCTGGATGAGATTTAAGCGATCGCACTTTGCAGTTTCTGTACTAGGGGCCAGAATTCGTCCCAGCCGTTGAGACCACCATTAACTGCTCGCCGGACACCTTTCCAGTCACCTTCTTTGGCAATCATATCGATTTCGCGGTCCCAAAAATATTGGGCGAGAATTCTGGCGCCAATCTCTGCATCCAAAGCCAGGTCTGGGTTTTGTTCTAAAGGTACGCCTAATTTTCTGCCGTAGTCGCGATAATTCGCCCGTCCGGTGATTTGGATAAACCCGCGTCCGTGATAGCGGGCCCCGTCTCCGGGTTGGGTATTGCCCAAGTCCGATCGCCCTTCGTACATCTCAGTAAAATAAGCATCGCCGCCCCACTCCTTGATGGGGCGAAATCCGGCGGTTTCCACGCCGATCGTGGCGAGAGCAGCGATGAGGGTAGGTTTATTGAGAATCTTTTTCTCATTCAAAGCGTTGAGCATACCGGGGAGGTATTTTTGGGCATCAGCGAGGGGACAGTTGAGAATTTTCGCCGTGACTTCGGGGGAGATCATCTCTCGTTGCGGGTTGAAACCAGGAACTGACTGAGCTTGAATTAGTTGTTTGGCAAATTCAGGAGTAATTCTGTCTTCTGGTTGCTTAAAGGCTTTCGCCACACGGACGATCGCCGCCTGAGTTATTGGACCATAAGCACCATCCGCCGTCCCCTGTAGCAAACCCAACATTTTCAGGCGGATTTGAATTTGGGCGACTAATTCAGGATATTTCGCCACCTCAGTCAAAGCCACAGTTTGGCCATTCTGATAGATATCCTGCAAACTCTTTGGCGGTGCGGAAGATGAAGAGACATTTGCCGAACCACCCGCACTAGAACCGCTCCCCGTAGCCACCGGCGGCGCTGCGGGAGGGACGGTGGAAGCTCCCGCCACTTTACCATCAAAATAGTGAATCCACAAATCTCCATCAGCACCGCATAGCTGACGCATCAGATCATAGGAATAGATCAGACCGGCACCACTAGCTTTATTATCATAACCGGTACTGTACCACTCGCCAAAAGGGTCGTTGACAATCCAGCCTTTTTCATTATATCCGATAATCGTAACCACATGTCCGGTTCTAGTAAACCAGCCATGAGTGATGCAAGGTTTGCCCAAAGACAGCCATTTTTTGACATCTTCCCATTTGGCATCAAATTGAAAAGTATCCTGGTAGCCATAAACTTTGGCTAACTGCTGTAAATCCGTGGGAGAATGGCGGTCCAGCTTGTAATTAGTACAGGCTTCAAAGAGTTCGTCTTCTAACTGCTGTCCTTTGGCATTTTTCATGGGTTGCCCAAAGTAAGCCATGCACATGGCCACACTGGTAACGTTGGCAGTTGTGCCGTAGGGATTATTGACGTTATCTAGCTGGCTGAGGAAGGGGACATTCAGCTTAATTGAGGATTGGAGGCTGGAGGCGCTGCCATTGCTGGGCGGTGAGATGGCTTGCTTCCGCCAGATCCTGATAAAATCGGAGTTATCAGCCAGCAGTTCGGGGCGGACTTTGAGTATTTGTTCTTGGAGTCGCTTTAAGGCTCTTTCCTGGTGGGAAAGTCCCTGGAAATATTTGGCAACGTTGACTAAGGAAACGGTCATCGGAATTGACACCTGATGAAATGGTTAAATTTATCTGAATCTGGCTCAGCGGGCAACGGGTGAATAATTGTTGACACAACCGGTTTTTGGTTGCCAAGATTGATCAATTTAAAGCTACCCGCTACAGTGACCAAGAAGAGCATCTGGGAAAGGCTAAGCCGAACTGTCGGGTTAAGCCCACTATAATCGAAGCATGATACCACAAATATACAAAGTCAACGCGCCCATGTCATGTTTAGGGAACGATGCTAACCCGACACCTAGGGGCGTTCGTGACAAATCGTCACATTTTCCATGTCTGGACAACGTGAGTCTGTTAATTTGATGGTGCAGGCTAACACAGAATAAAACTCCCAGCTTTCCCGCTGGGGGGGACAGCGTGCAGTGCAAACCAAGGAAGAGCGAGATCATATGGCTTTAATAGTCCAAAAATACGGTGGCACTTCCGTCGGCTCGGTGGAACGGATTTCGGCGGTGGCGCGGCGGGTAATCGATACAGTAAAAGCGGGTAACTCGGTAGTGGTGGTGGTTTCGGCAATGGGCAAAACTACCGATTCCCTGGTGGCTTTGGCAAAGCAGATTTCGGCAACTCCCAGTCGTCGGGAAATGGATATGCTCCTATCTACGGGGGAGCAGGTTTCTATTGCCCTGCTGAGTATGGCTCTACAGGAAATGGGGCAACCGGCGATTTCCCTGACTGGGGCGCAGGTGGGAATTCTCACGGAAGCGGAACATACCCGCGCCCGGATTTTGCAAATCCCGAGCGATCGGCTGGAACATCAACTGCAACAGGGCAAAGTGGTAGTAGTAGCCGGTTTCCAAGGTATCAGCAGCACCAAAGACCTGGAAATCACCACCCTGGGACGTGGTGGCTCTGACACCACCGCTGTGGCGCTAGCGGCGGCTTTAAAAGCTGACTGTTGCGAGATTTACACCGATGTCCCCGGTATTCTCACCGCCGACCCCCGCATCATCCCCGATGCGCAGTTGATGATCGACATCACCAGTGATGAAATGCTCGAATTGGCCAGTTTAGGGGCAAAAGTGCTGCACCCCAGGGCAGTAGAAATTGCCCGCAACTACGGCGTTACCTTAGTGGTGCGATCGAGCTGGACTGACGAACCGGGGACGAAGGTCATTTCTCCGGCTCCCCTACCGCGTCCTCTAGAGGGTTTGGAGCTGGTGCATCCGGTGGATGCGGTGGAATTCGACCCGGACCAAGGGAAAGTGGCTCTGTTGCGAGTGCCAGATCGACCGGGGGTGGCGGCGCGGATGTTTGGTGAAATTGGCCGTCAAAACCTGGATGTGGATTTAATTATCCAGTCGATTCACGAGGGCAATAGTAATGATATTGCTTTTACGGTGAGTAAGGATTCTCTGAATCAGGCGGAGGCGGTGGTAACGGCGATCGCGCCTACCCTGCGCACTCACTTCGACCCCGCCTCCGAGGAAGCTGAGGTGATGGTGGAAAGAAAAGTGGCGAAAGTCAGCATTGCTGGAGCCGGAATGATTGGACGCCCCGGGGTGGCTGCCCAGATGTTTGCTGCCCTCGCCGATGCTGGCATTAACATCGAGATGATTTCCACTTCGGAAGTCAAAGTTAGCTGCGTTATTGATGCGGAAGATGGAGACAAAGCCCTGACTGTACTATGTGACACTTTTAAAGTCAGCAGCTCTCCAGTGCATGATGTGGCAAAAGCAAACCATGCCGCGCATCTGGAAAGGCTAAAACCTGTTAGTGGTATTGCACTCGATCGGAACCAGGCTCGCATCGCCATCCGCCAAATACCCGATCGACCCGGAACCGCCGCCAAAGTTTTCGGGATGTTAGCCGCGAAAAACATCAGCGTCGATACCATCATCCAATCCCAACGCTGCCACATCCACAACGGCACCCCCACCCGAGATATTGCCTTCACCGTGGCTCAAGGCGATGCCAAAGAAGCCCAAACCGTCCTCGCTCCTGTAGTCTCTGAATTAGGATGCAGTGAAATCGTCGTTGACGAACAAATCGCCAAAGTCAGCGTCGTGGGTGCGGGGATGGTCAACCAACCCGGAGTCGCCGCCAGAATGTTTGCCGCGATCGCTGAACAGCAAATTAACATCCAAATGATTGCCACCTCAGAAATCAAAGTTAGCTGTGTCGTCCACCAAGACCAAGGCGATATTGCCCTCAAAGCAATTCACGCAGCTTTCGGTCTCGGTAGCGGTCAAAAAATCGAAGTCCCCGCTTAATGTGGAACCAAGAAGGTTCTTAGTAGGGCTTTAGCCCTCTTTTCGGTTCTTAGTAGGGCTTTAGCCCTCTATCTTCGGTTCTTAGTAGGGCTTTAGCCCTCACTCTTAGGTTCTTAGTTGGGCTTTAGCCCTCTTTGTCTTTCATAGTTGAAGGCTGAAGCCCAACTACAAACCTGGTTCCCCCATCCCAAAATAGGAAGTAATTAATGGAATATCCTATCTGGACTATATTTAGAGCGACTCTAGCAGCCTTTCTCAGCCTACATCCCCTCATCACTGGTGGGGCGAATGCCCAGCAACCCAACTGCAACGATATGGGGAATCTCAATCAAGCGCAAATGAATCAATGCGCGGCGAGATTTTATCAAGATGCTGACAAAAAATTAAACCAAGTTTACCAACAAATCCCCGCTGCCACTCGCGGACAATTGACTGATACCCAATTAGCTTGGATTAAGTTTAGAGATGGCAACTGCGAGTTGGCCAGGAGTGCTTTTGAAGGAGGCAGCATTGCTCCCACTATCTTCTACGGATGTATGGAAAATATCACGGAAAAGCGCACGGCGGACTTGACCTCTTATAAGCAGGGTAAGATTCTGCCCGCACTGGGGAGCAATTATCAGGAAGCAGACAGACTCCTGAATATAGCATACCAGCAATTATTAAATTCCTTGTCAGCTACTAGACGGGAAAAATTAATTGATGCCCAATTAGCTTGGATTGATTTTCGAGATGGCAACTGTGGTTTTGAAAATAATCTAGTAGCCGGAGGCCGAAATATTTGCCTGATTCGGATGAGTGAAATTCGCACCCAGGAACTAAGAAATTTGGAGATATAAATGATTCCTTCAAGTAAATTTGGCGGGGCAATTTATCAATTGCCCCTACTGTCCGATAGACAGTTGAATAGGGCTGAAGCCCAACTAAAAACCTTATTTTCTAAGGGAAAAACCCGATAGCTAGAGGTGATTTAGGTATCTTCAGACCAGTAGATGCGGCTTAATTCATCAAGAGAAATGTCATTTTCCGCACATGGATGTTGGAAATAGGCGGGGATAGGGAGTAAATCGGTTTTTGGCTGGGGGGTGGGTGAGGCCAGAATTTTCTCTAATTGGGTGAGGTAGCCTTCAGCAGCTCGCGGCCAAGTGTAATGCTTTTTCACCCGCTCTTGCCCTCGGGTAGCAAATTTATGCCATTCGTGCCGATCGCACAACACCCGTTCCAAACCGCGAGCGATATCCGCCCGGTCTTCTGGGTCCACTAAAACCCCATACTCCTCATCTCCGTCCCGCAGACTTTCACTCGGTCCGCCGTTTTGCGTCACCACCACTGGCAACCCCGCCGCCGCTGCTTCCAGAGGCGCCAACCCAAAAGGCTCGTACAGAGCAGTGAGGGCAAATACCGAGCCCCGCGCGGCCAGATAGCGATATGTAGCGGCGAGAGCTGCCTGAGGGCCAACAGAAAACGCACTAACTTTGCCCCACAAATTGTTCTCTTCCACCACCTCCCGGATGGCGGTTAAAACTTCTTTCTCTGTGGAACCAGCGCCTGAATCGTCTTTCAGGGGGTCCACCAAGCCGCCAGCAATCAGTACCAAATTAGCGCGGTCTTGCAATTCTGGACTGTAAGCGAATGCCTGCAATAAGCCGATGTGGTTTTTTTTGGGGTCTAAGCGACTAGCGGCAATAATAACGGGGAGGTTGGCTCTTTTATGCAGGTCTCGCCGTAAGCAGTCTTCCACATGCGCATAGGTAGCCAGTTCGTTATCAGAGTATGCAGAGGCGGAGAAGATGGCCAGGTTGCTTCCGGGAGGGACGACGACAAAGCGACTATCATCATTCACATCCACTGCGCCTCGATAGACGCGGTGACTATATTGCTTAAAGCGTTCCTGCTTTGTGCTGGTGATATTCAGTACGGAATAATTCATACTCAGCCTTTCGGCGAGGATGCGATACCGGAAGAGGTAATGGTCGTCTATTTCTGCCAAATTCTCTGGCGTCACTTCCAGTTTGTCCATTTTCTGGGCACCGAGAGAATGGCCGGTGAACGTAAAAGGAATACCGGTTTGGAGATTGATCAGCACTGCTGCCAAACCGCCATCTCCATAATGAGCGGTCATCGCATCGGGAAAACTGCCACTATCTCGGTAGAATTGCAAGATATTCCCTACCCAGTCTTTCACTATGTGCTGCCAGAGTAGCTCTTTGCGGAGAAATTCCGGCGGTCCCGCAGGGATGCGCAGGATTCTGAGGTTGCGGACACCGGGATAATAGTCAACACTGCCCGCAAACTCTGGCCAGCATGGGTCAATAATCTGGCGGGTGATAATATCCACCTTGTGGCCACGTTCCGCCATCGCCACAGCTACCTGCTTGACGTACACCAATTGGCCGCCAAAATCAGGGTGTTCGGTCAAGTAACTGTCGCCGGGGTCGAAGTTACCTTGAGGGTTAAGAAATCCGATGTGCATGGATCTGATTGTATCAGATTGTCACTACTGAGCCGCTAAGCCGCCAAGAAACGCGGTTTTCTAACAAACCTGCTGTCTTGGTCTGACTCTGATAAAATTACGATCGGTGCCGCAATTAACTTTACTATAGATTATAGACAGCAATCTCTCGTGATTGCCATCTGGATGCCAGAGCATCCAGAATTGGTCAAATAAATTTACCGTCAAGATGAATCAAACTGTAGAAAATATTAAAGCAATTGATGAAAAACTCTCCGGGCGTCACCTAGACCTCGACCCCGCAGGCTATTTCATTATCTATATTGACCGCGAGGCTGGGTTGATTTGCACCAAGCATTTTCGCAATGAAATCGACGATCGGGGCAGGGCAGTTGACCCGGAAACCGGTAAAGTCATTCCCGCCAAAGGCAAGGTAGAACGCACTCACACCGCCATCTTTACCGCCAGAACTGCCAAAGAACTCTGTGTGAAGATTTTGGAACAAACCCAGCCGCCACCATTGACTATGCTCAATCACGCCGCCTATCTCGGACGGGAGTTTGTCCGAGCGGAAATGGCCCTGATTCACGGATGGGATTACGTTCAAGATTAGCCAAAAGGAAGCCGTAGGGGCAATTGCTCAATTTCTCCTCCGGCTGCCTTTGGCGGGGAAAGGGTGATTGCCCCTACTGGGATTGATACCACCACCAAGTCACCATCGGAATGGCAGTTGCGAGTACGAGCAGCACTACGACAATCACGGCGGAGTTAACCGTATCGGTTTCTTCGGCGGATTTAAATGTGCCTTCTACTTGAATGGTGGATGTCACCACCGGCGGACCGGGGTCTGGTTGCCCGGAGAGGACGGTAACGAGGCGATCGCTCGCATCTAACAGCGCCTGATTATACTTATCCCCCTGGCGCAGAGGCACTTGCAGGGTTTCTGACACCACGCTCTCGGCAATCTCATCCGTCAGCAAAGATTTTACCCCGGCTCCCGTGCGAATCCCCGCATCATTGGTGACGTTATCCAAAATCAGCAAAACTTGGTTTGCCTGCGCATCTTCCGTGGGAAACCAGGTTTCAAACACCTTATCGGTATAAGTTTTCGCCGTATCCCCATAGTCTAAGCGGTGAATCGTCACCAACCGCACCTCATAACCGGTTTCCTGCTGCAGTTTCTCCAGCTTGCTGCTGATACTGCCTTCATTCAGGCGACTTAACACCTCCGCTTTATCCACCACCCAAGTGGGCTCTCCCGATCGCAAGGGGGGCAATTCATACACCGCTGTTGCCAATGCCGGTCCTGCCACCACCAAGCCCCCTAGCAACCACAAAGCCGCAAATGGCATCAGCAGCCAGCTTCGCCACTGGCAAATTTGGTTAAAAATCTGTCTCATTAACTTAATTCCTGATAATATCTTTTAAAAATACTACTAAGTGCGATTTTTTCCTCAATTGGTGGGGGCAATTTATGAAGTTCCTTTACTTAGTCCGGCTTACCGCGGCACAAATTTTTGACTTTTGCCCGCACCTGTGGTAAGCAAAACCGACTCTGCTCACATCCATCCCCAAGAATCTATCCAGAATTTATGAATATTGCCATCCTCGGCTGTGGCTATGTGGGCACCCCTACTGCCCGCCTGTGGCGTCGCCAGGGCCACACCGTCACCGCTACCACCACCACACCCGATCGAGTTGCTGAGTTGGAACAGGTAGCGCACCGGGTAATGGTACTCACAACCAATCAACCATTAGCCCTGCAAGAACTGCTCTCCGGTCAAGATGTCGTCGTCTTGAGCGTGGCACCGAAGCGGGGGGCAAACTATAATTACAAAGACACTTACCTCGGCAGCGCCACTAACCTGGTGGCAGCCTTACAGCAAGGCACCAGCGTCCGCCAAGTTATCTACACCAGCAGTTGTTCTGTCTATGGCGACAAAGGCGGCGAGTGGGTTGATGAAAGTACCACCCCAACCCCAATTAATGAAAATCACCAAATTATGCTCGATGCGGAAAATGTCTTGTTGGGGGCAGCCAATAACGCCTTGCGGGTTTGTATCCTTCGTTTGGGCGGGATTTATGGACCAGGGCGAGAACTACAGCGAATTTTTCGCAACGCTCCGGGAACTACTCGCCCTGGGGCTGGGGATGAACCGATGAACTGGGTCCACTTGGATGATATTGTGGCGGGATTGGAGTTTGTCCGCCTCCAGCAACTCCGGGGGATATACAATTTGGTTGGAGATGTGCCGATCGCCAGCCGCGAGCTGCTCGATCGGTTATGCGAGCAGCAAGGTTGGGCCAAGGTTTCTTGGGACCCATCAGCCCCCACAGCTCGTTCCTACATCGCCCGCGTCTCCAACCGCAAGCTAAAACAACTTGGTTTTCACCTCACCCATCCCGAAATCAGGTTTTGATGACCAAGGGATAGGGTGGTACAGCAATATGCCCAGTGGGCATTAAAATCTGTTTAGAACTGCAATTGGAATTCACCTATGGAATCTCTAGCTTACATTCATCTCGTCGAAGCCTACGAACAACCCATAGAGCAGTCTCCATCCCCAAGAGTTAAACTCCCCAAATTCACCGCCAGAGGACTGTTCGCCTTCGTTTCCTGCGCCCTCACCGCCAGCTCCTTGGGCGTCGCTCGCCCCGCTTTCGCCCTCCTGCGACCCGGTGAAAGTGGCGAAACCGTCGCCAAACTACAATATCGCTTGGGCGAACTCGGCTATTTTCAGAATAGTTACACCGGCTATTACGGTGAAGCCACCAGCGATGCCGTGAGAGAGTTTCAGCGTCACAATGGACTGAAAGATGATGGTATCGTCGGCGAGAAAACTCAAGCCGCCCTCGATAAAATCTATCCCCAACCGGCGCCAGCTACTACCCAACCCACTGTGCGTTTCGGCGACCAAGGGGCAACAGTTTTCCGCATCCAACGTCAGCTTAGCTCTCTCAAATACTTCGACTACAAGCAAATGAATGGCCAATTTGACGAAGCCACCGAAGCCGCGATTAAACAGTTTCAAGCCGATAAAGAATTAGCTGTTGATGGCGTCGTCGGCGAGAAAACTCACATGGCTTTAGCTAATCTCACTGGTTTGTAGGCTGATATTAGGTCATTGGTCATTTGTCCCTTGTCATTGGTCAAGGGACAAGTGACGAGGGACAAGTGACAAGTGATATCAAGTCCGGTGGCATCGTTTTTGAATAAGTGAGGGGAGAACCACAGGGGGCAGCCACAGTTCGGCTGCCCCTACGGAATTCCGCTTTTCCTCGAGTGGTTGCCCCGGAATTATCCGAAAGATGCTCCCGGACTTGATATGACAAGTCGGGTTTCGTTCCTCAACCCAACCTCCGAATTATGATTCGGGCGCAGTTATTGCCATCATCCGTCACGAACACAATCCCATCATCAGCAGTTGCTCCAATTGCAGCCGGTTCTGAAAAAATGTGGTACATCTTTAAAGTACCTCTCCCTTTTTGGGCTACGGTTTATACACAAATCTCTGTGATGCCAATTTTCTATGTGTCAGAACCTCTTTCTCCCCCCCTCTCCCTTTTTGGTCGAGGGCGGGGCTGGGGGGGTGAGGGCAATAAGGGTGGTTACAAAGCCAAAGATGTGTATAAACGGTAGCCCAGAGAGGAGCCGGGATTTGAAGATGTACCACATTTTTTCAGAACCGGCTGTAATGCGGCTATTCCGATTAATACTTTTTTGGCTAAATTGTCTGATGCGGGGTTAAATCGAACTGCTCTTGTCGTCGATAATTCTCCTGGCAATCATCATGCGTCTCTACAACTGAAATAACCCTGGGGATGCGAAAACTTATGATGTTCGCGATTTAAGATGGTTCGATAAAGGAGATTTTGCAGGGGCGATTGCAGATTTCACTCGGGCACTTCAAAGTCAACCAGGGTAAGCGCCAGAAAAAATGCGCCCCAGTATGGTATGGAGACGCAATATTTGCAGTCTGAGTCCATCTGATTCTCAATCAAGAGGCGGTTTTCTCATTATAGTTGAGAATAGATGGCCATTATTACTTCTTGCGCTTACCCTGGTATCATTCTTACAGGCTGTTCAGAAATAATCTGATTGGCTCTCAAAGTCCCTCTCCCTTTTTGGGAGAGGGATTTAGGGTGAGGGCTATGTGTTAAACGACTGGTGAACAAGCTGTAATTGAACTGACTATATTAAACATGATTTTAGCGCTTTAAAGCGAGCCACAATGTACGCACAGGTACATCTATCGATGAAATTATTCGGAACTATTGCGCCCGCTAATGTCTCACTCCTATTTAAAATAACTATAATATGAGATTGAGGATATTTAACTCATATGAATTGAAAAGGTATTTGTCGGTGTAGATTTTATACCGCATTTCGGCGAGACTGTAGCTGCGAAAGATAAGAAATGGGAATTCGCGATATTGACGCCCAATGGGGAGGGTGTTGTAGGCGGGATAGAGGGAATGGACGTAGCGAGAAAGCAGTGTCCTAAATTCGTTTTCTTCTGGTTCTTGGGGGTTGCTTTTAAAGTATTCTTTGAGGGTGTCGCTGCTGATGAAGCTAAATAGGGGAATGGCATAATATTGGTCGGAGTTTTGGCTGTTTTGCTCTAACCACTGGGTGCGCTGGATATCCCCCCGGAGCAAATCTAGGAGTTCTGTTGCTCCTCGCCGCAGTCCTGCACGGAGGTTTTCCGGGTACTCCTCACTTTTACTAATTGCCCACATCTTTTTTCGTATAGCATCAGTGGCGTATTTTCTAATCTGCTGTTCTAAACTAATCGCATAAGTTTCCTGTAGCGATTTGTCAATAGGAACCACGAGCAAACTCCCAGTGATATGTGCGGTTTCCGCATTCCCAAAAGCGAGTAAATTATCCAATTGGCGACAGGCTTGGGTAAATTGGCTGTGGAATTGCTCCCGCAGGTGCAGGTAGGATGTGCTGTTTGTGCCATTATACCCGTTTTCATCGATTAAGACAAATTCAGCTTGGCTGAGCAGTTCTTGCAAACTGGTATATACTTCTTTGAGGGTTTGGTTTCCTGGTTGGCGGCGATGTTCGTTTTTCATCTCCCGAATGAGGTTGGTCATCTCGCCGGTGAAAGTATTACCTGCTGCGGCGACAGATTTACCGCCAATGGGAATCATTATGGCTTCTTTTTGGCTGCCAAAACCCAACCGCCAAGAACCAACTATCCGCGTCATCATGGAGATTTTGAGAATCAGCATCAGGTTTAACAAGTTGAGGATACTTTCTTGGAGAGATAGTTTGCGCTCTTCGGTGTAATCTTCTGTAGAGTCGGGGTTTTGCGGGTAATAAATGGCTCGGTCTGCGGCGTAAAATACCAGGTGTTTTTGCTGCTGATCCATATTGGCATCACCCCTGGCTCGGTAAATCACCTGGATGGCTTCCATGAGGTTGCGCTCGATTTGAAACCGGGGAATTTCTACTAAGATATGCTTGGCTTTGGGAAAGGATAAGCCACGACTGGCGGAGGAAGTCATAAACACCACTTGCACATCTTGCTGGTATTGGTGGATTTTGCGCTTGGCGTCATCTGACAGGTTGGCGTGAATTTCTAAATAGTCGATGTTGGGTTTAAAACGCGCCCTTTGTTTGGCGATTTTTTCTATGATTTCCTGTAACCGCCGTTTATCTTGGATATAAACGAGGACTTGACCAGCATCAGGACGGTTTAGTAAGTTGGTGATGTCGGTGGTTATCTGGGACTGGATGGATTTGATGGCGTTGTTGCTGTTTTCCTCAAAGAGGGTTTCGTGATAGCGGCAACATTCGACAAATAGTTTGTAGGTGATTTCTAAACTGCTGGCGGGGTAGGAGTTGGCGTTGATGATGCGCGATGCCCTGCGTTTAAACCGAAATTGCTCCATCGACAGGGGAGCGGCTGCTTGTTTGGCTGGGCGAAAGTAGATTTTATCGGGTTCGGGGGTGGTGTCGGTTAGGTGTTGGGTGATGACTTCTTTATCCACTATAGATGCGTCAGCGATGATGATTTTGGAGTTAAAACCGTGTTTTTCTAGTTGGTATGTTTGCAGGAATTTCCGCACGCCTGTAAAAAAGTTGACGCCGCTATCATCGCCGGTGATTTCGTCTATCATAATAAAGATATGCTTGATGCGCTGGGAAATGGCGCGCATTTTGGCGGGAATTGGTTTACTCTGATTAGCGGCGCTTTTGAAGATGTTATCTAGGTGGCGGAGGGTGTCTTCACCGTTGGCGGAAACGCGCAAGGATTGGATGGCGACGGTGGCGACGATTTGATTGGAAATTTGACCGTCAATGATGGCATGAATGCCTTGGCATAGGGTGCTGAGGACGCCTTCCGTGTTCCGTCCTTTGTCTTTGATTCGGTCTTCGTTAATTCTGCCTAGACGGCGTTGGTTTGGGTGGGGTGGGGGTGTTTCTGGGCGTTGTTTGGCGTTGATGAAATTAACGGTTTTGGCGGTAAAGTTTTGGCTGTGGCGTTGGGAGTGATATTCTACGGTTGCGAGTCCGCCGTTGTCTTGGATGATGTTGGCGTTGGTGTGGAGACAAAATAGGTTTTCATTGGTGGGTTGGTGGGTTTGGGAGTCGAGGTGAAATTTTTGGATGAGGTCGTGGTTGACTTGGGTGCGGGGGCTGATGTATATAAGGAGAAATCCTTCGGCTGAATGTGCTTGGAGGAAGTTGGCGATCGCGGTGGTTTTGCCTATCCCCGGATTGCCGGTTAAAAACAGACATTCATCGTCAGAATTTAGCCCGGTGGTGATAAGATGGGCGTGAGCATCTCTGAGGGTCAAACCAGGGGGAATATCCAGTTGCGCTGCTAACTCATCGGGGAGAATTCCGGCGGTGTTGCAAAATTCGCCGCTCAGGTGTTCAGTGTGGGTGATGGCGGTGATACCATCCCCAGCAGCAATGGGTTTTTCGTACAACTCTTGGAGGAATTTTTTGCCATCCGTGAAACTCGCGGCGGCGTTGCGCTTAATTTGGGCTAAAACTTGGCTACGAGCGACTTTGATATCTACGTCTTTGGGTTCCTTTTTGTAGATGTCGGCGCAGGCTTCTAGGAGGTGCAGATGTTCGGGTCGTGCGGAGATGGTGCTGATGTGGCGATCGCTGTACCCCACCACATTAAACACCAGGGACGTTTCCTCAGTCAAAATCCCCCTTTCCCGCAAAAAACCATAAAAACTATGAGCATAACTCGCCGCCTGAATTAGCTTAGCACTTTCCTTATCCTTGCGCTTAAACGCCGTAAAATACCGCCGCAAATCCCGACTAAAATCCCAATCCGCATCCCCCGTATCTATCCGCAGCTTAGAAAACACACTCTTAGAGCGGATATAACCGATATCTTGCCCCAACATTTGCCGCAGCGTTTCCACATTATTCAAAGGCTGCAAATCCTCCGCCTCCTGGATGGAAAACACCGACAAATCCACGCATAAAATCCGATATTCCCGGCGATACCGCAACAGCATCAGAGTATCGGCGTGTAGAAACTCTCCTGGATTCTTCCTGCCGCCATATTTCCGGTTTACCAACTCCCAGTCACTGACTCCCAATTGCGCCAGCAACTGCGGTAACTCCTCGCTCTCGTTTTTTGGTAAATTACCAATACTATTTTGGTTAGTGAAACAGCATTGGTAGTACAAAATATCCAAGTCTTTGAGCCGATTTTTCTGCCAACCCAGAGCATCCAGGTACTCCCGGAAAAAGTTCATACCTCCGAGAAACCCTTTCTGGATAAAATACTCACTCCATTTGTCTAAATTTTTTTGCCCCTCCTCACTGATAATGGCATTTTCACCCGCCAGCCGCTTCGTCATTTTGGGTAATTTTAGCCGCTCCAAGTCCCGGCGGTACATATCGCCGTAATGGTGGGGAATCTGATTTTGCTCGATATAAGCGAGAATGCCGATATTAAAGCCTACTTCAAATAGGCGTCCCAGATTTTCTGCTAGCATATTTTCTCACTTGGCCTTCCTGATGGTTGATTTGGTGGGATAATTGTACCATAGCTTAGGCGATCGGGGGACAGAAACCGGGTTTCTTATCCAGATTTGGGTTGTTCCAGAAACCGGGTTTCTTATCCAAATCTCGGTCAAGATACCAAGATTGTCGCAGAAACCCGGTTTCTAGCGGAGGAGTGGAGGAATTGCTGCCTCGCATAAAAGTTGCCTCGCATAAAAGTTGACAATCCGGGCGGCGGTAGGATATAATTTTAGAGAAAGTTATCCTGTGGCTAGAACCATAAAAATTTATCTATGACGGCGATATCTAAGGAAAAACCAGGGATTATCCGCACGGAGCGGGGATTGACCATCTCGGGAACTAGAATCACCCTCTATGATGTGATGGATTATATGACGGCGAATTATCCGCCGAAGTTGATGCGCGATCGTCTCTCCCTCACGATGGAGCAGCTTGATGTGGCTCTGTCTTACATTTCCCAACACCGAGCTGAGGTAGAAACCGAGTATCAAACCGTTTTACAAACAGCAGAAGAAATCCGACAATATTGGCAATTACGCAATCAAGAACGCTTTGCTCAGATTGCCGCAGCTCCACCTAAACCTGGACAGGAGGCGATTAGATCAAAACTTCAGGCATGGAAAGCTAGGATCGATCAGTAGGCAGGGAAATTGCTTTACCTAACGAAATCTGCTGTAGGCTGAATGGATATTTTGGTTTTTTTGCAGAAATACATCATTTTCAGTGACAGGTTACATCTTAACAAACTTTCAAGTAAAATTTTTTTTATCTGGGTTATGATTTTTCTGATAGACCATAACATCAGGGGTCAGGCTGTGATCCTTTTGGGTACTTTAGCCGCTGAAGGTTGGCTGGATATTCTACCTGTTCGATTCGCTAATTTTGAAGAATTTGGCCTTTCCAGTGACAGCGACGATCGTACTGTATGGCGATGCGCTCAAATTAATCAACTCATCCTCATAACTGCTAATCGAAGCATGAAGGGAAAAAACTCTCTAGAGCAAACGCTGCGTGAAGAAAATACACCCAGGTCGTTTCCGGTTATTACTATCGGCAGTGTCGATAGGCTTGATGAAGCCAAATATCGGGAACGGTGTGTTACCAGAATTGTAGAAGTGGCGCTAGATATTGATAACTATATGGGAACGGGGAGGATATTTGTACCCTAAAAAGGGTAGAATTATTCTGGGATTACCCCTATCCTTAAGAAATTATGACCATAAATCATTCATTCCAGATGCTACCTGACCATCTCCAAGCTGTAATTAGCAAAATCAGGCAGCAACATTACGCCGAACTATACGAGCCAGAAGCTGATGGCACAACTTCGTTGTCAGAGGCATTAAATGAAGTTATAGAAGCATTCGACACCAATAACCATATCTCCTGTCATCGTTCTTATGTCTGGATGGCGTTAATCTTTACTATCCTGGTAGAGCCTACCATAGAATACTATCAGCCCAGTAGCAAATACCTGCGCCAAGATATCATCAATTTGATTGAATCTGGTATAGAAAAAAGTTTCAATAAATCAAATACCAGTTCAGACATAATTTTAGCTAAACAGAAGATTGACCAATTGAAAAAAATGCCTTTGTCCAAAGAGAACAAACTCCCAAGTATTCAGGTATGGCTTGAAGCTATAGATGTCTTTGAGCAGGCAATACGGGTGTTAGATTATGAACAAGCCAAACCAGCAATTCTAGAAATTTTAGATAATTGCTTAGAAGGGTATGCACTTTTTCCGGGTTCCCAGGGGAGACGCGATCTATTTGATTGGTGGCTGTTAAATGTGGTGCCAGCTTCTTGGTTGTGGGATTATTTTAAATCTTTGGATGATCTAAAAATTCTGCCACTACCGACAGAGATTAAAAGGCATTTAATTTCCGTTTTAAGAAGCATCCACGCCAAAATTACAACAAAAAAAGAAACCCGGTTAACCAACCAGGTTTCTGAAACATCCCTACCGCAAGTTTAAAGCATTCCGCATTTCCGTGAGAAACGCCAAAGAATTAAACTCGACGCTGTTGCTCATCTGCTTAAAGATTGACAAAGCCCCCACGGACTCATCGCCGATGATATTATCGTAGGGGTCGAGCTTGACTTGCAAATCCGTCGTCTTCTCAAACCGGGAAAAGTGAAACAGGGTGATATACTGCAAAATATCCCGTTTCAGCGGCGTATCGTCCAGCAAATCCTCGCGAATGTATAAATCATCGAGAACGTTTTCATAAACACCCAAGATGGTAGAATAGGACAGCACCCCATTGTAAAATCTTTCCTCGTCTCTCCCCACAGTGATGCCATTAAACAAATTGAAAAACACTACCGCTTGCTGCTGGGGGTCTTGGGACAAGTGGGTGAGCTGTTCCGTGTCTTCCACGTAAAAAGATGCTGATTTTTTGTAGTCAGACAGCTTGCGGACGTAATATTTATCGCAAAACACCGGATAAACTTTGATATCCGACCCCAGAGCCATCATCGCCTCGATAATGGTGGGGGACATAAAATAAAGTTCCTCATCCTCCTCCGTGCGGGTGATATGCAGGGTGCTGGTGTGGGGAGCTGCCGCAATGTAGAGCAAATGGCGGTAGCCTTGGCGGTAAAGCTGGCTCACCGTGTCCATGAGAATTGATGGCTTCTTGGACAAATCCTGTTGGCGGTAATTATAGCTAAAAGTCGTCAGCCTTTCTACCTCCACCTGACCATCACTCAGGCGACAAACGCTCACCACCTCCCCCATCATGTTATACAGCCGGTTTTGGCGATTTTTGCTACTAAACCGACCATCACTTTCTCGTGCTGAAACTACGATTATTGCCAGTTTATCCAAATTGGTAGGATTTGGCAAGGAAAAGCGCTTGGGTAACACCGAATACAGGGAACTCAAACCATTCCTGACTTTGAAACCATCCAAGGTATTCAACCGGAAACCTTGAGAATTCGATCGATGCTTTTCGCTGAGTAAATGCACCAGAGTTTTGGAAAGGTCAGCGATGAACTCCTCCGCGTAGGAGGGTTGATTAGAATCACCTTCATGGAGGCGCACTTGGGAAACGAACAACCCAGGTGGTGCCGTTTCTAGCAGTAAATGCAAACAAGTATAAGCTAGCACCATCCACGCGAAGCGATAGGCAAAACTGCTGGGTGAGAAATCTTCTTCTTTGGTTTTTTTATTCAGGCGTTCCTTATCGTAAGGAAAAACTACCAGTTGATGTGGGAAAGCCTTGCGGTATGAACTACGACAATTTTCGTTATCGGGTGTCCACAGCACGGGCAGCATTTTTATCCCGGCTACGTGATACTTCCAGCTCAATTCTTCCGTTTCCCCACCCTGGAAGTAGCGCATATCTTCGATCGTGATGGTGGCAGGAATCTGGCAAATGGCATCGGCGTCAATTCCTTGGCCAATAGAGATATAACGCAGACCTTCTTTGATGTTGTTTTCTAAACTTTCTTGCACAAAATAGCCGTTTCGCATCTCGTCCATATCGCTTACGCCTCTGAGGATGTCTTTTTTGACGCTGATATGGATGGGATAAGTCTCTTTGGTGAAAATCCCCTGGCGTCCCAGCAAGTTGCGCAGTAAAGTTCTCAGTTTGGCGAGTTTGTGCGCTACGTTGTACTGAGTAAATCCTCTGATAATTCCCCGAAACAGCTTTTTTTTCGCCTCATCGTCATCACCACGCAGTACGGGTAATATATGGGTCTCAAAGGAGGTTACAGGGTCGTAATCTAATTCCGAGTTGGGGTCGTAGTCGGGAGCCTGGGGGTTGCTACGGGAGGCGAAAACGAAGTAATATAAGAATACCCGCCGCAATACGCGGCGAGCGAATGTTTCCTGCTCGTTGGGGTCGGTGATTTGCTCTTTGTGTTCGTCACTGTCGGGGTTGATAATATTCAGGTGATATTGGAAAGATTTTTCTCCGCCACGAGCCTGCACGGGGTTGTCTAATTTCATCTTCACGCCTAAGATAAATTCGACGGTGCCTCGGTTTCTGTCTGTATGTTCTCCCAAATAACCGTCAATGATGGGGATGATGGGGAGAGACTCGAAGGCTTCGGCGCGAGAAAAGAGGTTTTTATAGTTAGCTTTTTCTCCTGCATAGCTGACCTCATAATCCCCATCAGCTTTATTAGAGTCGCTGATGTAATCCTCGATGATTTCCAGGCGGCGAATCAAGTCGCGCAGGTAAATCACGCTTTCGGTGTCGCTGCTGTCTGTGTGGTTGAGCAGGTGTTTTAAGTAGGTGATTTGGGCGTGTCTTTTCAGCCTCCCTAATGCTTGGGTATCTATTAGTTCCCGCACTTTGCTGAATTCTGACCACTCATCGGCTACGATTTCGCTGAAAACTTCTTGGATGTTTTCCCGTTCTTGGTCTGTGTCCCAAGGGAGAGTATCGATGTGGTTTCTGATGCCTTGCTCCAGTTGGGATGAGATTTGGTTGATGTTGGCAACGGTAATGGTGATTTTGTGGAGCTTCAGGAGGGACTGGCTACCAGGACGGTTGGTTTCTATGGTCAGCTTCTGGCGGTGCAGTTGGTTGGTTCTCCTGAAGTTATAACCCAAGTTTAATGGGGTGTTGGCGGCGCCAGTGAGGGAGGTTATGTCGTTAATTATCAAACTTTGCACTAAGGCGGGGATATTGGCTTCTACCCCGGTGATTTCGGCTAGATGCTGTTTTAATAAGTCGCGGATTTGCCGGATTAAATCGGGGAATTTTTCCCGGCAACTGGGGGTAAAATTGACGGTTGCGGTGCGGACGCCGCGAGGGGAAGCGAGGGGGTTTGCCAGGTTGGGGTTGCTGGCGAGGGTATCAGCGAGATTATCGATATTGATGATAAGGAGCGGTTGGTCGCTGGAAAGTTGAAATGGATTTTGCTGCCGGAGGATGCTGGCAAGCTGTTGCAGTAGCTGGGTGTATTCTACTGGGGGTAAATCCCCGCTGCCTTCTCTTAAAGTGTTGCCGCTGGTCATGGTTTGATGATGCTTTTTCCCTGATGTTGGATTGGACGATAACAAGTATATCACTTTTTGGTGATTTGTCCTTTGTCATTTGACCAGTGACAAGGTAAGATGATGGCTGGGCGTTGTGACAAGGAGCCATAAAGTGTCATTACAAGCTATTAATATTCCCCCTGCTAGTGGGAAATCGCCTCAAGGTTTAATTGTGTTACTCCACGGTTGGGGAGCTAATCTCTATGATTTGGCATCTTTGGCTCCGGAGTTGAATTTGCCGGATTATCATTTTCTGTTTCCTGATGCGCCTTTTCCCCATCCCCACGTTCCGGGGGGCAAAATGTGGTATGACTTGGATAGCGATAATTATGAGGGGTTGCTTGAAAGTGGGCAAATGCTGCTGGACTGGCTACTTTCTCTCGAAGGTATCACCGGTGTGCCTCTGTCGCGAACGATTTTAAGTGGCTTTTCCCAGGGGGGAGCGATGACTCTGGATGTGGGTTTGCGTTTACCGGTGGCGGGTTTGGTGTCTTTCAGTGGGTATTTGCACGGGGAGCCGGAGCCTACAGGGGGGTTGCCGCCGGTGTTGATGATGCACGGGACCCAAGATGGGGTGGTGCCAGTAGGTGCGGCGCGCCAAGCCCGTGATATTTTGATGGATATGGGGGTGCCTGTCACTTATCACGAGTTTAATATCGGTCATCAAATCATCACTGAGGAAATTGATCTGATGCGAGAGTTTGTCTTAGACAGGCTTGGGGGGGGCGAGCCGGAGAGTTGACAGACTGCTAATTGCGATAAAATTGAATGTGGCATCGGTAATGGCGCCTGTTATGTCCGCGCTGTTGTGCCAGATGGGCGCCAATATACTTTTGGGAGGGGCGAACAATGGGAACTACAAGCATTTCAGAGCGGGATATTGCGCAGTTGACGCCTGATGATGTGAAGCGGTTGGCAGTGCGGCTGGATCAGGATGAGTATGATAATCCTTTTGATGGCTTGAATGATTGGCATTTGCTCCGAGCGATCGCCTTTCACCGTCCTGAACTGGTGGAACCATACATTTACCTGCTCGACCTAGAAGCATACGACGAGGCTTAATCATCCCAGAGGCATTCTGCCTCGAACTGATTAAACCCTCCTGTTTTATGTTTCTCTGTGCCCTCTGTGTGTCTGTGGTGAAATTAACCATACACCAGGGGCACAAATTTATTCATCAACAATATTAAAATCTAGTCATTTCCCATAAAAATGGAATTGAGATATTGCTGGCTAAAGTAGCTACCACCAAAACCTGTTTTACTAAACATCCCGAAATTGTGCCCAATTAAAGATTTAAAATTGCTGCTAATTTTCGCCGCATAATTGCCTGAAGCAATTCTATTTTAGGCGGGGTAACTTTTGGCAAGAGGATATCGGTAAAAGTATTGTCACCTTCAAAATTGATTCCCGCATCACCATTGATTGTGGTTTGGTAGGCGATTTCTTTGGTCTTGATCGCATTCTGGCGATATGCCATGACCACTAAACTGATATTCCGCTCCGGGTGACTGCTTACAGCTTTCGTATTTAAGCGGGTTGTCCGCTCAATATTCTGGAGCAATGAATCTTGAATCACCCATATAGTCCGTGCTTTCCATTCATTAGCTAATGCTGTTTTGGCAAATAGCTGACTTACCATCCGCCCCCAAACCTGACGTTTATTAATGCCGGGACTGGTATGTTCAACCCCTAGCAAGTAATTGCGAAACGCACTCCTAATATCTGTTGATTTTTCAGCATCAGAGCCACTGGTACTCGCGGTCATAACCTCCAGAATAAACATCTGGTCAAGGTCTGGGAGAGTAATCACCGCGTCAGCAGATTTGTGCTGTAATTGGTAATATCCATTTTTTCGGGCAGATTTGCTCAAATCTCCTAAATCATCTGGGGTGAATTCTCCTGGTAAAATCTGGGGTAGCTGAGAGAAAGGCTTGGCCACTAAAGGGGCTAGAATATAGTCAAACTGGTAATTAATTTCCGCATCATCGACGCGGTGTTTCAGGGCTACTTCTGACCAAACACCAATATCAACTCCCTGGGGAACACCGGCGTGAATTAGCAAATCAGATTCATAGGGCTGTAAAGCGCGATTGACAGTAGGTATCCCAGCCGCATCGCATTTAGCGGAAAATAACCGCCGGGGACATACAACCCATATGTCATCACCGGCTTGAATTGAGCAGATACCGGGGATAACTTCAGTAATATCGGGATGAAAATAATCAGATAATGGCTCTTGTGCTGTGAGCTTAATCTTGGTTTGGTAACGATTCCCGCCCCCATCACAAATTTCTCCCATAAATGGACAGGTACGAGATTGGCGGACAGTCTCAGCTTGCTGAGTACGATCGGCTACGGGAAACCCAAATACTTCAAAGATATTAGGCATAAGTAGTGGCTAATCTCCATAATGAATGATTATCTATCTCCCGCCGATATCGCCGAGGCTAAAACCTGGCTCTTGAGTGACTTTGCCACCTCTGCGGCAATGGCGCGAGCCACTGGCGGCGGCACGGAATTGGCAATTTGTCGGTGTTGGTCTAAATGGCGCACTGTGCCCGATCGCCCCCGGATAGGACCTTTTAACAAGTAATCATCAGGATATCCGTGAATCCGCATATATTCACGGGGAGTCAGATACCGATCTTCCCGTGGGTGGAAAAAAATTTCTCCACATCTTAAGGTTAGGCTGGGCTCGGAGAAAGAAAGGCGGCGAAATTTAGTTGTATCTTTTGCCGTCAGCTTGCCTCTTTGCTGTTCTGGTAGGTGCTTTTCCCCTGCCAAAAACGAGCCTTCGGGCACTCCATGAATTCGCTTGATATCACCCGGTGGCGTCACATCTAAATGACCATCTTCTGGTGGCTGTTGTTTATTTTGTGACGGCCTACCTAATCCGGTGATGGATTCTCTGAGAGTAACGTATGGCTGCAGTGGAAATAAGCATAATTGTTCGTTTGGTTTTCCATGAGTAGGCGGCGGAAAACTAAAATTCATTCCTGGCTGGGTGGCGACGAGAAAAACCCGCTCTCGATATTGAGACACTCCGTAACTCGCGGCATTGATGAGCTGGATTTTTACTTCATATCCAAGCGCTTGCAGTTGCGTGGTGAGGAGTTGACATACTCCGCCAATTTGGCCATAATTATCCGGTGCTTTTAAAAAGCCTTTAACCTGTTCAATGATGATAAATTTTGGGTAAAAAATTTCGGCCAATCTGACAAATTCAAAAATTAGCCAGCCCCGCTCATCATCTAAAGATGCCCGTTTCCCAGCCTGGGAGAAACTTTGACAAGGACTCCCGCCAAACAGCAAATCCAGGTGGCCAAATTTTAAATTTAGCTCTTTTCTCAAATCAAGGGGTTCTATTTTTCTAATATCTTGTTCAATAACCACTGTCTTGAGGTTGTCCCTAGCAATGGCGCTGCGCAGTGTTTCGCAGCAGTAAGGATCCATCTCGAGACAAGCTCTCACCTCAAATCCAGCCTGCCTGACGCCAAGATCCATCCCACCAGCACCGGAAAATAGAGATAAAGCAGAAAACATAAATGCAAATATTTTGTGCAGGTGATGAATATAGTAACATTCTCAGATAACGTCTGTTGGCTCTCCACCCTGAAGGGTTGACTCCCAGGGTTGGGGGCAATTTCTGCAAAAGCTGCAACTTGTTCGCAACAGCGCGCCGCTGAGATTATACCAGATTTTCCCTTTACAGCCGCGAGAATTTAAGCTAAATTTGTGTAAACTTTTATGTAATCTGGTTGAGATATCGTCAAGCGATCGCATTATCTATGGTTAATTTTTGGCTCATAACTGGCGTTTGGGGATTGGGTTCTGTATTATGGGCGGAACTGGTGCGCGATTTATACCACTTTGTTTCCCACTTGGTGCCACCCCTATACAAGCAGCATGCTTGGCACCATCGGGTGTTTCGTCCCAACCTCACTCCCGTGAGCGAGGATATCTACAAAAAGGCTCACTGGCATAATGACGTACCAGAAGCACTGGTAATGTTGACATTTGGGCTGTTACTGTGGTTGGTAGCCCTGCAAACTGCACCGGCGTATCAGTGGGGGACTCTGTTGGGTTGCGCTTACACTTTGAGTTTTTTGGTGGCAGCGATCGCCCGTGGTTCCGGTTTCCCCCGAGCAGCGGAACTCACAGATTTAACCCATATGTCAGGACCGTTTGAGGCTCCCCCCTCCCACTGGCTCGTCAACCGCACTTATCACTGGCGACATCATTTTGACGACCAAAATGCCTACTTTTGCGGCACTTTTACTCTATTAGACCGATTTATGGGCACTGCTTTTTCCCTCAAAGGCAAAACTTGCGCTGTCACCGGTGCATCAGGAACCCTCGGACGCGCTCTCTTGTCTCAACTCCATCAAGCGGGGGCGAAAATCATCGCCATCACCACCAGTTCCGAACCAGTGATTTTAAACTTGGATGGTGAAAACCGGGCGGTAAAAACTGTCACTTGGCAAATTTCCCAAGAAGCCGACTTAGCAGAATTATTCTCTAATGTAGATATTCTGGTACTTAATCACGGTATTAATGTGCATGGGGACAGAACGCCGGAAGCTATCAGCAAATCCTATGAAGTTAATACATTTTCCACTTGGCGACTCATGGAATTATTCCTCGCCACGGTTCGCACTAACTCAGACATCGCCACTAAAGAAGTGTGGGTAAATACCAGTGAAGCCGAAGCCTCTCCCGCTTTCAGTCCGCTTTATGAAATGAGCAAACGGGCGATCGGCGATATCGTCACCCTGCGGCGTCTTGATGCTCCCTGTGTGATTCGCAAGTTGATTCTTGGTCCGTTCAAAAGCAATCTCAACCCGATCGGCGTCATGTCTGCGCAATGGGTTGCCCAACAAATTGTCAAACAAGCTCGCCAAGACGCACGCAATATCATCGTTACGATTAATCCTCTCACTTTCCTGACTTTTCCCATTAAGGAATTTTTGGTTTCTACTTACTTCCGGCTATTTAGTCGCTCAGCTACTCCTACCCTACCTTTCCCAGCCGTTGGCTTAGAAGCTACCACCAAGTAACCCCCTTGGTTTGTCCCTTGTCCCTTGTCCCTTGTCCCTTGTCCCTTGTGACTTGACAAAGGACAAAGGACAAATGACAAATGACAAAATTATGTAACGTTATTTATATTTTGATTGAATTATTTTAACAACTCCAAATTTTTTTAAATTCCTCTTGTAATTTTCAGAAAAATCGGCTTTAATTCAGTAACACATTCAGGGAGCGATCATCGCCCTACCTGTTCTTGCCTGAGTTGGGCTTCAGCCGGGATTGAGTTAGTCGTATCATAGGTGATTTGACCATGAATAAACCTGCCAAAACCTGGAATGACTCTTTGGCGATCGGTCTGCCCTTAATAGATATGCAGCACAAGCAGCTATTAGACCAAATGGATGAACTTTTAGAGGCATTAAACACGAAACAAGACCCGAAACAACTTGTGCATATTTTGGGATATTTGGATATGTATGTCAACAATCACTTTGGCTATGAAGAACAATGTATGAATTTAAAAAAATGTCCGGTAGCAGGTAAAAACAAAGCTGCCCATGAATATTTTCAAACCAGGCTAGGGGCGATTCGCCAGATGATAGATAATTATGGCTCGTCAGAATTAGTTGCCCGACAGGTGTCGGTGGAACTGCTGGAATGGTTTGTCAACCATATCCGCACCATTGATGTAAAACTATCGGAAATGCCCTAATGTTTCTCCTTCATTATGAGGGAATAAATTTATGGAACGCCGACCGGAAAAAGATGTAGTTTTTACTGAGTTTCGTCAAGAATGCTCCATCCGCCGTACCGCTAAAGTATTAGACGGAAAGCGCAAACGCATCCGAGAAGATATTCAATACCTCATTGCTCACATGGCCCTACTCGTGCCTCCCGTAGCGGGGGGGGAAACCGATATTTCTACACAAATTATTACCGAAGCCTTGGGACGCTTGGGAGATGATGCTTTTGCCCAGTTAGTTTTGCAAATTATGCAGGAATTAAAGTAAAGGATAATTTATTGTCATTTGTCCCAAGTCCCTTGGTGACAATTGATAATTGATAATTGACAATTGATAATTATGAATTGTCAATTGTCAATTATCAATTCAAATGACCAAGGACAAATGACCAATGACACAAAGAAAGATAGAGTCTTACTCGTCCAGAGGAATAGTTAAACGCTCCAACTCCGGCAACTTCACCACTTGTTTTTCTACTTGTTTGACCGCTTTGGGCAGTAGGATGGGGAGAGCTTCTTGCTTTTCCGGCTCTTCGACCCAGTAGCTCGCTAGGGGTAGGGTGCGCTCTAGGTCCTCTAATGGTCTGGGAATTACCATCACGGCGTTTAATGCCCCAATTTTCTCGGCTTCATACATTCCAGCTTCTACGGCGACGGCGACATTCGCCACAGAACCGCGAATGATGGCGGTACACAAACCAGCGCCGATCGTCTCATACGCCGCCAACTGCACATCCGCTGCTTTGAGCATCGCATCGGCGGCCCCCACCATTGCGGGAAAACCTCTGGTTTCCAGCAAGCCGATCGCCAAGTTGCTCAGCCGCGAATGGCCCTGCTGTTGCGCCAAATCTTCCAACTGCGCTCCGATGGGAAAAATTACCTCTAAATTTGGCATCGGACGCGGAATTACCACTTTAGACACCAAATGTCCGAACTGTTCGGCGGTTTTCGCCCCCTCCTCCACCGCTAACCGCACATCCGCCACGCCGCCTCGGACGATCGCCGTGCATAAACCGCTCCCAGTTTTCTCATATCCCACCAAAGTCACCCCCGCCGACTTCAGCATCATATCCGCAGTACCCACGATCGCCGGAAAACTGCGGGTGGAAACCAACCCCAAAGCAGTTTCGCGGATATTTCGCTCTTGCTTCATCCGTGGTCGATAAACGGCGATTTTAGTTTCCAGTTCCATGTTAGACCTGTATGATAGTCTTCCGGGTAAAAAAATAGACCTTTGCTGAGGCTGTCTCCCCACACACTTAGTTTATCGCGTCCGATTTAATTAATGCTTAAGGAAGCAGACTTACCACCATTCACCAATCCTCTTCTCCCTGTGGGAAACTGATACCAAACTCTCGTAGTGTAAACCTAAATGCGATTATGACTCAACAGCCCCTAGAACCCCCAACCCCCAGCTCGCCACTTTCAGAAGCCGCCGCCACCGAGTTGCTGGAAATCCTCTCCCGCAAACAAGGCACTTGGGTGGACTGGGGACGAGCTTGCCAGCAACTACACAAAGCTGGCTACAAACCAGATGTCATCTTTGAGCAAACCGGCTTTCAAGCCGTGCAGCAAAATCAAATCGGCGTCGCCGCCCAAGTGTTTGACAGTATCGTGAAAGCTGGCGCCTCGGACGAGGTACAATCCTATTATACCGGACCCCGGGCTGATGTTCTCTACGAATTGCGCATCCTCAACCAAGAAAGGCGTTTTGCCGCCGCGCAACTGGCGATGGAAAAACGCCTGGAAGCAGAAACCGCCCGAGAAGTCGCCCGCGCTTTTCAAGAATTTTCCCTAATTGCCCAAATTCCCGCCGGATTTGTTGACCATCCTGGGGATGCGCTGGCTTGTCAATGTTGGAAAACAGCGCGGCAAAAAAAAGACCTGCAAGAGCGTTCCCGCCTCATCGCCAAAGGATTGAAATTCGCTCACTCTGCAACCGCCAGAGAACAAATCGAAAAACTTCTCAGCGATTTTACCGTCGTCGGTAGCCGCAGCGCCCCCCTGATGCCAATTTACCGCGTCGAAGCCGAAGACGAACTGCCTCGAATTATCAGTGTCATCGGTTCTTTGCCTTTACCCGCACAGGCGATCGACAATGTGCCCAAATTTGAAGAAACCGAACCATTTCGCATCGCCAACTTTCCCGGAGGAACAGCAGTAGCACCCATTCCCGGATGGCAAGTAATTCTCAAAGCCAAAACACCCGTAGGCATTTTATGCAGTAGTCACGAATTACCCACCCCCATCCCCGGTAAACCCGAAGCCGTTCTCGTCATCATCGACCTCGATCAAACCCAATGGGATGCCAACAGTTATTTCCTCGTTGCTCCCGACAACAACCTCGCCTTTAAATGGTTTGAAACCCCCCCAGAAACCCCCATTCTCGGTCAAGTCGTCCTCGTCATGCGTCCCAAAAAGATTTTCGATGAAAACGCCATCACCGAACCCTGGCAAATAGACGAGTAAGACGCTACTTTATCCGAATAAGGTTCGTAGTTGGGCTTCAGCCCTCTATCCGAGGTTCGTAGTTGGGCTTCAGCCCTCTATCCGAGGTTCGTAGTAGGGCTTTAGATTGATAGTTCGCGGTAAACAACCGCGAACCACCATCAACCATAAGCAAAAACACAATTAATGAACGGTAAGCAATTACAACTATTTCCCACTGCCCAATTTGACACCACTTACCAACCAAACCATCGGTCTGGCACGTTTGTTGATAACATCAAACTCCCAGTGCATCGTTGGTTTCGCTACTCAGCGGGATTTTCCGCCCAATGGGTAGAAAGCATCTTAAAAGATTGGCAACTGGATGAGTCTAGCACGATACTAGACCCCTTTGCAGGCGGAGCCACCACCCTATTAGCCGCCGATAAATGTGGGATACCTAGTATTGGTATTGAAGCCCATCCCTTTGTCGCCCGCATTGCACAATCAAAACTCCTTTGGCATTCATCCCAATCTGATTTTATCGCCAGAGCTAAGACAGTGCAAGAAACAGCACTTAAGTTAAATGATGTTGCCATAGATGATTATCCCGAATTAATCAAAAAGTGCTTTTCACCCCAAAATATCCACCAGCTAACTAAATTAAAAATCGCCTATAGCGCCACAGCGGATAACCGCCCCGCATCAGACCTCACATGGTTAGCCATTACTGCCATACTACGTCCCACGGCTTCTGCTAAGACAGCCCAATGGCAGTACATTCTCCCGAATCAAAACAAAACCAATGTAGCCGAACCTTTTGCCGCATTTCAATCCCAAATTAACATGATGCAACGGGATATGGTATGGATGCAAAATGAATCATCAGCAAATCTAAGTAAAATAATTAGCGGCGATGCCAGAAACTGTGCTAAAATAGCTAGCAACACCATTGATGCGGTAATCGCTTCGCCCCCCTATGCCAATAACTATGATTATGCTGACGCCACCCGCTTAGAGATGTCATTTTGGGGAGAAGTGCAATCGTGGAAAGATTTACATGAATCCGTCAGAAAGCATTTAATTGTTTCCTGCTCCCAACACGCCGCTAAAGACCAAATAGAATTGGCAGAAATTCTCACTCGTCCCGAACTAGAACCTATTCGACAAGAAATCACGTCCGCTTGCTATCAACTGGCTACAGAGAGAGAATCCCACGGGGGCAAGAAACATTATCATACGATGATTGCGGCATATTTTGCAGATATGGCCAAAGTGTGGATATCCCTGCGACGGGTATGCAAATCTGATGCTAAAATATGCTGGGTTGTGGGAGACTCTGCCCCCTATGGTGTCTATATCCCAGTGGATAAGTGGTTGGGAGAACTGGCGATCGCTGCTGGGTTTAAAAGCTATGACTATACTAAACTGCGCGATCGCAATACCAAGTGGAAAAATCGCAAACACCGCGTCCCCTTACAAGAGGGCATTCTTTGGATAAGCGGATAAAGGAATCAAGGAAATATGGCTCAACAATCAACAGAAACATCATCTGCTGGCCACAAAATCGGCCAGTTGATAGGAGATTGGTTTGAAGAATATTGGGTTTTGCCTCTATTGGAAGAGGTGGCAGATAGATTGGCATTATTTTTGCACAATCGATTTATCGATCGCACCGTCAGGGGGGATAAACTCACCTGGAAGGATGAAGAGGGAAACTCAGTGGATTTCGATTTTGTTCTCGAACTTGAGGGCACAACCAACAAAATTGGGATTCCCGTGGCATTTATCGAGTGTTTTTGGCGGCGGGGTGCCCGACATTCAAAAGATAAAGCTAGAGACGACAGTGGTAAGCTATTACCCATGCGCACAGCCTATCCCACGGCACGTTTCTTGGGTATCGTCTCCGCTGGAGATTTCACTCAACCTGCCCGCGAGCTAGTGAAAACTCGAGATATTGACTTATTTTACATTCCCAAAGACAAGATTTTGGCGGCATTTTCCAGCCACGGCTTGGTAATGGATTATCCTGACAAAGCCTCGGAAGCTGAAAAACAACGAATTGCCTCAGAGTTTGAAGTAAATTTTACCCCAGAAAATTGCCAAGCAGTAGCCGCCACTTTAGTGAATTTTGTTGGGAAAGCTGCCGTCACATCATACACGGATAGAGTTCGGGGAAAACTCAGTGCCCTTCCCCAGGAAATCCGGCTAATTCTGTGCCATCAATCCGCACCTATCGTATTCGAGGAATTGCCGAAAGTGACAAAATTTCTCGAAAACCCCAGTTTTCAAATGGATAATCCCCAATCCAGTTACATTTACCATGTAATTTACAGTGATGGGACTGAGTTTGAGCAAACAGTAGGACATATTGATGAGCTAAAAGATTTGCACCACCAAGTAGAAATACTCACCAATCATATGAGCCAAATCCAATCAGCCAATTTTTGATTTACACCTGATCCGGGTGAATTGAAAATTATATTTATTTCAAATAACAATGAGATACTCTCTTGATGCCCTCTATTCCCCAACCCCTTTCGACCAGGGGGGGAGAGGGGTTGGGGAATAGAGGGCACAATTGGGTCGGGGTTTAACCAAAAAACTATTTTTTTTATTGAAATGACTATAAAATGTTGATATTGCCCAGGTTAAACTCGGCTTCTTTAATTGACTTGTAACCTTTAATCGTGACTTTTTTTAGCATATAAACTAGGTAGCAACATGATAACGTATTTGTCCTGCCTTGGCCACAGATTTTTCCGGGAATTTGAGGCAAAAACGAGGCACAATATATTATTATATTATATAGCTGTCACTAGGGTTGATGGCTGACATAAAAATTTACATAATTGGGCGGTAAAAATGCCATGATTGGCTGTTGCAGAAGGCGGTAAATATACATCATGCTCATCTGGAAACAAGAGAATGGTGAGACACTTGCTTGGGGCTTTGGGCCGATCGGGATGCTGGTGGGGATAATCCCCATCTCCTCTGGGCAGTTGAAGGGTTTTGCCAATCAAGGGATCATCCCAATGGGGGGAGAGAAACTCGGTGCCATGTCATATCATGTTACTTATCCGCAATTTATTCTCCCAGAATTTTGGGTTGAATTGATGGGAGTGGGGTCAGAGCAAGTTAAGATAATTTTGGCACGCATTGGATGTGTGACGGGTGAGTGCAGTAAATTTGGTTTGTAGCGTTAACTGGCGAGTCAACAAGATGAGTTCTGTATTTAAAGTCATTCAGCCTTTTGGTCTCCTCGATCGCACCAAGTCCGGGCAGTTCCATCAAGAGATTAACAACTCCTTAGCGGCGGGTGCGAACCTGGTTTTAATTGATTTTAAGGATGTGACCTTTATGGATAGTTCAGGGTTGGGAGCGGTGGTGCTAGCGATTAAAACGGTGCAATCAGCGGGACAGAAGATATTTGTATGTGGGTTGAACCATCAGGTGAGGATGCTGTTTGAACTGGCGGGTTTGGATAAGGTGATCGAGATTTTCGATAATCAAGAACAGTTCAAAATCAAGGTTTTGACTTAAACCCAAATGGGACTGGTAGCAGCTAGGAGGTGGGCGGCGATGCAGTCGCCCGAACCGATCGGTCAGGGGAGCTATCTGATGGGCTTGAGGATGAGGTTAAGGAGTAAAATTTATTTGCAGGAGAGAAACATCATCATCGAAGGTGTCTTTGGTATTGACGGTGCGCACTGCTTGCAAGACTCGTTCGAGGCTGAAGTCGTCACCGTGGCGGTGGCAGTTGGCCAACAAGTTGAGGAAGTCCTCTAGGTCCCAGATGGTGCCGTCGGGTTGGCGGATTTCATAAATGCCATCGCTGAAGATATAGAGGGTACTCTGGGGTTGAATTTGGGAAGAATCGCGGGTGTATTGGGCAGTGGGAAACATGCCGATCGGCAGACAACCGCTGGTTTTAAGCAGTTTGGCTTCGATGCCCTCGGGGGAGTGGGAGAGTAAAACGGCGGGGGGATGACCAGCGCTAGCATAAACCAGCTCGCGGGTGCGCTGGTTATAAACCCCATACCAAATGGTGAAATACATATTGCGCTGGCGTTCCATTTGGATGATTTGGTTGAGGGCGCTCAAAACCCGCTCTGGCTGGTAAAAGTTGGTGTCTGGGAGGAAGCGCGATCGCAGGAAATTGAGAACAGAAACCGACAACAAAGCAGCGCGGGAACCGTGCCCCGATACGTCCAGCAAATAAATCGCCAAGTGGTCCTCATCCAGCCAGTAGTAGTCAAACCCATCGCCACCGAGCTGCTGCGAGGGGATAAACCGGGAGTCGATCGCGATCGGTTCCGAAATGGGAGCGGGCAACAAACTACGCACATACTCCGCCGCTTCCGCCAGTTCTTGGCGCAGAGCCGCTTCAGCGCGCTTGCGTTCCGTAATATCTATCCCCACAAACACCGCCGCTTCGCTATCGAGCCACTTTTTTGCAATCACCAAATCGCTGCGGAAACTGCCATTAATTTCTGTATCGATTTCCTGGGCAGCCTCTTCCGCCGCGTTGGCGAAAAACTCCCGCACAAATTGGCCGAAAGCCGACTGGCGGAAACCCACTTCCCGTCCCACAAAAAAATCCAGGGGCAAATTATAAGTAGCGGCGAGGTGGCGGTTCACCCCCAAATAACGAAAATCCGAGCTAATCAAAGACACCGTACCAGGCACCGCGTCCAATACTGCCTGTAACTGCTCTTTCGCCACCGCGAGGGTCGCCTCTGCCTGACGGCGAGTGGTGATATCTTGGACAAAACCCTGTACCCCGGCTGGGCGGCCAAAATTGTCTCGCTGTAATTGCAGCTTTTCCAATACCCACATAGTATGCCCGCCGCGACGCTTCACCTTCACTTCCCGGCTGAGTTCCCCAGTGCTTTCCAATATCGGTAAGCAATCTTGCCAGTGCGGGATTTCTGCATAAAGTTGGCTGGCATTACGAATATCCGCGAGAAATTCTGCGGCAGTGTCGTAACCGTAAATCCCGGCCAGAGCTGGGTTGACACAGAGGAAATCACCGCCGAGGCTGGCTTCAAATATACCTTCTGTAGCCTGTTCAAAAATTTGCTGGTATTTGGCCGCCAGTTGCTTTTCGGCGCTGACATTGCGGAAAATTGCCGCCATGTAGTGAGTCCCATTCTCCTGATAGGAGATAACCTTCCCTCGAACCCAAATGGGAGCTAGACTGGTGGCGACCAACACCAGCTCGATGTCTGAAAAAGTTTGTCCTCTCGCCACAGCAGCAGGGATTTCCCGTCCCGTCGGGGGACAGTTGCTATGGAGGATATCGCCCCAACCAAGCTGGAAGCCCGTACCGGGGGATGTTTGCCCCAGAGTTTCCAGCCAAGCATCGTTGGCATGGAGCAAGCGGGCTTCTGGGAGGCTGAAGATGGCAATCAAATCGTGGGCAAGTTGTAACAATTCCGGCTCCACTTTTGGCGGTATCGGCTTCTTGACTAGGTTTTCGGTAGAGTGGGTATTGCCCACCCGACTAGGATTTCGGTAGTAGCCATCGCCATTGCCATATTTTTGCCTGGATGTTTCTGGTGGTGGCTTTTGGCCATTCGCCTCGGGGAATAGAGGGCGGATATGGCCAGAATTTTGGCGGCAGGAACAGAGGTCACCTCTCCCAGGCTCCTGTCTTGGCGGCGGCGCGGAATGGGTTTTTGGGTGGCGCAGGCGCGCTAAAATGCCGCACAGTCGGGCAACAGCGCCAGTGCAAACCGAGGCCAGAAGGACGATCGCCCGTAGCCAAGACCGGATGTCATCGTAATTAGGAAAGGGTTTCCTCATTGAATCATTTGTCGCCCCGGAGGGGGCGCAGCAAGTTTCTTCGCATTAACAGGCAGTTGCGCTGGTCTTCAGTACGGGTATAGGAAATTTCGTCCGTGAGCTGGTGCATAAATATCAGTCCCCTGCCATTTTCTTTTTCTAGGGGATCTAATACTTGTTGGGATAGGGCTTGCAGTTTTGATTCTAAATCAAACGGCTGACCGTCATCCCAGATCCGCATTTCCAGACAATGGGGGAGGATCGCAACCTCGATATCGATCGATGTTTCTGGGGGCAAGTTATGGTGAGCGTGACGCACAGCGTTGGTAAAGCCTTCCGCCAAGGCGGTTTGACACTGCCACCAAATTTCCCCAGGCACTAGGGAGATGTTGAATTGCTCAAACCACTGGAGGACTTCGGCGAGAGCGTTGAGGTCGGTGCCCACCTGAATCCGCGATCGCTTCAGCGGTTGCTCTGGCATTGCTGATTGTTTGCGGAGCCGGGAAATCAGCTTTTGCCACCAGCTCCCTATTTTTTGATAACACACTTCCCAATATAAAGTAATCGATGAATGATGGTTAATCACGCCATAGTTCCTGATTTTTGTTATACTCGTTTAAAAAGCCCCAGTGTTTTTCTGGAACAGGATGCCAATGGTTTTCAGGATTAGCTTTAAATCATAAACGAAACTCCAGTTTTGCTGGTATTTTAGGTCCAAGCGGATCACATCCTCAAAGTTCCGCACGTTAGAGCGGCCATTGACTTGCCACTCCCCGGTCATCCCCGGTTTCACATCCAGGCGCTGCCATTCGGGGACTTCATACTTTTCCAGTTCGTCCGGGAGAACCGGTCTGGTGCCTACGAGGCTCATATCGCCAGTAAGTACATTCCAGAACTGGGGCAGTTCGTCCAAACTCCGGCGGCGGAGGAAATGCCCGACCCTGGTTACCCGGGGGTCGTTTTCATTTTTAAACAGGGGGCCAACGATTTGGTTTTCTACTTGAGATTTCATGGCTTCGGCGTTGATGCACATAGAGCGGAATTTCCACATCCGAAATGAGCGTCCCATCCAACCACAGCGGATTTGACTGAAGAAAATCGGGCCGGGACTGTCGAGTTTAATGGCGATCGCGATCGCCGGAAACAACACTGCCGTAATTCCTAAGCCTACAATAGCCCCCAAGATATCTACCCCCCGTTTAGCCACAGAGCGGACCGAAGGATGAGTGGTTGGCAGGGGGGGTAGGGGGGGCGTTGGCTCCCCCAAGATTTTTTCCTCTTCCTTGTCTTCTCTTGGGTTGACATTGAGGGCGTCCGGCAAAATGGTTAAGGCTCGCTCCAGTCCCGTGAGGGATAAAACTCCCTTCACTTGGGGCTGCACGTTTTGCAGCCCCAAAGGAATGTCTAGCCGTTTCGCCGCTTTCACATTGTGAACCAATGCCCCCACGCCACTGCTATCGATAAAAGTGGTTTGCTGGAAATCAAGGATGATTTCCTGCCAAGGGGGATTGTTTTCCAGCAGTTTGGTGACAGTCTGCTTGAAAGCCACCGCCTCCATCACGGTGACGCGGTGTGGTAAGTGGACGATCGCGGTTCCCTCCCTTGAGGAAACGGGAAAATTTTCGGCTGTTGTTGGATTGACCATCATATAACCCCAAACGCATTCTTGATTCCAGTTGGTTCGGCGTGCCCTCAGCCCAAATAGTTTTTCCCCGATGGGCTATAGGGTTAGATTCGCCACAATTTTTCTGCCCAGGATGATGTGATGTCGATCGGCGTTACTTAACGCCATTAATTATCTTGTAAAAATGATTAACATCAAGGCGGAATGCTTCCCCCTCTACCACAACCCCCGCTCAACTTGCTCGCTCATCCAACCATCCCAACCCAAAACCGCTAACTCCTCTACCTGAATCTACTCTCACCTGGATATCAATGTTAATTTACCACCAATCTTGACAGGAATTTTATCCTACTGTTCTGTTTTGGCTATTGGCTGCTGCACCCAGCCCGGTATCCTCGCACCCCCCGAGGCGAATCATCCTCAACCCCCAGAGCCGATAGAGTGTTGTCGCAACGAACGCCGCCCGCGCTTGCGTCACGCTAGCATCGCACCTGCCATACCTCCTCGGACGGAAGGAAGCCTATCACTAATCGATATCCTACTTTACCTCAAGCCGTGGCGAATCGTGACCCTCCGCCACACCACCACAGCCCCAGATTCCCTCTAGGAGCTGCTCCCATCCCGGCGGTAGCCGTAATCTAATTTAAATTTAAACCGGCAACAGATACCCCTTTTCATTCGCCAAATATCTGCTATTTTGTGCAAGTTATATGTGGGGCGACTCAAGCCAAACGGCATCAAACCATCCCATAACCCAAATAGCAGCCCACTACAGGGGAAAAAATTGCTGTGAACTAGAAGGATAATCCTCCCTTGACTTGTTAGCCCTCCAAGATGTAATTTACCTAAATGCCTTACACTCAGGCAGAAAAACGGAAGCATTCTGAGGCAGAGATGACCGAAAACCAAAACTTAACTACCACTTTTGGTATTCCTGTAGGGGATAATCAAAACTCTCTCACCGCTGGCAGTTCAGGCCCAGTATTAGTCCAAGATTTTCACCTATTAGAAAAACTGGCGCACTTCAACCGGGAACGGATTCCCGAACGGGTAGTTCACGCCAAAGGGGCCGGGGCTCACGGCTATTTTGAACTTACCGCCGATGTTACTTCGTCAACAAAAGCCAAGTTTTTAACCACAGTGGGCAAACAAACGCCTGTGTTTGTTCGCTTTTCCACCGTTGGTGGGGAAAAGGGATCGGCGGATGCTGCCCGTGACCCGCGAGGGTTTGCGGTGAAATTCTACACCGAAGAGGGTAATTATGATATTGTGGGCAATAATACGCCCACTTTTTTTATCCGCGACCCGCTCAAGTTTCCCGATTTAATTCACTCCCAAAAGCGCCATCCGCAAACGAATTGCAAAGACCCGAATGCTGTATGGGATTTCTTCTCTCTGACGCCGGAATCGGTGCATCAAGTGACGATTCTCTATTCCGATCGCGGCACTCCCAAATCCTATCGCCACATGAACGGTTATGGCAGTCATACTTTCGGGTGGGTGAATGCCGAAAACCAGGGAGTTTGGATTAAATATCACTTCATCAGTGAACAGGGTGTGGAGAATTTTACTCGCGCAGAAGCGACTCGTGTATCGGGAGAAGACCCAGATCATGCTACTCGGGATTTATTCAACGCGATCGCGTCGGGCAACTTCCCCGCCTGGAAAGTCTATGTGCAAATTATGCCCCCAGCCGCAGCCGCTAACTACCGTTTCGACCCCTTCGACTTGACCAAAGTCTGGCCGCAAAAAGACTATCCCCGCATCCCGATCGGGCGTCTTGTCCTCAACCGCAACCCCGAAAACTACTTCGCCGAAGTGGAGCAAGTCGCATTTTCCCCCTCCAACATCGTCCCCGGTATCGGGTTTTCCCCTGATAAAATGCTCCAAGGACGCCTATTTGCCTATCCCGATGCCCAGCGGTATCGCCTCGGCGGCAACTATGGCACCCTCCCCATCAACTGCCCCCACGCCACCAAAGCCGCCAACTACCAGCGGGACGGTTTGATGCGTTTTGACGATAACGGCGGCAGCAGCGTCAATTACGAGCCTAACAGTTTTGGCGGACCAACACAAGCCCCAGAATCCCCAGAGCCGCCTTTGGAGGTGTCTGGAAAGGCCGATCGTACCCCGCCAAATAGCACCGATAACGACTACATCCAAGCCGGTAACTTATACCGCGTCCTCACCGCCGATGAAAAAGCCCGTCTCATCGACAACATTGTAGATGCCATGAAACCCGCTAACCGCGAGATTAAACTCCGGCAAATCCCCCACTTTTACAAAGCCGACCCCGACTATGGCACCCGCGTTGCCCTCGGTCTTGGCATCGACATCCAGCGAGAAATCTTAAACCCATAACTAGGCGAATCATCACTATGGTAGGGGGGCAATGCCCACCCTACAGAGACTTGATATAACACAAAGGAGGTAGCTGTTTTTGATTAATCTAAAAAATTGAGATAAAATCATCAATCAAAATCACAGAAATTTCAATTAATTTCAATAGATAATTATCAAAAAATCTGCTTTCAATCATCCTGAAATCATCTGTTTAGCGCGGAAATACCCTGATGACCTTTATAATCTTGTATGGTTCACATCAATGTTTGACAATCCCCCCATGCGCAATCTCCTAGGCTTAGCTGCACTCAGTTCTATAATGGTCATCACTCAATCTGCTAGAGCAGACAGCTCCCTGTTTTTAGCCTATCCGCCCTTAGAACACAAAACTACTGCACAGCAGATTTTTTTCATTGGCACTGCCCCCCCTAGCGGTGATGTGTTTATCAACGGCCAGAAAATCCAGCGCAGTCCCGCTGGCCATTTCGCCCCCAGTTTGCCTCTGGAAATTGGCGACAATCAATTTACCATCCGTCACAGCAATGAAGAAATCCAAGTCAAAGTGACGCGGGAGGCAACTACACCCCCAATGCCAGAGGGAGTGGGTTTTGCCCCTAATTCCCTCTCTCCGGCTGTGGATATTGCCAGAATGCCTGGGGAGTTGGTTTGCTTCAGTGCGGTGGCTCCCGCTGATGCCACGGTTTCGGTGCAAATCGGTTCCCAAACCCTTAGTTTAATGCCTCAAGGGGAAGTGGTGGAACTGCCAGCGAATTTGTCGGCGCTCACGGAAGAAAATTTGCCCCTCGTGCGTAATGCCGCCGGTCACTACGAAGGTTGTACTAATAATCTCACGGTGCCAGGGAATTTGGGTCAACCGAAATTTCAAGTCAGCCTCAATGGTCAAACCAGCAGTATGATGGGTACGGGTCGGGTTGAGATTCTGTCACCGAGTCAATTTCAGGTGGCGGAGGTGACGGCGGCGGCGGGGGTGGCTCGCACGGGACCGACGGCGGAAAACACCCGCCTGACACCTTTACCCACGGGCACCCGATCGCGCATCACCGGACGCGAAGGAGATTTCCTCCGCCTGGAATACGGCGGCTGGATTAAAGCCGACGAAGTAAAGGTATTATCTACTGGGGCACCCCCCCGGTCCATAGTGAGAAGTCTCGGTTATCGTCAAGTCCCCAACTGGACAGAAATTCGCTTCCCCCTAGAAACCCCCCTCCCCATGACCGTACAGCAAGGGGAAGGCACATTAACCCTAACCCTCTATAACGCCACGGCGGAAACCCAAACCATTCGCCTGGATGACGACCCCGTAATCAAACGCCTCGACTGGGAACAGCGGGAACCTGGACGGTTAGAATACACATTTCACCTCAAATCACTGCAGCAATGGGGCTACAAATTGCGCTATGAGGGCACAACCCTGGTATTTTCCCTCCGTCATCCCCCAGAAAATCGCAGCGGTAGCCGCCCCCTCGCCGGGATGAAAATCGCGATCGACCCCGGTCATGGTAGCCCCCAAGACCTCGGCTCCCGCGGTCCCACCGGCTATCCCGAAAAAGATGTCACCTTAATCGTGTCTAAACTATTACGCGATGAACTACAAAAACGCGGCGCCACAGTCTATATGACCCGCGAAGGAGACGACGATTTATGGCCCCTACAGCGCGTAGAAATGATTGAGAAAGAAGAGCCCAACCTCGCCCTCAGCGTCCACTACAACGCCCTCCCAGACTCCGGCGACGCCATCAATACCGCAGGTGTCGGGATGTTTTGGTATCATCCCCAAGCCCACAGTTTAGCCGTATTTTTACACAACTATCTCGTGCAAAAATTGGGGCGCCCATCCTACGGCGTATTTTGGAACAGTTTAGCCCTAGCTCGCTCCACCGTCACACCTTCAGTATTATTAGAATTGGGTTTTATGATTAACCCTGATGAGTTTGAGTGGATAGTTGACCCCGAAGCACAGAAACAACTCGCCGCCACCCTCGCCGACGCTGTAGAAGAGTGGGTACGCACCACCCGCTAAGCGTTTCTCAACCTCAAAGTCCCTCTCCCGTCTTGGGAGAGGGATTTAGGGTGAGGGCAGGAGGGAAACCCCCCGCAAAAACCCGGTTTCTTCTGTAGGTTTAATAAAAAATATAGATTGACCAGAATTAACCACCTTGACAAACCATAACCTAAATAGTATTTTAAATCCTAATATATGAAAATCAACCAAACCCATGAGAATCCCAAAGCTGATATGGAAAATCTCGCTCTTGACTTTAATCCTAACCAACATCTCCTGTCAGCCCGTCAAACCACCAGAAATATCCCAACCCGAATCGCCACCACCACCATCACCATCAGAAGCAGCAAGCTGGCATTATGGCGGAGCCAATAATCCTACTAAATGGGGAGAACTAAAGGCAGAATATGCCGCCTGCAAAAATGGCAATTCCCAGTCCCCCATCAATTTTGAACCCGCCAAAATCACTAAAACTAATCCCGCCAAAATCCAGTTTAGTTACCAAGATGTACCTTTAACTATAACCAACACCGGCCACACAATTCAAGTCAACTATCCCCCAGGGAGTTGGGTCAAAATTGGTGAGCAAAAGTATGATTTGGTGCAATTTCACTTTCACACCCCCAGCGAGCATACGGTGAATAATCAGGCGGCGGGGATGGAGTTGCACTTAGTTCACAAAAATCAAGCCGGACAGTTTGCAGTTGTGGGGGTTTTGATTCAGGAGGGCAAACCTAATGAATTGCTCAATACCCTCTGGGAACAGATTCCTCAGACCCATGATGAGGTAACGGCCAGTAATATCAAGATTAATGCTAGCAAACTGTTACCCGAAAACCGCGCTTACTATAGTTACAGTGGCTCCCTCACCACACCGCCTTGCACTGAGGGGGTAAATTGGCACGTTTTAGCCACACCCCTGGAAGCCTCACTGGCACAAATCGAGGAGTTTACAGAAATTTACAACGTGAATGCCCGATCGTTGCAACCCGTAAATCAAAGGCAAATCACGGTAAATAAATGAGGTGAATACAGCATTTTCTGAAAAATGTGAGATATCTTCAAAGTCCCTCTCCCGTCTTGGGAGAGGGATTTAGGGTGAGGGTCATCACCAAATCAACACCCAATCTGCTGTATCCCCACCCCTACCAATAGCAACTCCAGAAAATTTGGTCAAAAAAATTTCAGAAAACCCCTTGACATTTATTCCCCCTTGACCTATCATAGTATTGTGAGAAAATGTGCCGCCCATATATATAGGCCATGAACCGGGGCATCAGAACAATTATCGCCTTTTTCGTCCTTAGCGCCACCGCTCCATTTATCGGCAATTTAGAACCACCATCCCCAGAAACCTCAGAAATTGCCCGTCAAATCACCGTGCGCATTCTCACTCACAGCAGTACCGGTTCCGGCGTCATTATTCAGCGAGACCAACACGCCTATATCGTCATCACCAACCGCCACGTGGTTGATGATAACCAAGAACAACCCTACACCATTTTAACCCCAGACGGTCAAGCCCATCCAGCCCATTTGTTGGGGAGCAGTGACAATCAAGACATCGCCTGGTTACAATTCACCAGTTACCACAGATACACAGTAGCAGAAATCGCCAACACCCAACGGTTAAATATTGGGGATGTAGTTTATGCAGCGGGATTTCCCAGTTGGCATCAAATCAACGAAAATAAAATTACCAATACCCGTCCCTGGGGGTTAAAAGCCTTTCGGTGGACAACTGGAACCGTGGGAATGCTCCCCCAAACCCCCCTAGAAGAAGGATATCAATTGGGTTATACTAATGATATCGTTTCTGGGATGAGCGGCGGCCCAATTTTGAATCACCAAGGCGAACTGGTGGGGATAAATGGGCGTTCTGCATATCCCCTGGGTGGGATAGACACTTTTAAATTTATCGATGGCACATTCCCCCCCGAACCTGTATTTAAACAGATGGAAACCTTCAGTTGGGGCATTCCTTTGCTAGAGTAAAGCCAAGAAAAAGCTAAGAAACCGGGTTTCTGCGATAATCTCTGCATCAAAACCAAGATTTAATTAAGAAACCCGGTTTCTGAACCCCCCCGGTTTCTGCAACCCCAGGGGATAATCATCAATTTCTAAATAATGCCTCTAGGTCTTGCCGTCCATGCACAACCCGCAGAATTTCCACCGTTTCTCCTATGGTACGATAAAGAATAATGTAACCTTCCAAAGGTAAACCACGCAAATCTGTTAATAAATGCCCATAGCTTTTCCCCATATAAGGAAACTGGGTTAAATATTTACATTTGCGGTTAAATTCTTGGAAAAACCGCTCACCTGCGGTAATACTTTGCGCTAAAAAATATTCGGAAATTTCATTCAAATCTCGACTGGCAGAGGGCGATATCTGATACTGATTCACTCAACGTTACCTCCCTTTGCCTGCTGAAAACGCTCCAAAATCCCTAACACAAATGTTTCCCCATCTAACGCTTCGCCTCTGTCCATTTCTGCCACAGCTTCTTCCACTTTAGCGCGGGCTTCTGTGAGCCATTCTTCATACTCATTTTGCAATTTTTCCAGCAGGAGAAAGGCAGCATTCACAACCTCATCGGGATGATTAAAATTGCCCCTCGCTAACTGGGTGGCGATAAACTGCTCTTGTTGCTTGTTCAATGTAATTTGCATCACTGTCTCCAGGGGTTGCTCTCCTCGTGGTTGCATTTTAACTCAGAAACCGGGTTACTGCACAAGAATCTACTTTATTCAGATTCTTGAAAAAAATCGGGAAAATTCCGGCGACCACTTAAAACCCGCAAAATTTCAATTCCATCGTCCACCAGTCGGTAAAATATGACATAACCTTTTAAAGGTAAACCTCGGAGGTAGGGACGAATTTCTGCGTAGCTTTTCCCTAAATTTGGAAAATTTACCAGTTGCTCGCAGCGGCGATTAAACTCAAGAAAAAACTTTTCCCCTGCTACCACACTATGAGTAGCAAAATACTCGGCAATATCATTCAGGTCGCGGCTGGCCAGAATATTGATAACATAACGACTCATAGTGTTATCCTAATCTACTGGCTGAAATCGTTGTAAAATTTCCTTGATAAAAGTTGGGCCATCAAGGGGCGGGGTTTCCTCACTAGCGGATATGGCCGCATCAATTTTAGTGCCCACCTCTGCAACCCATTCAGCCTCAGCCTTTTCCCATTCGTCTAACAACCGCAAGGCAATGGAAACGACTTCTTCAGGGGTTTGATATTTCCCTGATTTCAGCTTAGTTTGAATAAATTGTTCCTGGTCAGAGGTTAGATTAATACTCATTATGTTGCTGAAAAGAAGTTTATCCCTATTATAGCTAGGTCTTGCACTCCCCCCGCACCCCTGCTCCCCCGCACCCCCGCACCCCTGCACCCCTGCACCCCCGCTCCCTGGTCGGTGAGCGAAGCCGCACCGCCCCACCCACACCCCTCCCGCACCCGCCACAACCGCACCACCCCATCCCCACCCCCAGAAGCCAGGGTTTGACCATCAGGACTGAAGCTGACGCTTCTCACCCAGTCTGTATGTCCCTGGAGTTGGCGGAGTTCCCGTCCCGTCGCCACATCCCACAGTCGCACTGTTTTATCATCACTCCCAGAAGCGAGGGTTTGACCATCAGGACTGAAGCTGACGCTTCACACATAGCTTGTATGTCCCTGGAGTTGGCGCAAAAACTGCCCCGTGGTCAAATCCCACAGTCGCACTGTATTATCCCTACTCCCAGAAGCCAGGGTTTTACCATCAGGACTGAAGCTGACGCTTGACACATAGCTTGTATGTCCAGTGAGTTGGCGGAGTTCCCTTCCCGTCGCCACATCCCACAGTCGCACTGTTTTATCCTCACTCCCAGAAGCCAGGGTTTGACCATCTGGACTGAAGCTGACGCTTGACACATAGCTTGTATGTCCCTGGAGTTGGCGCAAAAACTGCCCCGTGGTCAAATCCCACAGATAAATATCTTTGTCTTTACGCAATGCCAATAACCGCCCATTTGCACTCACTGCCCCACCATTAGCCGGACAATCAATTTCCCAGAGGGCTTCCCCAGTGGCTAAATTAAATAAGGTTGCTCCAACATTAGAAATCACTACGGTTAATTCCTGGTTCAGGGCAATTACTTCTCTGACTTCTCCCCATCCCAGTTTCTTTACCATTCCTTGTTGCTGTAATGCGGCCCAGGTGAAATTGCCGCGCCGATCCCCCCCAGCCACCCTTAAAAAGGGGGGAGTTTGGTTATTTCCGGGCTGAGGGGGATTTTGCTCATTCCCCCCACTTGTTAAGGGGGGATTTTGCTCATTCTCCCCCCTTTTTAAGGGGGGTTGGGGGGGATCCAGAAAAGTCGCAATAGGAATCGCCAAATTCTGCCCTGTTTTTCCCCCAGTATCATCCCTATCTCCCCGACCGTGAACCCCAATCACTTTACCTCGGTCATCCAATACCGGCTCGCCGCTCATTCCCGGTTGAGTGATATTATTGTAAATTAAGCTATAACCCTCAGTTGGCTGGGAGATGTTGCCGATAATTTTCCCATCGGGGATAATTATGGTGCGGGAAGGGATGGCCTGAGTCGTTTCTGGAGCCCCCGCCACATAGACCGTTTGCCCCGCCACCACCTTGTCCGAGTCCCCCCATTTCGCCAGTTTGTAGTCTTTGTCAGTGGTAAAAGTCATCACCGCCAAGTCCACATTTGGGACTGGGACAGTGACTTGGGGATTTGCTTGGTGCCGGAAGCCATCAGGAGTGATAATCAAACAAGTAACCTGGGCATCTTCTACCACATGATGGGCCGTCAGCACGGAATAAGTATTGCCCTCACGCCGATAAATCATTCCCGAACCCGCTGCACAGCCATCCACCATCACGGTGACTTCCTGGGCTGTTTTCGCCACATCTTCCGGCGACAGCTTCCCACAGGCCCCCAAACCGAGGCCCAGAGTCAGGATGGCGATAACCAAGTTTCCGGGTTTCTGCGAGAGTTTTTGCATGATAGCTAAGAAACCGGGTTTCTGCGATAATTTCTGCATTCTAACCCAAATTTAGTTAAGAAACCCGGTTTCTGGACCCCACGGTTTCTGGACCGGGTGTTTACCCCACGAATGTACTTAGGCATTTCAGGGAGTAGGGCTATTTTTGTATTCCTCAATCATCAATTTTATCACAGAGGTCAGGGCAGGAATCTCTTTCTGACAAATATTAAATATTTCTGCTGCATCCAGGTTAAAATAATGATGTGAGAGAATGTCTCTCACCCCCTTCGCCCCCTTCCAGTCGATGGAGTTGTAGCGCTGTAATAGCGCCCCGGCGGTATCTCGGTCAATTTTTTTCAAGTTTTCGCCGATCGCAATTAACATCATCCCAATTCCGTCGAGCATATCCAATCCCCGATCGCTATCTAGAAAATCATCAGGAGATTCAATTCCGGAAAATCTCCGATTAATTCGCTCTAAAGCAGCCTCAATTTGGAGCAATTTTTCATAAATTAGAGATGGGTCAGACATATATAGCCTCGCGCTCGATTCGGACTTTTAAGTAAGGGTTCATCCGTTCTCGATAACGAACTAAATCAACGGGTTTACCCAGATTTTTCTCGATTTCTTCCTTGATGTGAACCATCATAAATAGATTAGGCTCTTCCATTTCTAACACCACATCCACATCGCTGCTCTCTGTAGCTTCATTTCTCGCAAAAGAGCCAAAAATTCCTAACCGACTCACCCCGTATTTGTCTTTTAATATCGGTTTTATCTGACTCAGGATTTCTAACACTTTCCCGCGTTCGATCGTGCATGAATTCATATGTTAACCTCAACAACAGATAACCAAGAAACCGGGTTTCTGAGATCGTCTCTGCATCATAACCGAGATTTAGTTAAGAAACCCGGTTTCAGAAACCCCCCGGGATAACCAAGAAACCGGGTTTCTGCGATCGTCTCTGCATCAAAACCCAAATTTAGTTAAGAAACCCGGTTTCTGAACCCCCACGGTGGGGTTTGTTGGGTTTCGTTCCTCAACCCAACCTACGAACTCGCCGTCAAACCAGGGCGAAGCATGACGGTAATATATCCTCTGTTTCAGCCAAAAATTATTCGCCGTCATGCTTCGCCCCTACCACGGTCCCCCCGCCAAATGCTTATCCGCCAAGTTCTGCAAAGGAAAATACTGGGGTAAACCAGACTCCTCCACAGGTTGAGCATCCGCCTTACCTTGGCTAAAAGCAGTAATCTTCGCGATCGCAGTTCTGGGAGTGGCGGCGTTTTTCTGGCTCAGGGTAAATAATAGACTATTACCCGTGCAGGTTGACTGCTGGTTAACGACACAAACCACCGATCGCCCGTTTAGCTGCCCAGAAGTTAAATATAAGTTGGATAACCTCCCGCCATTGCTCGCCACGAAATTGTTTAGCTTCTCCGTCACCGTAGAACAACGCTTTTCTGGCATCCAGTTGTCCCCAAACTCCTCGCTATTCCAAGTAAACAAGGGGTTTTTAGAAACAGAGTTACCCCGTTCAGCGATAGTTGCCCAACCCGTATCCGCCTGAACGCATTTAAAAGTTGTAGTTAGTTCGTTGGTTGCCATTGGCTGGGACTCCCCACCCCCACTGGAACCCATCCCAGTGGGAACAGAACAAGCCATCAGACTCAACCCCGCACCCACCGCCGCCAATCCCGATATAATAGTATTCTTGGTATTCATCTTGTTAGCTCCCTCAATTGTAGGGACACGGCATTGCCGCCTCTCCCCTGACCCTACCACACGCTTACCCAATTATAAACAAAAAACACTAATATGACTATCATCAGCCTCGGCGGGCGCTATCAAGTCGAAAGAAAACTGAGTGAAGGGACTTTTGGCGAAACCTACCTGGCAAAAGATATTCATCGCAATAGTCATCCTTTATGTGTGGTGAAGAAACTTAAACCTCAATCCCCAAGCGTGTTCCCAGTTTCCGAACGGTTATTTTACACGGAGGCCAAAATCTTGGAAAAGTTGGGGGAACATCCGCAAATTCCCAGATTATTGGCTGATTTTACCGAAAATCAGGGATTTTATCTCGTGCAAGAATATATAGATGGTGAGGAATTAGCCAAGGAAATGCCTACCTACAATGGCCAGATCTGGGACGAGGCAAAAGTTACCCGGCTTGTGCTAGATATCCTAGAAATTTTGGTGTTTGTCCAGAGATATAATGTGATTCACCGGGATATCAAGCCCGCCAATTTAATGCGCCGCCGCCAAGATGGTAAACTTGTGATGATTGACTTTGGGGCTGTTAAAGAAGTCACTACACAAATGGCCAATTTGCCACCAGGTGCCCCTGGGACTATACTCATAGGCACTCCGGGATATATGCCTTATGAGCAGGAGAAGGGACAGCCTAGTTTTGCCAGTGATATTTATGCGGTGGGGATGATAGCTATTGAAGCGTTAACGGGCGTATTTCCCCATACTTTACAACGAGATTCACAAACTTTAGAATTAATTTGGAATCGCACGGTAGTTAGTCCTCGTTTTGCTGCTATTATTGATAATATGGTGCATTTTCATCCTCAGCATCGTTATCAAACTGCTGCCCAGGCCATCCAGGCAATTGTCCCCAATACGATTATATCAACGCCTCCCACAGTGCCAGTGGTGCCAGTTAAAAATCAAACATTAGCCATTGTTATCTCTAGTTTAGTGGCTTTAATAGTTGGGTTGGGGTTGGCGACTATGTATTATCAAGCGAATCAGAATCAGCAGCCGCAGCAAAATGAGGGGATCTGGTAGATCAGCTTGGTCATTACCAATGCGGAAAAGCGCCAATCCTCTGTTAAAATCAGTATTAGCCAGACCGGGATTAATCTGGAGGGTAAACGCATCAAATTTGGCTAAATCCATATATAGCGTTTTTATGGGGTTTGTTTGCTAAATATGGATTTTTGATTCTTAATAAGCTACTACTTAATGAGAATTTTGGCCATAAGAGGCTAAAAAACGCTCCTTATTGATTTGATGCGCTTACCCTGGCCAGAAACTGGGTTTCTGGTAACGCACTTGTCCGTTGTCCTTTGACAAATGTCAAATGACAACGGACAAATAACCAATCAAGCAAACCGGATTTTCAGATAATCCTCATCCATTTTCGCCCCAGAAGGCTGCAAAGCCGCCAGCGCCTGTGGTAACACCAAATTGCGGCGGTGATTGCCAATCCGAATATTCAACTCATCACCAGTTTTGCTAAGCTGAATTTGGTCTTTAGGAATTCCCGGCAAATACAGCTCCAAACTGTATTGATTTTTATCCTGCACCACCCGCACCGTAGTTTCTTTATAATAAACCTGGGTGGGGTCTTCCCCCGCATAAAGAGTTTCTTTCAGCCGCTCCAAAGCCTCTAAACCGCACATTTCCTCAGAATAAAGCGGCACCTCCTTCACCGGTAGAGGCCGGAAATTCTCGTGAATCTCCTGCTTATACTGCTGCTGATTCTCTTTCCACCGCTTAAAGAAAGGGTCAGTAACCGCATCAGGGATAATCCGATTTGCCACCACCAAATCTGTCGCCACATTATACAGACTTAAATAAGCGTGGGCGCGCAGAGATTCTTTAATCACCATCTTTTCTGGGTTGGTGACTAAGCGCACCGATGTTTGGGTGTTATCGGTTAAAACCTTTTCCAGAGCCTCGATTTGCTCGTAAAATTCATAAGGAGCCGACATCACCTCATTATTAGGCAGAGAAAACCCAGCAATAGGCTTAAAAATCGGTTCCACCAGGGGGCGCAGAGCAGCAGAAATGCCTTGAAGAGGCTTGTAAAACCGGCGCATATACCAGCCGGAGACTTCCGGCAAACTGAGTAGGCGCAAAGCCGTCCCCGTAGGAGCCGAGTCAATAATTAGGACATCAAAAGTGCCCTCATCATAATGGCGTTTCATCCGCACCAAGCCGAAAATTTCATCCATTCCGGGCAAAATCGCCAGTTCTTGCGCTTGCACACCGTCGAGGCCCCGCGCCTGTAGCACCTCGGTGATGTAGCGTTTGACGGCGCCCCAGTTGGCTTCCAATTCCACCAAGGCGTCCAATTCGGCGCCCCAGAGGTTAGGACGCACTAGGCGGGGGTCGTGCCCCAGTTCCATATCAAAGCTATCGGCGAGCGAGTGGGCGGGGTCCGTGCTTAAAACCAAGGTTTTATAACCCAACTCGGCACAGCGCAACCCAGTGGCGGCTGCAACGGATGTTTTGCCCACGCCTCCTTTGCCCGTCATCAGAATTAAGCGCATCATTCAACCCCACCTGAGAAATGTTTACATTACGTTACTTTACTTTAACTGGTTTTGGGGGGCTTTGGCGATCGGGAGCCAGTTTTGAGGTGCTGCTGCAGTACCTCCAGGCGGGAGATGTCCCAGTAATCAATATGGCTTTCAATCTTGCCGTCAGCATTGAGCAGGAGTTCGCTCCAGCCGGAAATGTGAATTCTCGGTTGCCAGGGGAGGGGGGTTGTCCAGCTTAATGTCCATTTAGTTTTAATGGTATTGTCTTCCTGGTTGATATCGTGCAAATCCAGTTGAATTTGTTTAAACCAAGTAGCCATAAAATCTATCATTTGCTGATAGCGTTTGAGGCCACGAAATTGGGTCATGGGGTCACGGAAGTAAACGTTTTCATCGTAGATGCTGTAAGTGGGAGCGGCGGGAAATCTTTGATAATCTTGTTTGAGGATTTCTATGATATCCATATTTTTGGTGGGTAATTCAGTCATAGAGTAGTATCTATATAGTCATTTCAATTAAGAATGAGAATGTTTTTTTGGCTAAACCCCGGTGAAGCCCTCACCCCCATCCCCTCTCCCAGGGAGGGAGAGGGGAGAGTTGGAGCCAGAAAGCATCTAGGTCTTGCTCCCCTTTCTCCCTTGTTGGTCGAAAGGGGTTGGGGGATAGAGGGCAACTCTCAAGGGTTGTCTCATTCTTATCTGAAATGACTATATACACCAGATGGGGCAAACTGCTGTACAGCTTGTCTCCCCTTTTGGGAGGGGTTGGGGGTGAGGAAATGCCCGAAGATTCATATATAATGGGCGTCACGGCTCTAGTAGCTCTGCCCAAAGCATCCCGGTATCAATATTTGGGGAAAACCACATATCTGCCCGGTAGCTTCGCCCCTACCCCAAGGTCCCAGAAACCCGGTTTCTTCTTCAGCCGCAACCCACACCACCTTTTTTTCCGCACCTGAATGCAAAACCAAATTCATTTTATCTCCGGTTTGCCCCGATCGGGTTCCACCTTACTCGGCGCCATTTTGCAGCAAAATCCCCGCTTTCACGCCGGTATGAGCAGCCCCGTGGGGGGATTAGTCGAGCAAATGCTCGCCGCCATGAGTTCCGAAAACGAATTTTCCGTATTTATATCCCCAGAACAAAAACGGCAACTTATATTCAGCATCTTTACCACCTACTACCAGCCCCAAGCCGACAAAGCAGTTATCTTTGATACCAATCGCCTGTGGTGTGCAAAATTAAGTTTAATTCGGGAATTATTTCCTGAAGCCAAAATTATCTGCTGCGTCAGAAACATCGCTTGGATAATGGACAGCATCGAAAGACTGATTCGCCGCAACGCCTTTGACGTTTCCCGGCTATTTAGCAATCCCGCAGAAAGAGCCACAGTTTACAGCCGCACCGAAGCTCTCAGTCAGGGCGGCAGATTAGTTGGATTTGCCTACAACGCTCTCAAAGAAGCATTCTACAGCGAGGACAGCCATAAATTGCTGATAGTTGATTATGACCTGCTTGCCAAAGGGCCAGAAAAAACAATTTCCTTAATCTATCAATTTCTTGGAGAAGAACCTTTCAAGCACGACTTGGAAAACATCCAATACGACGCGCCAGAATTCGACCTCAATCTTAACACCAAAGGGTTGCATAAAGTCCGGCCAAAAGTCGAATTTCAGCCAAGACAGACAGTTTTACCGCCAGATTTGTTCGGGCAGTATAGCAGCCTATCCTTTTGGGAACAACCCAGCCCGACTCGGGCTAACTTAATTGTGGCTAAACCCAAATAAATATATTCGTCTATTCAATTGGTAAAGCATCAATCAAATTGTTATGGGATAAATGTGAGTCTGATCAGCTCCGATGATTTCATGTCGGTTTGAGCCATCCCCCCTTTGAAAAAACAGTTGAATAAAATTCATATGAAAAAATAATTTAGCTTTCTAGGGGCGAAGCCAGGGGGCTAAGAGCCTGTCGCTTTTAACGGATAGCCTATTCCCGCAAAGATCACGCCCCCACATAATGCCGTGCCCTTGCCCCCAGAAACCTTCTTCATCGAAATTCACGTTTAGATACGAGAATCTTCAGAGAAGGTTTCTTTCAAGGTTAAAGTAGCTGTGCTAATACCCATAATATTAAGACAATTACTTAAATAAAATTTTTTTATACGAAAAATATATAATTGCGTATTGCCAACTGGATGGAAAATAAAATAAGCAACCAAATTTTCACACTTTCTTCGCCATGACAGAAAAAGATCAAATGATAGAGTAAAATTCCACATAAATGGTTAAATAAGTCAAGGGACTCTAGCCCCCAGGGACAACTTTTCATCCACGCAGAGGAAAACTATGCCAGCTTCCACCATCAAGGTGATCTCTCAAGATAACTCGAGTTTTGACCACTAAAGTGGTCAAAACTATCAGCTCCTGATCATCGACCCCCAAGTAAAAGACTATCAGAGCCTGATCGCCGGAGTTCAGCCCAACACCGAAGTCCATATCCTCGACCAGGACCGGGATGGTATTGAGCAAATCACCGAAATCCTCCAAAAAGTCGGGGGTTTGGGGGAATCTGAAGCCCCCCTTTTGAAGGGGGGTTTGGGGGGATTAGACACCCTCCACATCATCTCCCACGGCAGTCCGGGCAGCCTGAAACTAGGCAACACCACCCTCAACCCAGAAAACCTGGAACAATACCAAGACCAGCTACAGCAATGGCAAACGGCCTTAAGCGAAAACGCCGACATCAATATATATGGATGCAACGTAGCCGAGGGAGTCACAGGTCAAGCATTCATCCAACAACTAGCTAATCTCACCAAAGCGGATATCGCCGCATCCAATGACCTCACAGGTAACGGAGGCGACTGGGACCTAGAAATCGTCACCGGCAATATTGAATCAGAAATTGCCGTTAATGCCCAGACCGCTGAAGATTACGAATATAGTCTGGCTAACTTTGATGTCACCGTAGCCACTGACACTGGAGATGACACCGTAGCCAACTCTTTAAGCTGGGCAATCCGGCAGGCCAATCTCAATGCTGGCGCTGACACCATCACCCTCGGCACTGATGTCACCGTGACCGCAGTGATGAAAAACCTGATTAATAGCGATATTAGTTTTATTGGCAACAACCGTACCGTTAGCGGTGGCAACAGTTTCCGTCCCTTCTTTGTTAAATCGGGCACGGTGAATTTCTCCGACTTGACCATCACCCAAGGTCAAGCCAAAGGGGGAAATAGTGGCGGAGATAGCGGAGGTGGCGGAGCAGGTATGGGCGGCGGTTTATTCATCTACAACGGCACTGTGGGGCTGAATAACGTCACCTTTAGCAACAATAGCGCGATCGGCGGTAACAATAGCGGCGGTAGCGGTCGTGGCGGTGGCGGGATGTTTGGAAACAGTGGCTTCGATGCTTACGCCTCGCAAAGTGGCGGTGGCGGACTTTTTGCTTCCGCCACTACCAACATCGGTGGCTACGGTGGCAATGGCAACTATGGCGGAGGTGTTAGTGCTTTTGGTGGTGGCGGCAATGGTCAATATGTTTCAGGCTCAGGAGGCTTCGGTGGTGGCGGCGGTGGTGCAAATTGGGGTGGCGGTGCCGCAGGAGCAGGCGGTTTCGGCGGTGGCGGTGGTGGTATGGGTGGCTATACCGGAGGTAACGGAGGTTACGGTGGCGGAGGAGGTCGCGGCCCTAGTGGGATAGGGGGCTTTGGAGCTGGAAATAGCCGAGGTGGCGGTGCCGGTTTAGGCGGCGCTATCTTTATCCGCCAAGGTTCTTTAAGCCTGAATAACGCCACTTTTACTAGCAACACAAGCACAGGAGGTACTGGTAACAACAACGGTCAAGGTAAAGGTGGGGCAATCTTTGCCATGCAGTCCCTCACCAACACCAACGGCAACAACCAGGGAATGCCCACTGCGCTGCCCACTGTCAGCGTCGTTGGCTATCTTCGCACCAGCAACAATGCTGCTGCTAATGATGCCAGCACGAACGCCGACAACGACGACTTATACTGGACAAACACCAACACTGCACCCACCCTTGCCAACACTGTTGTCACCCTCAATACCGTCTTGGAAGATGCGGCGGCTCCTTCTGGCGCCGTAGGCACCCTCATCTCTTCTATTGCGGCCATTGGTACGGGGCAAAATAACATCACTGACCCCGACACTGGTGCCGTAGCAGGCGTAGCCATCACCGCCGCCGACACCACCAACGGCAGTTGGTTCTACAGCACCGATGGTGGCACCAACTGGAACGCCTTGGGGACAGTATCCAATACCAGCGCTCGCTTGCTGGCAGCGGATGCCAATACCCGCATTTACTTCCAACCCAATGCTGACTATAACGGCACCGTCACTAACGCCATCACCTTCCGGGCTTGGGACCAGGTAGTGGGAACGAATGGTGCTACAGCCGACACTACCATTAATATTGGTATCAGCACCGCTACCGACACCGCAGACATCACCGTTACTGCTGTCAACGACCAACCCAGTTTCAGTAACGCTGGCAACCAAACCCTCGCCGCTTGGGCAAACACCGCCCAAACCGTGGCCAACTGGGCAAATACCTTTGTTTTCGGCCCTGCCAACGAAAGCAGCCAAGCCGTCCAAGACTTTATCGTTAATGTCACCGCTGGCAACACCTTATTCACCAGCCTGCCAGACATCGCCAACGACGGCACCCTCACTTATACCCCCAACGGCACCCCCGGCACTGCCACCATCTCTGTCCAACTCCGAGATAACGGCGGCACCGCTAACAGTGGCGCAGATACTTCCACTGCGGCATCCTTCACCATCACCATTCCCCCGCCAACGGTCAACCTCTCCATCAGTCCCACCACCGGCACCGAAGCAGGCACCACAGCCATCACGGTGACAGCCACCGCAGCCGGCCCAGTAGTAGGCAACCAAACCGTTGACCTCGCCTTAACCGGCACTGCCACCGCCGCCGACTTCGCTGGCACCATTCCCACTCAAATTACCATTGCTAATGGCACCAGCAGCGGACAAGTCACCTTCACCATTGCTGATGACCAACTCGACGAACTCGACGAAACTGCTAATTTAACCATTAGCAACCCATCGGCGGGTATTCTCTTAGGAACCACCACCGGCAGTTTCACCATCACCGATAACGACACCGCCGGATTTGATATCCTGCCTATCAGCGGCAACACCAGCGAAGATGGCACCCCAGCCACCTTTGACATTCGCTTAACCAGCCAACCAACAGCCGATGTCACCATTGGCTTAAGTAGCAGCAACACCGCCGAAGGCACCGTTTCCCCGGCTACCCTCACCTTTACACCTGCCAACTGGAACGCCTACCAAACTGTCACCATCACAGGTCAAGACGATGGGGCAGTGATTGACGGTGACATCGCTTACCAAATTATCACCGCTCCCGACACCACCACCACCGACGCCAACTATAACAACCTCGACCCCGCTGATGTCGCCGTCACCAATACTGACAACGACACTCCTGGCGTCACCATCACCCAGTCCGCCAGCAGCACCGAAGTCACGGAGGGCGGTGCCACAGATACTTATACTGTAAAACTGAACACCCTGCCCAGCGGCAATGTGGCGGTGACAGTGACAGCAGATGCTCAAGCCGAAGTTAGCCTCGATGGCACAAATTTTGCCCCCACCCAAACCTTAACCTTCACAAATGCCAACGGCACCACGCCGCAAACGGTGATTGTGCGTGCGGTGGATGATACATTGGCCGAGGACGACCATACCAGCAGCATCACTCACGCCATCACCACCAGTGCTGATGCCAATTATCCCACCACTATGGCCATCGGTGGTGTCAATGCCAATATCACCGACAACGATATCAGTTACACCCTTACTGGCAGCAGTGCAACGATCGCAGAAGGTAACAGCGGCACCCAGCAAATCAACTTTACCATCGAGCGAACCGGGGCAATTAACGAAGCGAGTACCGTAGATTTTAGCTTTGGCGGCACCGCAGCCAACACCATCGACTATAACCTGGTTTCTATTACCGGCACGGGAGTCACCACCGCAGGCAGTACCATTAGTTTCGCTGCCAATGCCACCCAAGCCAGCGTTACTGTGGAAATCGTCGGAGACCAAATCGACGAAACCGACGAAACCCTAGAACTCACTCTCAGTAATGCCACCGCTACGGGAACATCCAGCATTATCGGTTCTCCCGTCACCACTACTATTACTGATGACGACACCGCCGGAGTCACCATCACCCCCACCAGTGGTTTAACCACTACCGAAGCTGGCGGAACTGCCACATTTACCGTCGTTCTCGATACTCAACCGACATCAGATGTCACCATGGCGGTAGCTTCTAGCAACACCGCCGAAGGCACAGTGGCGCTATCCAGTTTAACCTTTACTGCG
>DVDU01000168.1 GCA_015296065.1 Oscillatoriaceae cyanobacterium M33_DOE_052 | reverse complement strand
TATAGTCATTTCAAATAAAAATGAAACACTCGATATTGCCCTCACCCCCGTCCCCTCTCCCAGGTAGGGAGAGGGGAGAATCACAGACAAAACCCATCCCCCCTCTTGCTCCCCTTTCTCCCTTTTTGGGAGAAAGGGGTTGGGGGATAGAGGGCAATAGCCATCCTAAATCAATCGAGAAATAAGCCCTCACCCCCCTCTCTCCCAGGTAGGGAGAGGGGAGAAGCCCATCCTACAGAACTGTGTTCATAATGGCGTTAGACGGGCTGTTTCTGGATTATATCGGAATTGGTCAATGGTTCCGTCCTGGATTTTGGAAATGGCCTCCTCAATGGCTGCCAAAGGCACCAGAAACCACTCCCTAGGCTTCACGGGGGTATCAAAGCGATCGCGCAATTCCAAATCTAACTGAGCTGAGGCGAAAAACTTCTGTAGGATGGCCTCAAGTTTTTTTCGGTTAATATTGGCCAGTTTAAAAGTTGCCACAATTTCCACATCCGCCAACAGATAAGTAGGGTCATTTTTAGCATTAGCAATGCGCTTTTTTACATCGCCTCCCGTCACGCCAATTTTATGAATTACCGACCGCTTTTGAGCAACAAAAGGATGCTCAGACTGGCTCCGCAATACATAAATATAGCCAGTGGCTAAGTCGGTTTCTGGGTCAACTTCTGCGGTGGCTTTTGCCGGACCTTCTGCTGCCGCCTGAAAGGAAAATAACGGACCTAAATCTGCTAAATCTAGCTTAGTAATGCGACGGCTGGTTTTATCCTTATTTAAGGCGCGTTGAAATGAACGAAACAGGGGATTGCTCTCGGTGCCATTGTCATAAATCACCCGCAACCGGCAATTTCTCAGACCATAGTCACTAATAAACATCTCTCCCATCTCGGCTACCAAGACTTTTTGTCCCTCAAGAACAAACAAATCCCCTTCATTGATAGTGGCATAATCCTGATATTTCACCGTTTGCCGTTCCCCAGTCTTTAACTGGCGCTGCACTTCGGCAAAGATGGGTTTAAATTCAGCAAAATCCTCGCAGGGAAACCGCTGGGCAACTTCTTCGGCGGCTTTGATTTCCTGGCGGGAACGCACATGGGTAAGCTGAGTAATCTCATTCTCAGACTCAGCATCAACCCCCAACTGAGCCAACAGTGCGGCATCAATCTGGTCTTCTGCTAAGTCTGATGCTAGGGTAAAACTGGCATCATTTTCCGCATTTAAAAGCCCTTGGGAGTCTATGGGTTCTAGGAGGGCGCGACATTCTGCCGATTCCCGCAGGCGCTCTAGTCGCACCGCATAGAGACGCTCGAAAATATCGCGATCGTCCCCATGTTGGGGCAATCTCCCTTTTTCGGCAACAAAGCGATCGATTTCTTCAAAACCGGCGATGATTCGCTCGTCTCTGGGGGACTGTTGGCTGGTTGGTTCCGGGTCGATATCTACCCCCAATTCAGCCAGCAATTCTAAATCTTCATCGGTGGTGGATTTGGCTGTGGACTTAGGCATAGCCTTCTACCTGTTCTATGTACTGACCTGCTCTCGATGTCCCAAGCATTGTTATCGATTCCGATAATACTGAGTAGATTTTGATTCTATATTATCAATATCAGCATCTTTTCGTTAATAAGCCCCTTGCTGCCAGAAGGAAAATAGGGACCCTGCATCTAGCTTAGTGGTGCGACGGCTGGCTGGATCATGATTTAAGACCCGCTGGAGCGATAGGCATTTTTTTCCTCGTTGTTTGCCTCCTCGTGTTCAGATTCAGCAATACCGTCCTGTAGTTGTGGCGGGTTTTGTAACTGTTGAATCAACCAACTGGCGGCGGCGGTGTTGGTTTCGGTGGTCATTCGTTCCAGGGTTTGTTCTAGGAGGGCGATCGGCAAACCCGTCAACACCTGGGATTGTGCGATCGCTTCATAATGCCCCAATGAGTTCAAAGCAAAAGCAAAAATCCGCTGTCCTTTCACATCAACCACCCAATATTCAGGAATCCCTAAGCTGGCGTAGAGTTGCTTTTGCTCATCCAAGTCAAGGCTGAGAGTAGTATCGGCAATTTCCCCCACCAAGTCGGGCAAACGGTGGCGACGCAAGTCAATCCGACGCGGTTCTCCCGGTTGCCATTTGGGAATATTATCACCTTTGTATAGGACTAAATCCGGCGCACAGGCGTGGGTATCTGGGCGTTCAATAACACAGCGACCATAGGATTGCAAGACAAACTCAGGATGCAGGAACACCCAAGCAAAGAAAATCATGGTCATTAAATCACTGAACGAAGCATGATTTAGTCCTTCTGCACCCATATCTACCCACAACCATCCTTGATGAAATGAGATTTTGCGCCAGTCTATAGCCTCGTCATCTCGAATCGCCACATAGTCTTGCCAGGTGGCGTTATGGCGTTGCAGGATAGAGTTTGGGGGGGTGGGTTTTTCTAGGGAGAGAGTCATATGTCACCTCCAGATGAGTTCGGACAGGGAGAATTAATTTTTTCATTATACAAGTCGAATTTCCCTCATCCCCTAGCCCCTTCTCCCAAGGTGGGAGAAGGGGGACAAGAGGCATTTTCTCCCCTCTCCCAACCTGGGAGAGGGGACGGGGGTGAGGGCAATCTAATTAGTTACAGTCTAACTTAGCCCTTTCTTTCCTCCTTAACTTGCCGTTGCAGGAAGGCAATCCCTTCTGCCATGCGTTTTTCCCAAACATCCACAGCGGTGAGGGACGGCAGCCTACCTCTTTCCTGTTTGAACCGTATCGCCCGTCTTGCCAATTCTCGCGCTTCTTCTACGGTGAGATTGACTCGTTTTGCCGCGATCGCCTCCGCCACAAGTTTTAGCCGTTCTTCGCTCATAGACTTAGCCAGAATCGCATAGGCTTCCCCAAAGGGATTGATCCGGTCAATCAAATCAATATCTAAGTCTGTCACCGAGAGGGCGAATTTCCTTACCCCATCAATCAGGGCAGTATTTTTCCCGGCTACGTCCTCCCCTTCGTTGCTGGTTTTCTTAGCTTGTTGAACCAAGTTGAGAGCGGCTACGGCGTGTTGGCGGACAGCTTCTTGATCCGCTTCATCGAGGTTGGGTAATTTCTCTTGAATAATTTTACCCATCCGTAATTGGGTTAGCTCTTCTGGCACCAATTCTTCATCAAATAGACCCCGCTCGACAGTCGGTTTATCTTGCACAAAAGCCGTCACCAGTTCGGTTAAGTCTTCCCGACAGATGCGCTGGGCTTCTGGGGTTTTCGGCACAGCTAACCCCTTAATTTCTAGCTGAATTTGCCCGGTTTCTAGATTAACGCCCACGTTGCAGCGACTGGGATTGTAGCCATTTTCCCCGTAGTCCAAACCTGGAGTAGGTTGGTTATCGGGGCGCTTAGGTTTGAATTCAAAGCGCGGCGCGAGTACCTGTTCCATCAGTAGGCTGGCGGCGATCGCCTTTATCGTATCATTCACCGCCTCGGTGACGGCAGTTTCGCTGACATCGGGCTCAGCAATCAGGTTAGTAAACCGGGCGCGGGTTTTACCCGGTGCATCGCGGGTAGCACGGCCAATAATCTGGACAATTTCCGTCAAACTGGAGCGGTAGCCGATGGTTAAAGCGTGTTCGCACCAAATCCAATCAAAGCCTTCTTTGGCCATACCCAGGGCGATGATAATATCCACGCGATCGCGGTTATTTTTCTGGGTGGGGTCTTTGAGGGCGGCGGCTACCTTATCCCGCTTGCTGGGGTCATCATCCACCAAATCGGCAATCTGGATAATCTTGCCATCGGCGGTTTTTACCAGTTGAAATCCGGTCTGAGGGTCGGTGCCCTGCCATTCTCCCAGGGCTTCGATAATATGTTCCACTTCCCTGATTTTGTCTTTGGTACTCTCGCGGGAGTTAACGTTAGGAATATGCAGGATAGTTTTCTCATTGGGATTGAGTACCTGCATGATTTCATCGGTGTAGTTACCGGAATAAAAATAATAGCCAATATCCAATTGCTTCAGATATTGATAACCGTTTAGTTGTTCATAATAGGTATAGGTGACGGTGTGAAACTTGGCTTCATCTTCGGGATGTAGTACCGCTTCCGCGTCCCCCCGAAAATAAGAACCCGTCATGGCGACGATGTGGGTTTTATCGCGAGCCATGATTTGCCGGATATGATCCCCCAGTTTGTTGTCTGGGTTAGAGGAAACATGGTGAAATTCATCTACGGCAATCAGGCGATCGTCCAACATTTCCCCGCCAAACTTATCCACCGCAAAACGGAAAGTGGCATGAGTACAAACTAGGACTTTCGCATCACTTTCGAGAAAGGTTTTCACCGCATCCACTTTACCGCCGTCGGTTCCTGGTGCGTTGCAGAGGTTCCATCGGGGTTCAACGCGCCAATCGGCCCAAAAGCCGAACTGACTCAGGGGTTCATCGTGGAAACTAGAGCCGATCGCCTTCTCCGGGACAACGACGATCGCCTGTTTTAGCTTCTGGTGGGTCAGCTTATCCAGGGCAATGAACATCAGAGCCCGACTTTTCCCGGAAGCGGGGGGAGATTTAATCAGCAGATATTGTTCGCCCCGTTTCTGATAGGCGCGTTCTTGCATAGGGCGCATCCCCAGAGCGTTGATGCGGGTAGAGGTGCCATCATGGGCGTAGGTGACGGAAACGGAGGGAATCGCGATCGATTGGCTCATGGGTTGGCTGGATGTTTTATCTTGGTGCGCTTTTGTCATTTGTCATTTGTCATTTATCCTTTGTCATTTGTGAAGGCACAAGGGACAAGGGACAAGTGACAAATGACCAGTTAGGTGTGTCTGCAGCATCGGATGATGATATGATAATCAACCCGGGGCATCGTTTGAGTCGCGGCAACGCCTAGAAAGCGGTTCGCTACGGCAATGATGCTCGCCACGGGCAAATATTTTCCCCTGTGGCACCTCCGGCGCGCTTTGTATATGTGGCGCCTTGGGCGCGCACCCCCATAAAACATATGACGATCGTCGTTATCGACAATTACGACAGCTTCACTTACAACCTCGTGCAGTATCTCGGCGAACTCGGTTCTGAGTGGTCCGCTGCAGCGGATATTCAGGTTTACCGAAACGATCGGCTTTCCGTGGAAGATGTAAGAAACCTGCAACCAGCGGGAGTGGTGATTTCCCCCGGTCCCGGACGCCCGGAAGATGCGGGGATTTCCCTAGATTTAATCGCCCAATTGGGTCCTACTATGCCGATTTTGGGGGTTTGCCTCGGTCATCAGGCGATCGGACAGGTTTTTGGCGGTAACATCATCCGCGCCAAAGAACTGATGCACGGCAAAACTTCGTTAGTGACTCATTCTGGCGTCGGTGTCTTCCAAGGTCTGGAAAATCCCTTCACCGCTACCCGCTATCACAGCTTGGTAATTGAGCGAGACACTTGTCCTGAGATTCTGGAAATCACCGCCTGGACGGAAGACGGTACGATTATGGGGGTGCAACACCGCCAATATCCCCACATCCAAGGAGTGCAATTTCACCCGGAAAGTATCCTCACATCTTCGGGTAAACAGTTGCTGGGGAACTTTCTGCGCCAATTATAGTTTTTGTCAATGGCGTGGGAAAATTAGACCTGCTTAGAGGAGGAGAACGGATATGCAAAGGATTGACCGGCGACAGTTGCTGCGCTACGGAAAGATGGGTTTGTTGGCGGCTTTAGGTGGCAGTATCACCTCCCAATGGCTTCCCGCGCAGGCGCAAACCTCCTCACAAGTTGACCCAGGTCTGGTGGTGCGGTGGTTGGGTCATACTTGCTTTTTGTTCGCTGGTGAGGGGCAAAAATTTTTAGTCAATCCTTTTCGCCCGATCGGCTGTACCGCTGGTTACAAGCCCCCCAGGGAAATGGTAGATTTAGTTTTAGTTAGCTCCCGCCTCCTCGATGAAGGCAGTTATGAGGAATTACCGGGTAATCCCCGGGTGTTGCAGGAGTCCGGTGCTTATGAGTTTCGCGGTAAGGCCATTCAAGGTATCCGCACCATACACGATCGGGAAGGCGGACGCCGTTTTGGCATCAACATCGCCTGGACTTGGGCGCAAGCAGGCATCAAAATCGTCCACCTCGGGGGAGCTGCTGCACCCATCACCGCCGAACAGCAAATCCTCATGGGTCGTCCTGACTTACTCCTCATCCCCGTTGGCGGCGGACCGAAAGCGTATAATGCCGAAGAAGCCAAACAAGTCATCCAAACCCTCAATCCTAAACTAATTATTCCCACCCACTATCGCACCCAAGCCGCCGCCCCCAACGCCTGCGATATTGAGCCGGTAGATGAATTTCTTACTGTCATGTCTGGGGCCGCGAATATAGAAAAAGTCAATAGTGATTCTATTAGTTTAACCCCCGCCGATTTACCCCAAACAGGCCGGTTAATTAAGACTTTGAGTTATAAGTTTTGATTAGGCATTGGTCATTTGTCCTTGGTCATTTGTCCTTTGTCTCCCAGAAACCGGGTAAAACTTCAAATGACAAGGGACAAGTGACATTGGAAAAGTGACAAAATCTGCTATAATATATGTTATTCAGAAGTTCTGAATATTAAAAATACCTGTAATTTTACTGTGACACAATTTACTATTGACATTCCCAACTTGGGAGAGAAAGTTCTGCCCATTTTCGCTCGTCACGAAACTTTTCACCCGCGTTTTGGGTGGATAAAGAAAGGTTTTGATAAAGCCAAGGAAGACTCGGACGTGTTTCTGGCGGAAGATGCCACTGTACGCCTAGGAGTAGGCAAAAATATGGTGCGATCGATTCGCTATTGGTGCCGAGCCTTCAAAGTCTTGGTAGATGACAAACCAACGGAATTTGGGATGAAACTTTTAGATGATCAAGGCTGGGATCCGTTTTTAGAGGATCCGGCTTCTTTGTGGCTGCTACACTGGAATTTATTAAAGCCTACTTGCGAGGCGGCGGCTTGGTATTTTACCTTTAACGTGTTTCGGGCTGTGGAATTTTCCGCCAACGATTTATTTATGGCGGCTTGCAACTATAGGGAAACTCTGGCAACTAGGGGGGCGGAATCTTCCATCAATAAAGATGTTACCTGCATTCTGCGGATGTATGTGGAACAGCTCGTTAATTCGGGACCGAGTGAAGATTCTTTGGACTGTCCTTTTAGCCAACTGGGGCTGATCCACACGGCAGGAGATGCTAAGCAATATACTTTTCGCATTGGACAGAAGCGGAATTTACCTCCAGAAATCGTGGTGGCGGCTTGTTTGGAATACGCGGACTTGGTGGGGCGCAAGCAAAGGACGATCGCCCTGTCTCGCCTGCTGTATGATATGGGTAGTCCCGGAATGGTGTTTAAGCTGTCGGAAAGTGCTTTGAGCGAAGCGATCGAGCAAGTAGCGCGCCAGTGGGATAAAATCGCTATCTCGGACTCCGCTGGGTTAATTCAGTTTTATTTTACCGAAAGTCCCCGCCATCTAGCCGATGAAATTTTAGAGCAATATTACCACTCCACCAGAAGGGGTCACAAAAAATGAAAAGAATGTTATCTGAATATTTCAGCATCCATCGCCGTTATGCTCGCTCTATCAATATCGAGCGGGATTTAGAAAAATTGGAAGCCTTAGAAGGCTACATCATCACCGAGCGGTCTCTAGATGCCCTGCGGCGGATTTTAGCCGGATTTTCTAATCCAGAAGCCAACCGAGCTTGGACGTTAACCAGCGTGTACGGTACGGGCAAATCGGCTTTTGCTCACTATTTGCTTTCTGCTGTAGCTCCAGAAAAAGACCCCATGCGCCAGCAGGCTCTAGAAATTGCCCGGTTTGCCCTCGGTGCTGATAGTACCGAATATAAGTTGCTGACCAATAATATTCCCAGCCAAGGGTTTTTTAGAGCCGTAGTGACGGCGCAGCGAGAACCTTTAAGCCATACAATATTACGCGCACTACAGCGCGGCGCGGAAAATTTTTGGAAAAATCCCAAACAAAAAAACAAACAGCCAACCATCGCTCGCCTGGTGGATTTACAGGTAGAAATAGCTGCAAGTAAGAGCAGCATTAATGGCAAGCAAATAATCAACTTGGTTCAAGAGGTAGCACTAGCAGCCCAAACTCCGATTTTGCTGGTAATTGACGAGTTAGGAAAAAATTTAGAATTTGTTACCCAAAATCAGGGCGAGGAAGATTTATACTTGCTGCAGCAACTGGCAGAAATGCCGCGATCGGCTAAGACGCCGGTTTATCTGGTGGGTTTACTGCACCAAGCATTCGCTGATTATGGGGAAAGATTGGCGGCGGTGCAGCGCAACGAATGGGCGAAGATTCAAGGGCGATTTGAAGATATCCCCTTTAAAGATGCGCCTAACCAAATGATGCGGTTAATTGGGAAAGCCATTGACCAATCTCAGGGAAATAGTTTGGTTGGTACTATTACCAAACAATCTCAAGAATTATGGAAACAACTGCCACCATCACTCCGTGGTGATATGGGCGCGGATGTTTTGCAGGGAGCTTATCCACTGCATCCGGTGACGGCGTTGGTGTTGCCGGAGTTATGCACGCAATACGCCCAAAATGACCGCTCGTTGTTTACATTTCTCACCAGTGGCGAGCCTTATGGGTTGCAAAGATATTTAGAAGAAACAGCAGTTGAGAATGACTCACTAACCACCTTGAAGTTAGACCGGGTGTATGACTATTTTATCGAAGCGGTGGGCATGGGGATTACTTCAAGACCCAAGCTGCAGCGGTGGATAGAGGTGCAAGGGTTAATTGCTGATGTGAGCCGGACTTTAGATGCGGACAGTCTGCGGGTTTTGAAAGCGATCGGCACGTTAAATATTGTCACCACTACTGGCGTTCTCAGGGCAACTCGCTCCCTGGTCACGCTGGCAATGTGTGATGGGGGGAGTCAGGCTGAGCAGGCGACTTGGGAACAGGCGATCGACAATTTGCGACAAAAGGGAATCCTCACTTATCGGCGGCAAGTTGACGAGTTGCGCATTTGGGAAGGCTCCGATTTTAATGTTGACCTCGCTGTGTCCGAGTCGGTGGAGAAAGAGCGTTCTCCTCTGGCTTCCCTGCTCTCAAAGATTCGTCCTCTTCCTCCCTTAATAGCTCAACGTCACAGCTATAGAACCGGAACCCTGCGTTATTTTGACCGGCAGTATCTGCAAGGTGATGAGGATTTATCCCAACTGAAATGTGCTGTGGGGGATGCTGATGGTTTGATTGGTTATTGGGTAAATGAGAAATTACCGGCGCAAGTGCCAGCAACCACAACCGATGGCAAACCTCTGATTTTGGTCAGTGCTGCTAAATTGGACATCCTGCGCATCCAGGCAAGGGAATTTGCCGCCCTCAAGGACATTCAAGCCAAGGCTCCTGAGTTGCAAAGTGATGGAGTGGCGCGGCGGGAAATCCGCTATCGCTTAGCACAGGCGGAAACGCTGTTAGATGAAACTCTCAGTCAAGCGTTTGATGTGGCCGCATCTGAGAATTTTTGCTGGATTCAGGGGCAGCGAGCAACTATCGGCCATATCACTGATTTTAATGCTAAGCTGTCGGACGTTTGCGACTTGGTTTTCGACCAAAGTTTAGTTCTCTGGAACGAGCTGATCAATCGCCGCGAGCTGACTTCCCAAGGCGCGAAAGCGCGCATGGAATTGATGGCGGCGATGTTGGAGCATGGGGATACAGAAAAACTGGGACTGCAGGGATACGGACCGGAAGTGAGTATGTATCATTCCCTGCTAGTAGATACTGGGATTCACCAGCAAAAAGAGGCGGGTTTAGGTTGGGAATTTTATCCCCCTCCAAAGGAGGCTGGTGTTGAGACTGTGTGGCAGGCGATCGAGGATTTTTGTCTGGAAGCGCGCTCAAGGCAGCAAACCCTCGATTTGCTTTACCAGCGCTTGCAAGCACCCCCCTATGGGATGAAATTAGGAGCCATACCGGTGCTGTTGTTGGCGGTGTTGATGTACCACATAGATGATGTGGGGGTGTATAAGGATGGGACATTTATTCCCGTTTTGGGGGTGGAGCATTTAGAGCTGCTGGTGAGATATCCAGAGCGATTTGCCGTGAAGTATTTTGAGGTGGTGGGCCTTCGTTCTCAAATCTTCAAAGAACTAGAAGCCATTTGGGGCAAACGCCAACCCATCAAACAGTCTGGGGTGCGCAACCTTACCCTCCTTAACGTCGTTAAACCGTTATTTCAATTCGCCGCCAATCTCCCCGCCTACACCCGCCAAACTAAACGCCTCAGTTCCGAAGCGGTGGCGGTTTTAGCAGCTTTACAGAAAGCGCAAGAACCAGACGAACTGGTGTTTACCTCCTTGCCGCAAGCCTGTGGGTTATCGCCGATCGCCCCCGGTGAAGGGGAGGACGCCACCACTGCCAAAACCCTCCGGCAAAAACTGGCGCAAGCACTCCATGAAATCCAAACCGCCTATGACAGCCTATTGAGCCAGTGTCAAACCCAGCTTTACGATGCCTTTGGCGTCAGGAGCAATGAAACCAAACTGCGGGAAGATTTACGAGTCCGCGCTAGCTATTTGGTGGGGCAATGTATCGAACGCAGTTTGCGCAGTTTTACCCAAGCAGCAGCGGATGAAACCAAAAGCGATAGCCAGTGGCTAGAGGCTCTGGTGATGATTGTCGCCGATAAACCAGCCGAGTCCTGGCGGGATGAAGATGCCACCGGTTTTGAAATTAAGCTCTCGGACATCGCTCGCCGGTTTAAGAACCTGGAAGCCTTGCAGAAAGACGCCGCCACCAAAGGAGAAGGTTTTGAGGCCCGCCGCATCACCGTTACCCGTCCTGACGGCAACGAAACGCACCGGATGGTTTGGGTAGAGCGGGATTCCGAAGCCAAACTGGAGGATTTGGTTGAAGAAATATTACAAAATTCGATTTTGCGCGATAACCCGCAAATGCAGCAAGCATTTGTTGCTAAACTAACGGAAAGAGTATTGGGAGCCAACTCCGACAAAAACATTGCTCAGATGCAGCAAACCCGTTCACAGAAGCGGCATGAGAGAGAAACCAGTTAGACATATTTTAGGTTTATCTGGCGGTAAGGACAGCACGGCTCTTGCCGTCCTGCTCCATAAGGAGGTGCCGCAGATGGAATATTTCTTCTGCGACACCCATAAGGAACTGCCGGAAACCTACGATTACCTAGAGCGGATTAAAGCTCGCCTGGGGATTAAAATCCATTATTTAAGCGCCAAGCGAGGCTTTGACCATTGGCTAGATGTGCATGGGGGGTTACTCCCCTCTCCCAAAATGCGCTGGTGTACGGTAATGATGAAAATCAAGCCCTTAGAAGAATTCATCGGAGATTATACCACCATCAGCTATATCGGCATCCGCGCCGATGAAAATCGCGATGGCTATATCTCCACCAAACCCAATATCACCCCCGTTTATCCATTCAAGGAGCGGGGACTGGTGAAGGCAGATATCATCCGCATCTTAGAAGATAGCGGGATTGGTCTCCCGGACTATTACCGGTGGCGCAGTCGGTCTGGTTGCTTTTTCTGTTTCTTCCAGCGTAAGTATGAATGGGTCAAACTTGCCCAAGAGCATCCCGACTTATTTGCTGAGGCTGTTAGATACGAGGAAGAACACCGCGATGGCCGCAACTACACTTGGATTCAAGGGGAGACTTTGCTGGAGTTACTGGAGCGCAAGGATGAGATTATCGCCGAACATGAAAAGTCAATGGCTAAGGAGCAAAATAAATCTACCTCTAACCGACCTTTAGCGGAGGTTCTATCCTCAGTGTTGGATGAGGAAGATGATGAGTTACCCTGTTTGGTATGTCATGTGTAAACTAGCGGCAAGCAATCTGGGAGCATTCAACTAATGGAAAACCAGTGGCAGAAGTTTCAAGGAGGTATGCAAATTGCCAGGATTCCTAAAGTCTCAGGTTTGTACGCTTGGTATTACAGACCTTTGAGAATGGATACTCAAGCTGTAACAAAAACACTGTCATCTTTCCTAGATGCTCCCGCCGAAGTTGTAACAGAAATTCAGATGCGCTATGGAGTGCGCCTATTGTCTAAATCAAATTTAAACTTGGTTTATGGGCAAGAGAGGCGAGCCGGATCAGAAGTAATTGCAGAAGCCGTAGCTTGTGCTGATGCTTTTCTGGAAAATCTTTTTAAATCTGGCTTAATAGAATTTTTCACGAGACCAATATATATTGGCATAGCCAAAAACCTTTATCAAAGAGTTTATACTCAACATTACGAGTCTTTGGATAAATTATGGAATGATGATTCTGCTGTAAGCAAACACTTAAACCTATTTCCAGATGCAACAGTACAATCGACAATGGACAAACTGAACATACCACACTCATTTGCTCTAGAAGCTAGAGTCAGAAGAATAGCTCCAAGAGATTTAGTGGTACATATATACCAGACCGATAACCTTCCGGCTGGAATAGGACCAGATAGTGAATATCCAGAATCAGATCCAGCTCCTAGACGCGCTCTAGAACAGCTACTTCAACTTGTTGCAGATCCAGTTTGTGGGAGACGTTGATATGTCATTTAGCTTTGGAGTCCAAAAAGATCCAATTTACGGCACTTACGGAGAGTTTACAATCGGTTCAGAGCAAAACCGCGTCCGCGCTCAATTTTTACTCACGAAAATGAAGCCTGGATCCGAGGGGAGCTGGGAAAATAATCTAGCCTCTCAAATGGTTCCTTGGCGCGAAGTGTTTAACCTAGAAGAGCTAACCTTTGATGAACTGCTACAGCGAGATTTGGACGATTCTCGTGTAGCTCACGATTTGATACCCTATCTTTTAGGGGATTCAGGAGCTTTTGCCAGATTTTTCCCGCCCATTTTGGCGGTATTAGTCCCGAAAAAGCCAGAAAAAACGGGGATACTTCCATACTATCCGCCGCCAAGTACCTCCAACGAAGTGTCAATTGGCTTTGGCGATTTGTTTGATTTTGAAAAAGCGGTAATTGATGGTTCTGTGAGCCCCCTGGGAGTTATCAAATATAATCGCCAAAAAACTGCTTTCATTATAGTTGACGGTCAACATCGCGCTATGGCAGTATTGGCTTTACACAGACAAATAAATGATAGCTGGTATAGTAACAACTATGCTGGTTTTTACCAACATTTAAACCTCACTGAAAATCAAATTCAAAATATTGAACTACCAATTTGCATTGTGTTTTTTCCTGATTTGCATGAAAGTAATCAGGAATGCAAGCAGAAAGGGATTAGTCTTCAAGCCGTATGCCGCGAGATATTTTTAGTGGTGAATAAAACCGCTAAGCGAGTCAGTCAATCACGCGAGCTGCTACTAGAAGATGAGGACTTGGCCGCGAGGATGATGCGCGAAACCTTATCTAAACTCAAAGGAAGGGGGGAGTCAGAGGCTTCAATTGCTCAGATTTATTCTTTTGCTTTTGGAGATTCAGTTTCTGATGCTCAACACCGCAAAACAGAGGTGGTAGCGGGTCAGCTTGAATACACTTCTGCCGTAGCTTTACATAAAATGCACGCTGCAGTTGTTTTTGGCTCATCAACCCATTTCCAGGTAGATTCATCAAACGATATTACTGATCAAAGAAGGATTAAAAGCTCATCACGTCCAGCCGAGATTCTGCTCGGAACGCCACTGGATAAGTGGTCCACACTTTCCCGCCGCTCTGGCAGGTCTCATCCCCCGCATGAAGTGGAAGCGGCAGTCAAGCACTTGGCCAACATTTCTGACGCCGTGATGCTTCCATTGTTTGATAAGTTTCGGCCTTTCGCCGTCCACAACTCTGAAATGAGGGCACTACGGACGCGGCTATTAGATCCAGATTTGAAAGCAGATCCCATTCAGCGCAAGTGTTACAGCCTGTTATTTGAAGGCAGCGGCGTCAGAAGTGTTTTTGAGGAACACATTAAGAGGCTGCGCGACCGTGAAAAAGAACTTCTGGATGAGGGACGCTCGATTGGAGACTATGTTAAAAATCAGCTAGAAGATGCCAAGACAGTCGAGCGGGCGCTGAATCGGCATGAAGAAGAAATAAAAAAGCGAAGATCAGCCATACTTTTTAACATCGATTATACTAAATTTATGTCCGCAGAAGGTAATCAAGCGGACATCAAAGAGCTGCTAGATCGTGCCCAATCGATTTTTGACACTGTTTCTACACAGGCTTTCCAGCTAGGCTACTTGATGGCGGTTCATTCCGTGGTTGAGCTGATGTTGGATTCGGACACGCGATATGATCGGCGGATGCAGGTGATAGAATTTGTGTCTAACCTCTACCTCAATGCGCTAAATACCTACTTTTCCTCTGGCTCCGATGTTGAGCATCGGACGCTGACTGGGTTTGTGAAGGAGCTAAGATCTAAGGTTTTCGATCCCAATCAACTTGGGTTGCGCGGACTTTTGGCTCAGAGTGTTAAAGAAATCAACGAAAGTCACTGGATCTTTTTCCGTTATGCAGTTCTGGAGATTGTCCACTCAAAACACGCTTATGCGTCTGTGTTGGATGGGCTGAGCCAAACAAGCGAAACTTGGCTGGCAGAGGCATATATAAGAAATCTGCCCAACTTGATATATACCATGATTCAGGTTCGCCATAAATATATAGAAGCAGCGGTTAACACTTCCCTGAACTCCACTGAGTTTAAACAAGAGCTGCAGCTTGTTAAAGCGCGGTCAATTGGTGAGGGCAAGTCTGATGAAGAGATTAAATCACTCTTGGAGCAGCTAGCAGCAGAAAGGACAGCCGAGGTAGAGGAAAAGTGCAAGGAAAATATTAAAGCCAGTTTAGGGGAATTGGCGAAGGAAGAGAAGATTGTAAACCGTCTGCTCGCCTCTGTGCCTGTGGAGGAAAGCGAAGCCACAACAGAAGATGAATAACATCGAGCCTTTTTTTAGTCGATGATGTTATGGGAGCGATCGCTTTTCCAGAGGCGATCGTCCCTGACATGGCAAATCCAAAGACAACCAAACATCAGACTTGACCGGGCACTAAAAAATCTCACTCAATCAACACTGCCTATAAACCCTAAACCCCCGCCTCAGTAAAAGCCTTCTCCAATTCAGCCAACAAACCCAACCTTTCCCCCCAATGCCACATATAGGCAAAATCCAGTCTTGCTCCCTGCAGTTTCAGCACACCTAAAATATCCCGCCATTGCTTTTGTGACTCATTTTCTGTCATTCTAAACCAGATGAGTTTCTGTAAAACCGTATCTTCTGGACTGCATATATAGAAACCTCGGTCAACCTCACCAGTTACACAGTAAAGCTGTCGGCGCGCCATTTGAGAGTGCGAAAATTCATTATCCCGCATTAAAAAAATATCCGCTTTCTCCGTGGTTTCCAGATGGATCACATTAAACGATGACATTCTGCCCATGATAGCATCTTCTACCGCAACTTCGCTAATATAAAATTCCGATGTCATCGCCTCAATTAATGCCTGCACTTGTGTGGCGTCGATATTTACTACTACGTCCAAATCTTCAGTATATCTTACTTCTCCATGCAGGGAACTGGCAACCGAACCACCAACATAGTAAGGAATATGCAACGAATCTAAAATTTCTGCCAACCGGCGAGCCAGCCAAATTGAATCTTCCATGATTAATGCTCCGGGATGATTAGCCAAAATCAAATCAGCCATTGCGGCTCCTAACCTTCGCGTGATATAATGGCGCTTGATTTCCCCTGGAGACGCATCGGGAAACTGATGCCGTATCCCCATCATTATCAATGTGGGGACTCGTTTGGCAACGCGGCGAAATAAGGCTTCTTTTTGCGCGGGAGAAAAACGTCTCCATAGTCCAAACTGTACCAACTCCGCCTCGATGCTGGTGTCTTCCGCCTGGGTTTTATATCCTACTGGCACAATTTTGCACTTGTCCCTTGTCACTTGTCCTTTGTCTGTAACCAATGTCCACCTTGAAATTGCCACCTATCTATCTAGATTACCACGCCACTACCCCAGTTGACCCCAGAGTAGCAGAACAAATGCTGCATTACATGACTGTGGCTTTCGGAAATGCCAGCAGTATCGACCATATTTATGGAGATGAAGCGGAAAAAGCAGTTGCTCTCGCTGCAAGTCAAGTGGCGGAACTGGTGGGATGTGCTAGGAAAGAAATTATTTTTACTTCTGGGGCAACAGAAAGCATTAATTTGGCAATTCAAGGTAGCATTCTGGGATATCAGGGTAAAAATAAACCCCGCATTGCCGTTACTCCCGTGGAACATAAGGCAGTTTTGGATACTTGCGCGGCTTTGGCGAAAAAAGGATTAGCGGATATCGTCACTCTGCGGATAGACAGCCAAGGTAGAATAGATTTAGAATCCCTAGAAAAAGTCTGTGCTAGTGGCATTTCCTTGCTGTGCGTGATGGCAGCAAATAATGAAATTGGCAATATTTATCCCATTGACGATATCGCTAAAATTGCCCAATATTATGATATTCCATTTTTGTCCGACGCTTCCCAAGCTGCTGGCAAAGTTCGGCTCAATTTTGCAGATTCGGGGATGACGATGATGGCCATTTCAGCGCACAAATTATATGGACCAAAAGGGGTTGGTGCCTTAGTGGTGAAAAAAGGATATCGCTTAGAGCCGATTTTATTCGGTGGCGGACATCAGCGGGGGATTAGGTCTGGCACTTTGAATGTACCTGGGATTGTGGGTTTGGGAGCAGCTTGTCGCCTACGGCAATTGGAAATGGCGGAAGATGAGGAAAAAATTAAATTTTTGCGGGATAAATTGCAATCTTTACTGCTTGACAAAATCCCCGATTTAGTGATTAATGGTGATGTGGAGGCGCGCCTGGCGGGGAATCTGCATATCTCCATCCCAGATATTCCCAATAGCGCTATTATTGCCCGAGTTCGCTCTCGGCTGGCGATTTCTACGGGTGCGGCTTGTAGTTCCGGGGTAGAATCTCCTTCTCATGTTTTACAAGCCTTGGGTTTACCGCCATCCGTAATCACAGGAGCCTTGCGCATTGGGTTAGGAAAGTTTACGACGGCTGCAGAAATAGAACAGGCGGCGGATATTTTGGCTGATGCTGTTTATCGAGTTTCCCTTTTATTATAGCTGAAAAACCGGAAATCTAGTAACTTCTTGGTGCCTTGGTGGCGAAAATCAACCACGAGGCTACCAAAAACACAATGATCGGGAGGGACGGGCTAAATTTATCGTCATTTCAATTAAAGTTGAGGCAATGATGATCAATCACCGAAGTGATGCCAACTCACCGAATTATGTAGTAATTTGGGCAATGACCAATTGTCTGGCTTCTCGTTGATGACCAAAGTAGGGTAGGCATGGCCACAGATGCAGCCGGAGTTGATGATTAAATTTCTGGAGGCCATGCCCACCTACAACTATAGTAGAATCAAAATTACATTTAACCGATAATCGGTGATTTTATGAACCACGATTTAGTTTTATTCATTGCAGGCATTGGCCTATTGATTCTCTACCTCGTATTTTCCGCCATGACCGAGATGGGGACGAAGTGGCCGGGGAAGGGACGGAAAGACTAGGAGACGGGGGGGGACGTAGCCAACAGTAAGTTAAACAAGTAGCCGATCGCGATAATTCCCACCGTGACTAAGCTAATAAAGATAACTAACAGTTGCGGACGCAATACCTTGCGCAGAATCACCATTTCTGGTAAAGATAAAGCAGTGACTGCCATCGTGAAAGATAACACTGTCCCCAAGGGCATTCCTTTGTTAACTAAAGCCTCAGTAATGGGCAATACCCCGGCGATGTTGGCGTAGAGGGGAACTCCCAGGACTACAGCCAATGGCACGGCCAAAGGATTGCTCGCTCCCGCCCAGGTGGTGATAAAATCCGTGGGGACATAGCCGTGAATTCCTGCCCCAATGGCAATCCCGGCGACTACATACATCCAAACTGAATGAAAAATTTCACTGGCTTGGTATCGCCCCTGTTCCCACCGTTGTTTCCAGGTCAGATTGGAGTCTAAATCATCTAATTCTCTCCCTTCATGGCGGTGAGCTTGCTGCAATTGCCACACAAAAGATTCTACCCATTTTTCCAGTTTCATCATACCGATAATATAACCGGCGATAATTGCCAAAGCTACGCCAAATCCGATATAAATTAGGGTGACTTTGAAGCCAAATAAACCCCACAGTAGCACTACGGCCACTTCATTCACCATTGGGGCGGCTATCAAGTAAGAGAATGTCACTCCCAGGGGTACGCCTGCCTCTAGAAATCCGATAAATAAGGGCACGGCGGAACAAGAGCAAAAAGGGGTAAAAATTCCGACAGTGGCGGCCAGGATATTGCCGAATAATGTGCGTTTTCCTTCTAGTAAATGGCGGACTTTTTCCGGTTGAAGAAAGCTTTGCATGGTGCCCACAGCAAAACTGATGACTACTACTAAGGTTAAGACTTTGGGCACGTCGTACAGGAAGAAATGCAGGCTAGAACCCAAATGGGATTTTAGTGATAATCCCAGGATTTTAGTGACGATTTGGGTGGCCAGCCAGTCAAAGGGATAAAAAGGGTCAAACATGGGATAATCCTCCTGAAGGCAGGAGACAGATTTTCTGCCTTGGCTGCCTTCAATAAATCACAGCTTATGGGGCGAGGAGCTGTTCAATTTCGGCTGGGGAAATCAGTTTACCTTTGCTGACGACTTTGCCGTTGACGGCTAAGGCGGGGGTAGAAAGAATTCCTCTTTTGGCGATTTCTATGCTATCGGTGATATGGGCAACTTCTGCTTCTATTCCTAGGGTGGATACGGCAGTTCTGGCGTTGGCTTCTAGTTGATGGCATTTTTTGCAGCCGCTACCCAAGATTTCGATTTTTATAGCGCTCATAATGAACGCCTCCTTTGGCGGAATGGGATAATTAACCCTCTAAATGGGGATGAGGGATGGAGAGAATTTAGCTCCTCCCTGCGTTCAGACTCTCGCCCGGTTGGCAGCTTGTTCGCCCAGCCCTCCCTATTGCGGGTTAGTTCTATTATTTCAAAAAAAGTTGATATATGTCAATAGGTAAGGCATTAAGAAAAGTTAAGGTATTCTCCAGAAAGTTGATGGGTTAATTGGGGAGTGCGGGGGTCCCTAGGGGTTGTGGGTTGCAGGAGGTTGGGGGAAGTGGGGGGCGCTCTGGGATGATGGGACTGAAGCGGCGATAATCGGCGAGGTACTGTTCTAGGGCAACGAATTGGGGTAAATTGAGGCTGTAGTAAATCCAGCGACCGCTGGAGCGCGATCGGACTAAACCCGCATCTTTGAGGGTTTTCAGGTGAAAGGAGAGTTTGGACTGGGGGGTGCCGAGGCGATCGCACAGTTCACACACACACAGCTCGTGCGATCGGAGCAATTCCACAATCTGAAGCCGCAGCGGTTCCGAGAGCGCGTGGAACCCCGCAACAAGATAAGTTGATGGTTCAGCCTGAGTAGTTTGCATCAAAAAAGTTTGAAATATCTTCTCTTCTATTGTACCGTAGGGGATAACTTCCCGTCAGCGTAGCCAGGAGGAAATTCGCCGATTTTACCCAATTGAGGCTAAAATTTTCTCATGGAGGGCCAATCATATCAAGTCCGATGGCTTCGTCGCTGCAGAAATCATGGATCGATCGCTCCCCAACTTTCTACCAAGGACTGCCGATCGCCGTAAACCCAGACCAAAAATAAGGATGCTGCAAAACCATACCATCAGCTAAAGGCGACGGGAGAGGAACCGAGCCAAAATCTCCCACCAGCTCCCGCTCCGTCTCATTAGCTTTTACCCGCACATTTCCCCGCAGCATCGATATTTGGGCTCTTCTGAGAGCCTCCGCCTTCGTGGGAGCCGATCGCAACTGATAATAAAACTCGCTCATCAGCCCCAAAGTTGCCGCATCATTAGCATACCAAAGACTCGCTACCGCCGTCTTCACACCCGACGCCACCGCCAACCCCGCAAAGCCAAACTCCACCCCCTCATCACCCACCGCTGTGCGACAAGCACTCAAAACCAACAACTCCACATTCAGATCCCGCCAGTTCAAACTCCGCATCTCATCCAAAGACAGCTTTTGATCCCACATTTGGATATAAGAATTAGCCGGTTGCCCAGACTGAAACTGCCCGTGGGTAGCCAAATGTAAAATCCCATTCCTGTTGCTTTCCTGCAACTTCTGCAAATTGGCCAGAGTAAAATCTCTATTGAGAAACACCTCTCCCGACCACAAATTTTGCCCAATATTTTTCACTTCTACCGGCACCGCAGGCAAAGGTGATTGGTCTTGAAACTCCGACATTCCCATCGCCAAAACCTGCGCTTGACGCATATCAGATACGCCAATATCCGTCAGATAAAAACTAGGAATCAGGCTTAAACTGTACTTTTCCACTAAAAACCTTTCCCCATCATGCAAAGCCGCCAGTGGTAAAGTGCGCAAACCCGCATCCATGCTCACCAATAGCGTCTCGATGCCCAACCTTTTCAAATCCGGCTCTAAAGGCGCGATCGTCCACTGATAAAGCTGTTGCGCTGCAGGCAAATAACTCGTAGTGCGGCGGCGCGTTGGGTTCGCGATTTCCCCTTTCAATTCCACCACTTTCGCCAAAACCGCCTCACGGGGCGCATCAGTCACACTTTGATAAATTGGTTTCCCCTCCGAGGGCACCAATATCAAATCTAACCGATTATCCCGGGCAAAAATATAAATAATTGCTGGCTTCTGCTTCTGGAGCAGCGCCTGCTCCCGTAGCTTGTTTTGTAACTGCCCAAAAGACAGATAAGCATATGGGGATTTGTACCCTAAATAATTCTCAAATTCTTCACTAAAAAACAAATCCATCGCTGCCGCTGCTTCCGACACATTCCCCGCCGCCAGCAACAGACCGATATCTTCCCGGCTCGTCAAACGGAGAATCGAATTTTCCACCCCAGGCGGCGCCGGAGTCATATCCCCATTTGTCCCAGACTCCAAAAACCGCTCTTCGAGAGCCGTAAATTGGGGCGGTTGCGCCCACAGCGGGATAGCAACATTCACCCCTAGTTCGGAGTTAGGCGTCAGCCCCTCGTAGTTGGGCGTTAGCCCCTCCAAAGGTTCGGAGTTGGGCTTTAGCCCATCCGGGTTTGGAACAGGCTCTGACACTTGAATAACTGGCGCGGTGACAGGCTCTGACACTTGAATAACTGGCGTGACTACAGGCTCTGACACTGGAATAACTGGCGCGGTGACAGGCTCTGGCACTGGAATAACTGGCGCGGTGACAGGCTCTGGCACTGGAATAACTGGCGCGGTCACAGGCGCTGGCACCTCTGCCACTGGCGCGGTCACAGGCTCTAACACGGGAATAACAGGCGCGGTCACAGGCGGTGGCACCTCTACCACTGGCGCGGTGATAGGCGGTGGCACCTCATTACTGTCTGACAAGGTGATGCTGGGCAAATTGGGAGTAACGGGAGCGGGAGCTACAGGCGGAGTCTGGACTTGGGGGGGAGTCGTTGCGGGTACTTCCGGCTCATCTACTACTGGGGATACTTCCGGTTCCGTCACCGCTGGTAGGGAGGGAGTACCAGGAGAAAATAGAGGAGTTTCACCGCCGGGAGTTTCACCGCCGGGAGTTTCACCGCCGGGAGTTTCACCGCCAGGAGTTTCACCGCCAGGAGTTTCACCGCCAGGAGTTTCACCGCCGGGAGTTTCACCGCCGGGAGTTTCACCGCCAGGAGTTTCACCGCCGGGAGTTTCACCGTCGGGAGGAGTAGTAGTGTTGTCGGGGATGAACTCTTCAATATTGAATACCCCATCAGTAGCCGTGGCCATGTTTTCTGCCAGGTTAACTGTATAGGAGGCATTGAAATTAGAGTAGTTGAGACTGTCAATACCAGGGCCGCCGTCAATAATGCCGCTCAAACTGGCACCGGCATTGAAAACAAACTTATCACTAGCGCTGCCACCGGTGAGGTTTTCGATGTTGGTAAAAGTCAAGCCATTGCTATAACCGCTGAGGTTGCCACGGTTGGCACCGGTGAGAGTCCAGGTAGTCTCACGGTTTGGCCCTGCCAGAGTGGAACCGCCAGTGATGGTGACGGGAGACCGAAAACTGGCATCATCGCCCAGAGTAATCTCGCCGGTGCCTTCAGCAACGCCGATGTTAATGGCGGTGAAGCCATTTTGGAGAGCCGCTAAGTCCGTGGCGGAGATATCTAAACCTGGGGTGCCTTCCGTGGTGCCAATATTGATGCTTTGAGTGTCATCGCCCGGTTGCAGCAGTAATTCGCCACTACCATTAATTGAAGAATTGCCACTGGTGAAGTCTATTTCTGTTCCAGTAATATTTAAGTTGCCGCTATCCACATTGTCGGTGAAATTAACTGTGCCAATGGGTGCTGTGATTTCAATATCGCCACTGATGCCCCTTCCCTTAGCAACAGAGTTCAGCTTCCCGGCGGTGATGTTGCCGCCAGCGACAGAGAGAAGAATACTACCGCCGTTACCACCACCGTTGGCGTTAGAGTCGATCGCCACATTAGAACTAATCCCAGAAGTATCAATACTACCCGTGCCTCCTGTTACCTCCAACGTCACCGAGCCCGCCGTACCGCCGCCATTAGCCAAAGCACTGATATTCCCCGTAGAGATATCCCCTGCAGCGGTTCTCAGGGTGATATTGCCAGCGTTACTGCGGCCATTAGCAAAAACGCTCAAATCGCCTGCGGTGGTATCTATGGCACCAGTACCGGCGCTCACTTCAATCGTGATATCCCCTCCCTTCCCGTCATCGGTGGGGGAGGGGCGAGCATTAATCTCCCCTGTGGTAATATTCCCACCACCAGTAGTCAGAGTCACAGAACCTGCATCCCCGACACCGGAAGAGGCTCGTAATACTTTAGCGGTGGTGTTGATACTGCCCGTGGTGCCTTCAACATTAATGATGATGTTGCCGGAGGTGCCTGCGTTGATATCTCCTGCCGTCACTTCTCCAGTAGCGATATCTCCGTCAGCGGTACTCAGGGTGATGTTACCCCCCTGGCCCCTTTGGGAGAGAGCGTTCAAAAGTCCGGCTGTAGTGTTGATGGCACCAGTACCACCGTTGACCTCTAGGGTGATATTTCCCCCCGTACCGCTACCAGAAGCCCGGGAAATCAGGTCGCCGGTAGTGATATTACCGCCAGCGGTACTCAGAGAGATATTGCCCCCAATGCCATCTACCGAACCGGCGTTAATATCGCCCGAGGTAGTGTTGATGCTGCCATTACCGTCGGTGACGGTGAGAGTGACATTCCCCGCCGCCCCTGAACCCTGAGCGAAAGAGTTAAGCTGACCGGTAGTAATATCGCCGCCAGAACTGCTGATGGTGATATTGCCTGCATCGCCATTATTGGTGCTGTTGGTATTGATAGTGCCAGTGGTGACGCCAGCAGCGGAGATGGTGATATCCCTGCCCCCAGTGCGGATGATGTCCCCGGTGTTCATGGAAAAACTACCGTTACCGTCGTTATCAGCGTCGGCGGTAAACGCAATGGAGCCTGATTTAAAACTAAGAGTAAGGGGGTTATTGCTTAAATTTTCAATGGTGATGTCATTAGTTGCTTCTAAAATAACCTCGGCATTGCCATCAAGGTTTTCCAGGGCGGTTTCTGAGATGGTGTAGGTGGCGCCGGGGTCATCACGACGGATTTCATTATCTAATATTTCACCATCATCGGCGGCGCCACTGCCACTAACGATGATGATATTTTCTGGGTCTAATAATAGAGTCCCGGTCTGTCCGTTGGCAGAGGAAAGGTCAACATGGCCACGAAATATCAGGTTTTGTTTGCCAGAAACTTCGACAAAACCGCCATTTTCGGTGCCGGTGGCGCTGATTTGGCCGTGAAATTGGGTGGTATTGTCGCTCCAAATGATAATTTGACCGCCGTTACCTTTGTTAATGGCGTTAGCGGTAATAGTGGTGTTGGGGTCGATATAGGTGTGGGTGGCCATCCCCCCTACCCCCCTTTGAAAGGGGGGGATACCGACCCCCCTTGCCTCCATCCCCCCTACCCCCCTTTGAAAGGGGGGGATACCAATGTGGATATTACCGCCGCCGTTGGTGCCGGATGCGTCGATATTGGCACCAATGAGGGCAATTTTATCTCCGAGGATATTCAGTTCGTAGTTGGGCTTTAGCCCTCCTACATCAACATTTCCACTAATAACAGCCACCCCCGAAGCAATGGGGATGGAGGTTTGGGAACCGGTGAGGCGAATCGTGCCATCATCGAGTTTCTGGACTGTAGTGGCGTGGTGGATGGGGTCGCCGCCGGTGAGGAGTTCGGCCCATTTGGGCTGATCTAGGGGTGATTCGCGAATCACCCCTACAAACGTGTTTTCGATTTCTAAACTGAGGATATGACCCGGTTGGCTGATGCGAAGGATGTAATCCCCCCCTGACCCCCCATTGTCAAGGGGGGAGGAAGAGGGGATGGCGGTGATGTTGATGTTGCCGCCGGGGACTGTAATGGTGCCGGTGTTGATGACGGTGTTGGCGAAGATGTTGAGGTTGCTGCCCGGGAGTAAGGTTAAGTTGCCTTCATTAATAATTGTCCCCAGTTGTGTGGAAGGGAAGGTGAAGGCGCTGGGGGTGCCGGTGAGGCTGGCGTAGTCGTTATGAGCAAAAATATTAAACCAGTTGTTGTCACCGAAACCGATACCGGTGGCGGTGGTAGCGGTGAAGTCGGCGGGTACGTTTAAACTGGCATTAGCACCGAAGAGAATACCGGCGGGGTTGATTAAAAATAAGTTGGAGCTGCCACCGGTGATTTGAATTAAACCGTTGATGATTGAGGGGTCGCCGCCAACGACTCTGCCCAAAATGTTGCGGATATCGGGGTTAGAGATAAAGTTGGCAGTTTCTGTCGGCGTGAGGCCAAATTTTTGGAAGCTGTGGAAGAGGTTTTGGCCGTCTCGCGATAAGGTGCCGCCATGAATATCATAGCGCTGGCCGTCGGGGGTGACTAGGGTGCCGGTGCCGTCGGCGGCGGGGATTGGTTCTGCTCCCAGTGGCTGGGCAAAAGAGATTAGGAGAGATAATGAGAGCCCAGAGGGGATGAGGAGAGATAGAGGCAGCAATGCCCTGGTTGTGAGGGGAGACATAATGGGACTGGGACAAGGAGGGAGGGACACGGCACTTTTGTCATTGGTCATTTGTCCTTTGTCCTTTGTCATTTGTGACTAGACAAGTGACTAAGGACAAGTGACAAGTGACAAGTGACCAATGGGGGTTAATTCACTGCTTTTTGGGCAGAAATTAGGGGATATTCCGAGAATTGGTTGAGTTTGGCGGAGTCGAGGAGTTCTTCCCAACGGGTCAGGATGGTGGTATCGTTGGGGTTTTGCTCCCGAAGTGCGGCGAGGGAGGCGATCGCCTCATGCCAGATCCCTGCTTGAGCATAGACGGAGGGCAAAGTATCAGCGGTGGCGGTTTCCAACTCCGCTTTGAGGTCGGCGGTGGGTTCGATGCGCTCTACCCAACCATCGATAAACACATCTCCCGTCCTGTCGGAGATGTCGCAAATGCTGGTCAAATACCAGTGATATTTTTTGCCAACTTCTAGGGGTGCTGCTTGAGCCACTGGTAGGCTGATGCTGACGATTCCTGGCGTTTTGCTGACATTAATTGTGGTTTTGTAGAGAACTTCCTGGTCATTTTCATCGAGGAGGGTAAACTCTAGATTTGATGCTCCTGATGCGGGAACATACCAGAAAAATGTGGGATGTTCTGAAACTGTTAACGCCATATAGTTGGCTGGGGTGAGAGCGGTGAGGGGTTTTTCGCCCTCTTTGAGAAGGCTGCAACCCCGGGAGCCGCCTTCAGCGGTGCTGGGGGGTGCGCCTCGGTTGGGGGGTTGGAAAACTTCGGCTCGTGCGGTCAGATTCAGCGCTGGGGTTGTTGCCAGTCCCAGGAAAAGGGCTGCTGACAAGGTTGTTGCTTTTTGCAATAGGGATTTGTTGCCACCCATAATTGGATTCCTTTATTTGTTTAGAAGTTACAGACAGTCGCATCTCCGCAGAGATTGGGTTAGCCAGGTAGCCCGGTTAATTTTATGCTCAAAGCAGGAATTTCGCCTTTTTTCTACCTATTCCGGCTCGTGCTGGTGATACTATTTACTGTTTTTTTCGCTATAATTGTATCTCCTTCAATTTTAATCTTTTTTTGAGTTTTTGGCATCAGTGTTTATGCGGATATTGGGGGGTTTCCCCCATTGAGGGGTTGTATCCCTATCCACGGAATGGGAGCATTTGGGGAAAAATCCCTGGCTCTGGGGCAAGCACTGTCACACCCTGATTTTTTTGCCCCCCAAAAATTTGCCTGGAAATACTTATAATGGTGAAGGTGTGGGGTAAAACCCATCACCTCCCCTACCCGTAGGGATGGTTACACCCCCTTATTCTATACTCAAATGGGAGCATCATGCAGCCGTTATGGCTGGTTAAGGCGGTTAAATCTTGGGATGAGAGCCCTGGTGGGGGGGAGGCGGGGAGCCTCTAACTGAAGGACGACAAGGATTTCCGGTGATGAACGGTTTGGGGCGGCTGCGGTAATTTAAACGTGAAATGATCTGGAAAAAGTGGGGAAGATATGGGGTGGGCGTTTTTGGTTGAACCAATCTTGCCAGAGTGATATTGATGCGGGGATTAATCCGGTTGGCTCGCGAGATGCGAAAAAATACAGCGCTGGTCAAAAGCGATCGCTGGCGTCGGTTGTTGGTGGTGGCTCCTGCGGTGGCGGCGGGGTTGTTGTTAATGCGGGGGACGGGGTTGCTGCAGGTGTGGGAGCTGTCGGCTCTAGATTTGTGCTTTCGCCTGCGCCCGGTGGAACGGGCGGATCCACGCATTGTGATTGTGGGTATTGGTGAAGAGGACCTGCAAGAGGTGGAGCAATGGCCGATTCCAGATGCGGTGTTGGCGGAGCTGCTGGTAAAGGTGAAGATGCAACAACCCCGGGCGATCGGGCTGGATATTTATCGAAATTTACCGGTAGATCCAGGTAGCGACAAACTCAAGGAGGTGTTCCTTTCCACGCCCAATTTGATTGGCATCCAGAAAGTGGTGGGGGACCCGCACAATGGCTCGATCGCCCCGCCACCAGACCTGGAAAAACTCGGGCAAGTCAGTGCCAATGATTTCCCCTGGGATGCGGACGGCAAAATTCGGCGGGCTTTTTTGTATCTGGACGACTCAGAGCGCAATATCGTTTTTAGCTTGGGTTTCCGTCTGGCGCAAATTTACCTGGAAGAGGAAGGCATTTCCCCCCGGATGAAAGATGATATCCACATAGAACTGGGAAAAGCGACTTTTAGACCTTTTACCCGCCACGATGGAGGTTACGCGGGGGCGGAGGACGAGGGCTACCAAATGATGATTAACTATCGTGGCCCGATGGGGAGTTTCCCGGTGGTGTCCCTGACGGATGTGCGATCGGGGAACGTGCCGCCGGGATTTATGCGCGATCGCATCGTCATCATCGGTTCTGTAGCCAAAAGCCTCAAAGACTTTTTGCTGGTTCCTTACAGTATCAGTTTGGTGGGCATTCCTGAACCGATGACCGGAGTGGAAGTCCACGCCCATGTCACTAGCCAAATTATTAGTGCGGCTTTGGAGGGTCGCCCACTGCTGAAAACCTGGCCAGATGCCCTAGAATGGGTGTGGATTTGCATTTGGGCTTTTGTCGGTGGGGTGATGAGTTTCCGGCGACAACAAAACGACGACCTCCCCACTATTTCTCTGCCCCAAACCGCTGTGCGTACCGCGATCGCCGCTTGCTTTCTCTCCTTCTGTGCTTATACTGCTTTCCTTCTCACCTGGTGGATCCCCTTTGTCCCCCCTATCCTCGCCCTCACCAGCGCCAGCATCATCACCACCGGCTACACTCTTTGGGAAAACCTCAAACTCTCCCACAAAGAACTAGAAAACTACGCCCGCACCCTAGAATTTAAAGTTGAAGAGCGCACCCGCAAACTCAAGCAGAAAAACGAACAGCTCATCAAAGCTCTGCAAAAGCTGAAAACTGCCCAAAAGCAAATCATTGCCCAAGAAAAACTCGCCTCCCTCGGTTCTCTCGCCGCTGGTATCGCCCACGAAATCCGCAATCCTCTCAACTTTGTCAACAACTTTGCAGGCATCTCCATAGAACTGAGCGAAGAAATCATGGCGGAAATGGCGGTACAAGGGGACAAATTAGACCCAGATACCCTGGATTATATTAATGAAATCCTGGTGGACCTTAAAGACAGCGTTGCTGATATCAAAAACCACGGTCTGAGAATTGAAACCATTGTGCAAGGGATGCTTGCCCTGACCCAAAACCAACAGGGTGAAGCCTCCGCCGCCAACCTCAATGCCCTTTTAGAAGAAGCCCTCCAGCTCGCCTATCAAGGTCAGCGCGCCAAAGATGGCACTTTTAATATTACCATTAAAACTACTTGGGACACCAGTATTGGTGATTGCTACCTTGTCCCCCAGGACATCAGCCGCGCTTTTGTCAATATGATCAATAATGCTTGCGATGCCCTGCGCGCCAAGAGAAAATCTGCCTCGGAGCAATTTACCCCCATTCTGGCGGTGCAAACCAGGCGGTTACACCCGGAAGAGGAGTATGGGACCACGAGAGGCGTGGATGGTAACGGGGCGGTGGAAATTCGCATCCGGGATAATGGTGAGGGCATAGCCCTGGATATCCTAGATAAAATCTATAATCCCTTTTTTACCACCAGGCCGCCAGGAGAAGGTACGGGGTTGGGATTGTCGATCGCTTATGATATTATAGTCGGGCAACACCGGGGGGAAATCAAGGTAGATACGGGTGTGGGAACTCATACCGAGTTCACCATTATATTGCCCTTACGTATGGATGCCTAGTAAATGACAGCGGCATTAATCTGGCTTGGCTTAGATTAATTCCCGGACAACAATTAATTTTTATATTTGGGTAAGCATGACGCAAAAAATTTTGTTTGTAGATGATGAAGAATCTTTTCCCAGCTTAATTCGCCGCCATTTTAGAAAGCAAATTAGAGCTGGTGAAATGGACTGTGTTTTTGCAGCGAACGGCTTGGAGGCACTGCAAACTATTCAAGCGGATGCAGAGGTGGATATCGTCTTTACGGATATCAATATGCCCCAAATGGATGGGCTGACGTTGTTAGAGAAAGTTCACGCTTTTAAACCCCAAATGAAAATGGTGGTGGTTTCTGCATATAATGACATGAAAAATATTAGAACCGCCATGAATCGGGGAGCCTTTGATTTTCTGACTAAACCTATCGATTTTCAGGATTTAGAGATTACGATTCAAAGGGCGATTAAAGAAGTTGCCGAACTCAAGGAAAGTCAAAACCGGCTCCACTCTGTCCAAACGCAGATGATTCAGAGCGAAAAAATGTCAGCATTAGGAGAACTGATTGCGGGGGTGGCTCACGAAATTAATAACCCGGTGGGGTTTATTACGGCAAATCTGGAAACTACGGAAGAATATTTAACGGGATTGGCAGAGGTGGTGCAACTTTATCAAAAGCAGTTTCCTGATATCAATGAGGTAATTTCTGAAAAAGTCAAGGATGTGGATGTAGAATATATCATTGATGATATCCCGGAGCTGGTTTCTTCCATGAAGGAAGGCACCCAGCGCATTGTTAATTTGAGTACGTCTTTGCGGACTTTCTCTCGCTCCGATGTGTCGAATAAGGTGGAGTTTAATATCCACGATGGTATCGATAGCACGGTGACGATTTTAAAGCATCGCCTGAAAGCGAATATTCAGCGACCAGAAATTAAAATCGTCAAGGAATATGGTGATTTGCCGCTGGTAGAGTGCTTCCCGGGACAGCTCAACCAGGTGTTTATGAATTTGATTGCTAATGCCATTGATGCCTTGGATGAGTACAATGATGGTTTGGATTTTGAGGCGGCAGAAGCTCATCTGAATATTATTGCAATTACCACTAAAGTCACGGGAAATAGTGAAAAAGTGGCCATTCAGATTAAGGATACGGGCAAGGGGATTCCCCAAGAAGCAATTAACAAGATATTTGAACATTTATTCACGACGAAACCGCCGGGGAAGGGGACGGGTTTGGGGCTTTATATCAGCCGCCAAATTGTGGAGGAACGTCACCGGGGTAAGCTGATGTGTAACTCTACCCCTGGGGAGGGAACGGAGTTTATCATTGAGATTCCGATCGTATCTCCTCCCGATTGAGGGGGGGAGGGGTTGTAGAATTGGGATTTTAAAGACCAACATCTGCGGGAGAAAAATGCTGCTAAGGAAAGCTGGCTTATTGGTTCGGGGTTATGGTTTAATTTCTAGAATTGCCCCGGCATGGGGGTCCCACCGCTGGCGGAAGCTGGGGCAGTTTGCGGGGTTGTTCTCGCTTTGCTGTTTTCTGGCGGTGAGCTGTGGCGATCGTCCCACCACCCAAACCCCTACTGGGGGGAATCCCGATCGGGTGGCGATCGGCATTACGGCGAAAATCAGAACCCTGGACCCGGCGGATGCTTATGAGATTGCCGCCAATAATCTGCTCTATAATCTGGGCGATCGGCTTTACACCTACAAACCGGGGACTCTGGAACTACAACCCCAGCTCGCCACGGCTTTACCCACCATCAGTCCTGACGGATTGACCTACACGATTCCCATCCGCTCTGGTGTCACTTTCCATGATGGCACCCCCTTTAATGCCGAAGCGATGGTGTTTTCTCTGAAACGGTTTCTGGAAAATGGCGGCTCCCCCTCCTCCCTCCTTTCCAATACTGTCGCCTCGGTGACAGCTAATGGCGAGTCAGAAATTACGATTAAATTAAAACAACCCTTCGCCGCGTTTACTTCTTTGCTTACGTTTCCTGGTCTTTGTGCGGTGTCTCCCAAAGCCTATGAAATTGGTAAGGGCAAGTTTCAACCTGCCAGTTTTGTGGGCACTGGGCCTTATAAATTGGCCAGTTATGGTACGGATAGCATTAAATTAGAAGCATTCGAGGGTTATTGGGGAGAAAAACCAGCAAATAAAGGCATTGATATGCAGCGGTTGTCTTCTCCAGCTAACTTATATAATGCGTTTCGCACTGGGGCGGTAGATGTGGCTTATGGTGGTTTGGATTTAGACCAAATTGCTGGGTTAGAGCGGGAAGCCACATCACAAAAGTGGCAGGTAATTGCTAATCCTAGCACGGCGATTAATTTGCTATCTTTGAATCTGAAGGATGAAGAGCTGAAAAATCCGGTGGTGCGGCAGGCGATCGCCTATGCGCTCGATCGGCCCCTGCTCCAGCAGCGGGTATTTCGCGGTCATGTAGAACCCCTCTACAGCTTAATCCCCACCACTTTAGACAAATACTACCAGCCCGTATTTCAAACCACCTACGGCGATGGCAACATCGACAAAGCCAAAGAAGCACTAGCTAAAGCCGGATATTCCACCGCCAAACCCCTCAAACTTGAACTCTGGTATCGCTCTAATGTCACTACGGACGGCGCCGCCGCTACTACGATTAAAGCATCTTTGGAGCAGCGGTTAGAAGGCGCGATCCAAGTTGAGCTAAATTCCGTGGAATCCGCCACCGCCTACGATAATTTGGATAAAGGCGTTTATCCTATGTTTATCCTGGACTGGAGCCCCGACTTTTTAGACCCAGATAACTACATTCAGCCATTTTTATCCTGTGCTAAAGGTTCGGCTGAGAAAGGTTGCGAAGCCGGAGAAAGTCAACTTTGGGGGTCGTTTTACTACAGCGATCGGGCGAACCAGCTCATTGAACAGCAGCGACGCGAGCAAAACCCCGAAAAACGTCAGCAAATCTTCGCCGAACTGCAAACCATCCTCGCCAAAGACATCCCTTTTATCCCCCTTTGGCAAGGGAAAGAATACCTCTTTGCGCGGGAAAACGTACAAAATGTAATTCTCGAACCCACCCAGCGTGTCCCCTTCTGGACAATAGTTAAACAATAATCACCTGTAGGGGACAATTGACAATTGATAATTGATAATTGATAATTGATAATTGATAATTGATAATTGATAATTGATAATTGACAATTATCAATTATCCCCCCGTCCCCTCGTCCCCCGTCCCCTCGTCCCCCCGTCCCCAGGTCGGTGAGCGAAGCCGAACCGCCGTCCCCCCGTCCCCCAAACTCCAACTACAAACCAAAAATGTCACGTTCCAAAGCACTCCAAGCCTACACGATCGTCCGCCTACTTCTGGCGCCGCTGATGCTGTGGACGATCGTCACCGTCGTATTCCTACTCCTGCGCGCCACTCCCGGCGACCCAGTAGATGCCATCCTCGGACCCAAAGCCCCCGAAGAAGTGAAAAACGCCATGAGGGAGCAACTCGGTTTAGGAAAACCCCTCTGGTTGCAATACTTAAACTACCTCGGAGACCTCCTCCGGTTTGACCTCGGCACCTCCCTCACCACCAGAGGGCAAACCGTGTGGGAAATCATCCAACAATATTTTCCCGCCACCGTAGAAATTGCCGTTTGCAGCATGATAGTCGCCCTCGTCGTCGGTATCGGCGTCGGCACACTTTCCGCATCTCGACCTAATAGCGGTTGGGACGTATTTGGGCGCCTATTTGGCATCATCACTTATGCGCTTCCCGCCTTTTGGATGGGCATGATTGTGCAGCTAGTTTTTGCCGTACAACTGCAATGGTTTCCATTAGGAACCCGCTTTCCCATCGCCGAAACACCTCCCGCTGGCCCCACCGGACTTTACACCATAGATAGCCTATTAAGCCTAAATTTTGGCCAGTTTTTTACCAGCTTATACCACCTAGCTTTACCATCCCTCACATTAGGCATTCTCATCAGCGGCATATTCGAGCGCATTGTCAGAGTCAACCTCAAACAAACCCTCTTAGCCGACTATGTAGAAGCCGCTCGGGCGCGGGGCATTCCCGAAAGCAAAATTATCATATCTCATGCCCTGAAAAATGCCATGATTCCAGTAATTACCGTCATGGGTTTAACCCTAGCCGCACTGCTTGGCGGCGCTATCCTCACCGAGGTAACATTTTCCTGGCCCGGTTTAGCCAATCGGCTTTATGAAGCCATTTCCTTGCGAGATTATCCCACCGTACAGGGGATTGTAGTATTTTTCGCCGCCATTGTGGTAATGGCCAGTATTCTGATTGACATCCTCAATGCTTTTATCGACCCCCGCATCCGGTATTAGATAGATGTGATGTGCTGGTCATTACAATAGAAACCGGGTTTCTCTAGAGGCACCTCGTCCTTTGACGAAGATTTTACGCAGAAACCCGGTTTCTGGTTCTGTCAACCCCTGTAAACGCCCCGAATCATCCCTAAACTTAGGATACAATTAAAACTAGACTTCTCACAGGCTCAGCGGGAGGATTTCTATGACTACTGCAAACCCCACCGCCATCCTCAACCCACAGGAGGCAGATATCCCCAAATGGCAACGCGCTACCTGGGAAGATTACCTAGGATATCGGGATAATCCCAATTTAGAGCGGGTTAGAGTATTTTTTCATAAAGGATATCTGTTAATCGAGATGGGTAACGAAGGCATAAACCACGCAAGCATCAGCGACCTCTTGACTATTCTCTTTTATATTTGGTTCTCTCGCCAACCAGGAGTTACTTTTAGTTCCTTTGGGCGTTGCGTCATTGAGAAGCCAAAGCGGCGAGCTGCTGCACCAGACCAAGTTCTATATATTGGAGCCGGTGCGCCTCGGTGGCAAGATGGGGAACCGCGCCGCATTAATCTGAATAAATGGCGAGTGCCTGATTTAGTTGGGGAAGTAGCTGATACCACTTTAGCCACAGATTTAGATGAGAAAAAGCAGATTTATGCCGCAATGGAAATTCCCGAATATTGGGTAACAGATGTGAGAGGAAATCGGGTGCTAGCGTTTCAGTTACAAGAGGACGGCATTTATCAACAGTGCGAATATTCTGGGGCACTTTCAGGATTGCCAATTGCTGTATTAAATGGCACTTTGGAGCGACTGAGTGAGGGAAATCATGGCAGTGCAACCCTCTGGTTTAATCAGCAGATTGTTAATTTATAGGATAATGGGGGATAGAAATTGGCGCGGTAGGGGCACGGCGTCTTAAATTTATGGGGGGTTACGAGAAATATTGATAACGCCGTGCCCCCCACCACGGAAAATTTGGATAACCAGGTTTATGACAAAGAAACCGAGGGCAAAGAAACCGGGTTTCTATGAATAACCTCGTCCTTGACGAAGATTTTCCGCAGAAACCCGGTTTCTGAAAGTGATTATGGAATGACAACCAGTAGGGTATTTCCTTCCCGACCGATAACGGTGACTGGTTCCCCGGAAAGAATGGCAATTTGGGCATTGTTTTGGTAAAATTTGGCGTGCCAGTAGTTGCCTTGAAATTTGACTCGTAACCGGTTTTTGCTATGATCATCAATCCCAAAATCAAAACTCCAAAAAAACTCAATATAGTGGTTATCCCCGAAGTTGCTGAATTCCAGGTGGTTATGGCCAGGGTTGAGTAATTGGGGGCAATTAATTTTTATTGCAGGTTAGTAACTAGCTACAAATTTTGAGCAAAAAAACAAGCTGCATCTGGCAGTTGACACAACCAGATGCAGCGTTGCTATAATTTTGATCATGGTTTTAAGCCAGACCGAGTTGCCTCGGCTGGCCAGAACCGACCAAGGGATCGTCGCTAAGTGCAGGCTTTGAACCAGACACGAAACTCCCCACATTGGTCAGCCCTAAAAAAACTGATCAATGACCAGGAGGTCAAAAACGATGAACCTTGAAGGTATAGAAAAAGCCCTCTGGGGCTTGGTTTGGCGGCGTTCGCGCCCCTTTTTGCTCGGTTTTCTGTTATGTGTTTTTTTTGGGTATCTGCGCTCTCAAAGCATTGACGGTGCTGAGAAGAGCTATATGATACCTACAATAGCTAGCTATATAGCACCATATCTGGCAGTCTATATTGCTGCTAGCTCGATCGGTCGGAAGCAAAAGCCGAAGCAATAAGAGCTTTATCAGCTTAACCAAGCTGGTTAGAGTCTGCCAACTCTGGCAGGGCAAACGCATCAAATTAAGAGAGAGAATGTGGTAGAGTGTGAGGTAAGGAATAAGCGAGGATTTCCATCAAGAAATCATTGTCGAGACTAGCCCGATAACGTTTCATCTTCAAACTTCCTTTGCCGGGGTGCTGG
>DVDU01000037.1 GCA_015296065.1 Oscillatoriaceae cyanobacterium M33_DOE_052 | reverse complement strand
TCAGGGAGAGAGTGGCTTCCCAGCGCAGGTGCAACTCAGTGGGGGACAGGCAAATACGCAGGTTGTGCTAAAGATCGTTCAGGACACTCTCAGAGGCAGAATTTACACAATAACGGGAAATGGAGCCACGGCAGGGAGCGGGATAGTCAATGTCTGGTTCTCTGTTGGCATGGATATTGAGCGATGGAAGAATTGCAACTTTGCAGGTTGCCCAAATCTTGGGTCATATTTCTGCACAACGGCTTGCGTTTCCAGTGGGTTTGCTCAGCCAACCTCATTTATTGCGCTTACTGCAAGAGTATGTAATAGCTCTGTGATAGTTAGATTTGCCAATCCTAGCACCCAAGTTACCACTACTCGGACAACCACAGTTCAAGATGTTGGGCCACAAACTAATAATGCGTACTGGAATACCGGTTCGATACCAAGTATTGGCGGCTGTCTTTCTGAGGTATTAGCAACCGATCTAGGCGTGGATAATGGATGCAGGGGAACTACACCCTACGGACATGGAACGGTGCTTTGGAGATTTCAGTAACCATAATGTGAAGATGTGAGGCTACAGTCCTAACATAAAACAACGTGCCTACCTGCTTGAGGTAAGAGGTAGGCGCTTGAGAATCATAGGAGAACGCCATGTTAGATAAGACTCATTCCCCTAAGCGAATGCGCCTACCGGTTTGTGGCAATTTCCTTTTCCTTGTTAGCTTGTCCGCGCTGGTTATGGCATTTATGAGTTTGGCTCTTCATGTTAGGAGCGGAATCGCTCAAGCTGACTTCAAGTTTGATCCTTTCAAGTATCTTCCCGTTGGTGCAAAGATCAAGAATCGAGAAAAAGATGTTACGTTTGCTGACTTAGATGGCGATGGACAACAAGAAGCGATTGTCTTTTATACCTTCCCTAATAATCCTAATGACCAAAGGGCCAACATCCTAGTGCTGAAGCCCAATGGTAGGGACTACGCTCAGATGTGGGAAGATGTCTCTGACTTCAGTTGGGGCTTCGCCGATCCAACTGGAGTTTACGATTTGAATAAAAGTGGTAGGCCGCAGATTGTTGCCTATCGGATAATAGGGGCAAGTTGCCCCGGCATCCTAGATATTTATCAATACCGAAATGGCAAGATTGAACGTATTACCGGCGCCTGGGCAGATAATGGGCAATGCCAGTCAGTAGTGATTAAGGACTTAAATGGCGATGGTGTTTCTGAAATCATCGTCAGAATCCGAAATTATGGGATAAATCCAGATATATATCGTTGGAACGGGAAGAGGTATGTTCGTAGCAATAGCCTATTCCCTCATTACTACAATGAGGAGTTAAAGAGATTGCTTCAATCTGTCCGCTCAAGAGAGAGTATGCCGATATCCGCAAGGGTTATGTGGAGCAAACAAATTGTCGACATTTACATTATCCAAAAACGCTACTCTGAGGCAATCCAGTTTTGTGAGGATGTGCTACGAATTATTGATGATCCAAACTCAGCAACACCCAATTCTATAATTAGAGGAGAGATGACGCCTGAACAACAGAGTCCGAGCGTTGCAGTACTAGAAATAGAAAAGGCAAATGGGAAAGCAGAGGTACATCACTTAATGGGGGATGTCTATAAGGCTGCTGGTGATTTGCAACGGGCGGAAAAAGAGTATCAGAGGGCGCGGAGGCTTGAAGCCGAAGCCAAACAGAGGGCCTCCAAACTTCCGCGCTGATTAGGTGTTCCAGATGATACTGTCACGACGCCGTGTGG
>DVDU01000113.1 GCA_015296065.1 Oscillatoriaceae cyanobacterium M33_DOE_052 | reverse complement strand
CCCCCCTGCCCCCCTGCGCCCCTGCCCCCCTGCGCCCCTGCCCCTAGTCCCCTAGTCCCCCCGTCCCCCCTTCCCCCCTGCCCATCCCGGATTCCTTGAACCACAATGCCTCAACAACAACTGCTCGCTCTCGTCAAACAAGCGGTGCGGGAAGTCGAACCCGAAGCCGAAATCATTTTATTCGGTTCTCGTGCGCGAGGTGATGCGCGCTTTGACTCCGATTGGGATTTTCTGATCCTGCTTAATGGTGAAGTCAACGACGATCGCTCCCTCAAAGTCCGATATCGTTTATATGAACTGGAATGGGAATGTGGTGAAGTCTTGACCTCGATCGTGCGGAGTCGTCAAGACTGGCAAACTCCGCTTTACCAATCCACAGGATTCTATCAGTCTATTAAACGAGAAGGAATAATGCTTTGACAGAATCGGTTAACGCACAGATTAGCTATTGGATGGCGAGAGCGGAAGAAACATTACAAGAAGCTCGCCTTCTGGCAGAGTCTGCTTACTGGAATTACCGCGCACTGACGAATTTATCCAACATCTTGCCTCCGTATTCGCAACCAATCCCGATCACCAATCAATCTAGCGCTGTGTCGCGTCAGACGCAACACAATCTATGCCCCCGGACTTGATATCACCAATAACCAATGACCCTTACAGCCAATTGCCCACTAGGACAAAAGCAGACCAGAAATAAGGGTGAGCAAATTGCACCAGACATCAAATAAATTCAACCCCTTTGTGATTTATATTTAGACCCATCGGGCATAATTGCACCATCCAAAAGCGCCCCCATCAGTTCCGTACTGGTCACTTGCGCACCTTTGAGATTAGCGCCCATGAGGTAGGCACCGTCTAAGCTGGCCCCACCTAAACGAGCGCCAATCAAATTAGCACCGCTCATATTCGCACCACTGAAATCTGTACAAATTAGGTTAGCACCGGCGAGATTAGCACTGCTGAGGTTAGCTTTGCTGACGTTAGCAAAACTCAGATTAGCCCCACAGAGATTAGTCTGAATCAATTTCGCTGAGCTGAGGTCGGCATTGCTAAGATTAGTATCGATTAAATTAGCTTTGCTGAAGTCTGTTTTGCTAAACTTGGCATCGCTCATATTAGCTTTGGGGAGATTAATCTCGGCTAAATCCGCACCGGGAGCATCCAAACCCTTCAGCGCTACCCCATCACCATTCAAGTCTTGCAAAGCCATAATTCGGGCATGGCTGACTTTGACCCCGGTGGCGCCATCGATCGTCCGCCATGCTTGATAGCGATACTGCTTCCGGCGCAGGGGAGCTTCCCGAATGAACAAAACCAAAGCCACCACCATACTGATGTGATTAGACCGCTCCATCACTCGCGCCAGCAAAGAATCAGGATCCATATTCAAGAAAATCACAATCATCATCACCGAGGCAATCAGTGCCACTCCCCAAATCGGGATACTCCAAAAAAATGCCAGAATTTTCTGTAAAAAGGCGATGACATTTAGGAGTAGCTGCTCAAACGATGCCATCAGGGGGAACGATCGTCCGTACTTGGCCACCATTTCCCCTAAAAAAGGTAAGCTCTCACCAGGAACAGGTTTCGAGACTTTACGGCTTTGTCTTTGATGATTGATATCTTCCACCCCTTTCGGCACAGATTCTGCTTTAGAGGCGGCGCGTTTATCTGGGGTAGGTGTTTTCTTCGGCTCTCGGGCAGGTTTGGGTGCATCTGAAACTGCCCCAGCACCTTTTAACATCTGCGCCGTAATCGCCCGGTAGGCATTTGTCCAGGCTTTCTTCACCTCCGGCGTCCAATTTTCCCCCAGATACTGCTCGAAAGTCGCCAGCAAGGCTTGTCCTACCGGACCATAATGTTTGGCAGTTGTCCCGTAGCCCACATGTCGCGCCCCGAGCGCTTGCAGCACTTGTGCCAAAGCCTCTGGGTTGCGCAGACCTTCCACTACCAAAACCAAAGAATTTAGCAGTTTTTTCTGCTGCTTTGGCATCTCCGTACCGGCAAATAGGGGACGCAGCTCCGGGTGTGTGGCCAATAGATTT
>DVDU01000165.1 GCA_015296065.1 Oscillatoriaceae cyanobacterium M33_DOE_052 | reverse complement strand
TTCCCCCCATAAGGGTTGTCGGAAAAGTTGCCAGTGCAGTGGCATGTGAGCGTAGGGATCTGGCTGTCTGACATGTGCTTTGATAGAAAAATGAACGAGCTGGCATCAGGGTAGGCGTTGTCAAGGTCTTCCAGGGTGAGCAGGCTGCCGGGGGCAACGTAAAGCTGGATGTTTTTGTGGCGCGGCGACCTGCCATCATCTGCAAATCCGGCGTTATTCTTGAGGTAATTGGACATTGTCACGCCTGCCGGATCTTGGCCTGAAGCTACTAAGACATGGTTGTTCAACACAAGGTGCCTGCGAACAATTGTAATTTTAGCATTATTCTGGCTAGAGGGCTGTGAATAACTGCTCTCTCACTATTTTGTCAACCTGAATCGCTCGATAAAGCTATGACCCGTCCCAGAGGATTGGCATTGGTAACATGCAAATACCAAGGGACGGCCATAGCAGAGGAGTTATCCACTCCTGTCACGGGGAACCAAGCGTAGTAAATAAGGACCGCGCTAACAACAAACCAAAACCGGTCAGGGAGGACGCGTTTCCTTCCGAGCTGGTGTTCCAAAAGACAGACCTTTCATTTGTAGACAGGATAGTAGACCCTGACAGAGAGAAGAGGTCTGGCCCCAAAGGCTACCGCCCAAGCTCTATCTTTATGGCACTGCTGCTCATGTACCTGCAAAGCATGGACAGCGTACTTGCATTGGTACGCTTCCTCAACACACACCCACAGTGGCTGGTAACACTTGACCTGAGAAAGGCGGTACGTGGAAATATACAGTACAAGGTGCCTGACAGGACTACCTTTTACAAGTTTGCAGAGAGGCTTGGGCGTGAAAAGATGCTGGACATATTCATCTCCATGGTTGTCCAGCTGATACAGCTCGGCATAATCAAGGGAGATAAGGTTAGCCTTGATTGCTCCATAATATGGGCTTGGTTCAAGGACTGCAAGTGGAGCAACAGCCCCAGGCATGACAAAAAGAAATGCAGGCGCAACAAGAGCAGGGACAAAGACGCTTCATGGACGTGGGACAGCCACAGGGAAAAGTTCGTCTACGGCTACAAGGTTCACATAATGATAGATTCGGCGTCCGGACTGCCGGTTATGATTACAGTAACTACTGCCGCCTACGGCGAGAACAGGACTGTTTCGTGGTTTGTAAGGATGGTATTGCGGCTTGGCGTCAGTGTCAGCAAGTTCCTTGCAGACGCAGGATACGACAGTAACGAGACGAGGCTGAAGATAATCCGGAGGCTCAAAGCAGTCCCTTTCATACCACTCAATACAAGGAACGCTTCGGGCTCTACCATTGAAGAAAAGAAGGCCAGAAGGAAGGAACTGTGCCTGAAGTTCTATGTAAAGAATCTCGTCAGGAATTTCTGGGTAGACCCTGATTCTGAAGAGTTTGATAGGGAGTTTGATGCAAGAACGTTTTCGGAGCAAGGGTTCTCTGTCGGGAAAGGCTCCCTGAATCTTGACTCCTTGAAACATGTGGGAATAGAGTGGGCTACGCTGCACTCCGTGTGTATCTGTATGGTGATGTTACTGGTGGCAAAAACGGCTGTAGAAATAGGAAGGCCGGACTTGAGTAGGTGTGTAAAATGCTTCCAAGGATAGTTATTCACAGCCCTCATGATAGAATAGCCTTATCTGAATGTCCTGCATACTAGAGCATTTTGCAGTTTACGCATCTGCTTGTGCTGGGCGCGATAATCGCAATGGTCGCAACCGTCATTAGCATCGATTCGGCCCATGCCCACGGCTGCTAGGCGCATGCTGCACAATTGGCGATACCTGTGTGAAATCAGCGCGGTCAGCCCCGTGTACATGATGTTTGCGGTGATAGCCGCGGGCGCCGCGGCGATGCTCGGGTTCTACGGCAAGCAGGAGTGTGGAACGCGCCTTGACGCAATCTTTAACATCTTTCGCTAATGCCGTTTGGGTAAAATCATAATACAACAATTCGCCC
>DVDU01000283.1 GCA_015296065.1 Oscillatoriaceae cyanobacterium M33_DOE_052 | reverse complement strand
TTCCCCCTCCTCCCCGTCTCCGAGTCTCCCCGTCTCCGAGTCTCCCCGTCTCCGAGTCTCCCCGTCTCCGAGTCTCCCCATCACTCCTTTCTCCCTTGGAGCCAGTAGGTGGTCATGGGGCCTTTGCCTTTGACATTGATAATTCCTCGCTTGGTGAGGTGGTAGCGATGCTTTAATTTTTGGTAAGTGGCTTCTGTGACTTGGATGGCACCAGGAAGACCGTGGGACTCCATCCTGGCGGCGGTGTTCACGGTGTCTCCCCAGAGGTCATAGATGAATTTTTTGATGCCGATGACGCCAGCAACTACAGGACCGGTGTTGACACCAATGCGAATTTGGAACTGTTCGCCGGTGTTGGTGTGAAATTTGCTGATGTTGGCGAGCATATCTAGGGTCATGTCGGCGATCGCCAAAGCGTGGTCGTCCCTGGGCACTGGTAGTCCCCCCGCCACCATATAAGCATCCCCTAGGGTTTTGATTTTCTCTAAACCATGCTTGTCGGCGAGGTGGTCGAAGGTGGAAAATATCTCGTTGAGGAGGGAAACTAGCTCGGTGGCAGACATCTGCGCCGAGAGGGGGGTAAAATTGACAATATCGGCAAAGACGATCGTGGCTTCGTCGAACTGCATCGGGGTAACACTTTGGTCGTGTTTCAACTGGTCGGCGATCGCCGCCGGTAAAATATTCAGCAGCAACCGCTCGGACTTCTCCTGTTCCGCTCGCAGAGCCTCTTCTGCCAACTTTCGTTGGGTAATATCTTCCACGATGCCTTCATAAAATATCAGTTGCCCCCCCAGATCCCGCACCGCCCGAGCGTTCTCAGAAATCCAAATCACACTCCCATCCTTGCGATACACCTGGGCCTCGAAATTCGCCAGAGAATCATCTACCTCCAAAGCCGCCACAAAGTCATCCCGCCGGTTCGGGTTCACATAAAGCTGCTGCCCAATATCCGTTAGCTTCACCATCAATTCCTCGGCGGAAGCATAACCGTAAATCCTCGCCATCGCTGGGTTAGCGCTGATATACTGCCCTGACGGCGTGGTCTGGTAAATCCCCTCTGCCGCATTTTCAAAAATACTGCGGTATTTCTCCTCTGCCAGTTGTCGAGCTTCCTCAGCACGCTTGCGCTCGGTAATATCGCGGGCGATCCAGATCACTGAATCATCGGAAATTGGAGAAATCGTCGCCGCAAACAGCACCTCTTGGCCCTTGATGTTGAGGTTATACTCAATATTCAGCGGTGCTTGCGAGTTGAGGGCATCCCAGATATAGCCGATAAAAGCATCCGCCACTGGGCGATCGAACACTTCATGCAGCGTCTTTCCGAGCAGTTCTGCGCTAGGTTTATACAGTAATTCTGGATTAGTCGGGGCAATTTTCAGATAGTAACCCTGAGAATCAATGGCGAAAATCACATCATTCATCGCCGCAAACAATGCCCGGAGTTCGGCTTCGGTTTGCTTTTGTTGAATCGCCGTGCCTAGCTGCGCCGCCACCGCCGAAACCAAATCCACTAACTGGCGGTCTCTCGGTCGAGATTCCAACATAAAGAAAACCAGCACTGCCAGCAAATCCCTTGGCTCGGTTTCCGTTGCTGATTCTGTCTCTCCATGAATCCTTGTTGAGTCATGGAGAACTGGTCCCCCACTTCTAGGCATGAAAATCGGCACCCCAAATCCCGCTTTAATCCCGCATTCTTTAGCCAGCTCAACTCTCAACAAAGCATCATTGTCTTGGTCAGAAAAATCACAAATCCATTCGGGCTCTTGTGTGACCCAAACCCGACCGGGTAGCTCTTCATCTGGGAGCAAAATTAATCCCTCGCTATAGGCGCGGAATTCTGCGATTTTTTCGCCAATTTCTTCGGAAATTTTGCCTCGGCGGCAGTACCAGCTAGGATTGCATTGCAGGGCGGTTTTGTCAGCGGTGGGAATCCAAGCTTCTCCATATTGCCAACCGGTAGCATCGCAGACTTTGGTGAGGGCAACCTCCAGGGCCGCATCAAAATCTGGGGCTTCATTAATGGCTTGGGTAATCGTCAGCAGCAGGCGGATTTTTTCCTCGGCTCGCTGACGTTCTTTGATTTCCTGTTGCAGTCTTTCGTTTTGCTCTTGGGTTTGCCGTTGCAGCCGCCGCAGGGTGAGCTGATTTTCTAACCGAGCTAAAACTTCTTCAAATTGAAAAGGTTTACCGATATAGTCAGAGCCTCCCACTTGAAAGGCTTTTACTTTGTCGAGAACGTCCCCCAGAGCGCTGATAAAAATAATTGGAATATCGCGGGTTTCCTCCATTTCTTTGAGGTGCTGGCACACTTCATAGCCATTCATTTCCGGCATATTGATATCCAGCAAAATCACGTCGGGGGGCTTGGCTTTAGCTCCCATCAACGCCATTGCCCCGGTCAAGACCCCCCGCACTTCATAACCGCTCTTTTTGAGCATTGTGGATAAAAGGCGGAGGTTGACGGGGGTATCATCGACGATGAGAATGTTGCCTTTGGAGTTTTCCGCTGGATTTTCAGTCATGTTGATGGGGAACAATGGAAGGGAATTGTCAATTTTCACTTGTCATTTGTATGAATAAATAAATTATCCATTACCAAGGACAAATGACAAAGGACAAATGACAAAGGACAAAATTTAGGAATTGCCATTATTTTTTTCAGTTAGATCGATAATTATATCAAAGCGAAAGTCATTGACTAAATTGGCGATCGCGGCGCCCAAGGGGGCACGATCGGCTGGGATTTGTTCTAACAGACCAAAAATCTGCTCGGCATTGACACTAACTGCCGCCTGGTGTAGTTGCACCACTAATTCAGACGGCAGCTCGGCTAGGTCTTCCGGTTTTAATGAGATTGTGGCTACCTCCGGGTGGTCGGGTGAACTTGGCGATGTGCCCATAAAGGTGGGCTCTTCATATATATAGCGCACCCCCAAGTGTGCTGCCATCTTGGTCAAAATTTCTCCCTCTTGTAAGGGCTTACTGGCGAAGTCGTCGCACCCAGCGGCAAAAATGGCGGCGCGCTCTTCCTCAAAAGCACTGGCACTGAGGGCGATGATGGGAGTGAATTTTCCCTCCCGAGTGGCTTTAATCTGCTTGGTGGCTTCGTAGCCGTCCATCACGGGCATTTGGATATCCATCCAAATTAGGTCAGGTTGCCTTTCGTGCCAGATGTCCACACCTTCTTTGCCGTTGGTGGCTTCTAGGACTTGGAAACCTAGGGGTTGCAGCATCTTGACCAGGAGTTGGCGGTTTTCCCATTTGTCCTCTACTACCAGGATACGATAGGTGGGTTGACCTGGTGCGAGACCGATCGCCCGTCGAGAAACTGGCGCGGGTGGGGGGCTGATGGCTTGGCCCCGGCGGAGGGGAAGATGGAAGGTAAAAATCGTGCCTTTCTCCACCGCACTACTGACTAAGATTTCTCCCCCCATCAGATGCACAAATTCGCGGCTGATCGGCAACCCCAAACCGGTGCCTTGGTTGGATTTTCGCCCCAGCTCCGCTTGGACGAAAGGCTCGAAGATGGTATGGATTTCTTCGGGGGTGATGCCTGGTCCGCTGTCTTGGATCATAAAGTGGAGCTGTTCTTCCGTGGGGTCATCCCCCCGATTCTGTACTTCTACGCAGAGTTTGACGCTCCCGGTTTCGGTAAATTTGATGGCGTTACCTAAGATATTAATCAACACCTGACGCAATTTCCCCTCGTCGGTTTTGATACATTGGGGCACTTCTGGGAAAGATTGGATTTCCAGCAGTAAACCTTTAGATTGGGCTTTGAGAGCAAACATCTCCTCGATACTCTTGAGCATGGCGGATAGGTCAAAGCTGGTTTCTTTGAGCGTTACTCGTCCGGCTTCGATTTTGGACATTTCTAAAACGTCGTTAATCAAATTCAGCAGGTGTTCGCCGCTGCGGCTAATGATGCCGAGGTATTCTCTCTGCTCTTGGGACAGCCGATCGTCCCGTTCCATCAGTTGGGCAAACCCCAAAATCGCATTTAGGGGCGTGCGCAGTTCGTGGCTCATTTTGGCCAAAAACTGGCTTTTGGCGCTGCTGGCTTCTTGGGCGGTTTTCCGATCCTTAATTTCTTTTTGCAGGAGCGCGTTTTGCTCTTCGAGCTTTCTGGTCAAATAGTGCATTCTCAGATGCTGTTTGACTCGGGCGAGGACTTCTTCTTCCTGAAACGGTTTGGTAATGTAATCTACCGCCCCCATCGATAGCCCTTTGACTTTATCCACCGTATCCGCCAGTGCTGTCATAAAAATCACGGGAATGTCTTTAGTGCCTGAGTTTTCCTTGATGCGTCTGCAGGTTTCAAACCCATCAATACCGGGCATGATTACATCCATTAAAATCAGATCTGGCGTTTCTAATTCTACCACTTGGAGGGCTTTTTCGCCATCTTTAGCTACTAAAATTTTAAATCCAGCATTTCTTAATGTGCGGGAAATTACGGCTAAATTTGTGGTGGTATCATCAACTATTAAAATAGTTTCAGCTTTTTTAAATTCCATATTTTAATTGATAGCTAATAAATGGCAGGCGAAATTTGAAGAATTTCTTGGATTTGGCAAATATAGCATTTATCATGGTTTGAAAAATGCCGGTTGCAACTGGCTAACCGCGCCAGGGGGGATGACCGTAGCACATTAATTTGAGAAAGGCTCTAAATTTATGTTGATGAATTGATCATATATTTTTTGAGAAAATCCACAATATGGTTGGTGTCAAAATTTTTGGCATAAGCAATAATCTGCTGGCAAAAGTCAAGGTAATTGGGCTCAAGGGTCTGGATGGTTTCGGCGTGGTCTAAAATTGCGAAAACATCGCCTTTGAGAGCCAAATCGAGCAGGAGGGCGAGTTCCTCTGGGGGGAGAGGGGGATTGGGGGACTGGGAGACTTGGGGACCGTCGCCCTGGCTCCCCGTCTCCTGGTCCCCTGTTCTGGCTATACCCTCGGAAGTTTTATAAATCCATTGCAGCCTGAGATGTCGCTGTAGGGTTTCCAAAAGAGCGGTTTTGAGAATTGGTTTGGGGAGAAAATCGTTGAACAGGGCATCGAGGCTTTGTTGTTCTTCCGTGGGGAAGACTCCTGCTGAGGATGCGATCGCTACCACCTCTTGCCAAGAGGCGTCAGCGCGCAACCGCCGCACCATCTCCGCCCCATCCATCACTGGCATCCCCAAATCAGCGATAATCGCATCGGGTGCAAACTGCGCCACCACCTGCAAACCTTCCTCGCCATTGGTAGCCTCCGCCACCTGAAAACCCAGGGGTTTAAGAAGGTTGGCGATGCTAGAGCGGTTCTGTGCAATATCATCCACAACTAATATCCGCCCCTGACTACCCACAAACCCAATGATAATATCTTCTCCCACTGGGCCGCCAACTGGCGATGACAGGGCCGACCGATCGGCTGGCTCTACCGCCGACAGCAAGTCGGTTCCGAGCAAATTCACATCTAGCCAAAAAACGCTACCTTCCCCCGGAACGCTCTTCACCTGCAAGCTACTTCCCATCAATGAGGCGATTTTCTGGCCGATCGCCAATCCCAACCCCGTCCCCTCTTCCCGTTTGCGCACTTCCCCCACCTGCTCGAAGGGCAAAAATATCTTTTCCAATTGCTCCGGTGTCATCCCCACCCCAGTATCCTCGATTTGAAACCGGATTTGATACTCACTGCCCCGCGTCTCCAGCACTCCTACCCGGAAATTCACCCCCCCCGCGTCCGTGAACTTAACCGCATTGCCCAACAGGTTCAGCAACACCTGGCGCAACCGCTTTTCATCCCCGTAAACGTACTCCGGCAAGCTGGTAGTAGCTTCATAAACAAAAGAAATCCCCTTTTGTTTGGCTTTGATGGCGCAAATATCCGCCACCCCCTGGCACAATTCCCGCAAATCAAAATTCTTGGGGTGCAGCTCCATTTTGCCTGCTTCGATTTTGGACAAATCTAAAATATCGGCAATTAAATTCAGCAAGTGAGTGCCGCACTGATAAATAATCCGCACCCCTTCTTGGTCTTCCCGTTTCAGATATGTTGCGCTTTGCAGGATTTGGGCGTAACCCAAAATCCCATTTAAAGGCGTGCGCAGTTCATGGCTCATCGCCGCTAAAAACTCACTTTTCGCCGCATTGGCGCGATCAGCCGCTTGTTTGGCGGCTTTTAATTCCCGGGTGCGCTCTTCCACTTTCACTTCCAAAGTGTGGGAATACTCTTGCAGTTCCTCTTTCGCCGCTTCTAACTGCTGGTTGGATTGCTGCAAATTCTCGTACAGCAGGGCGTTTTGAATAGAAATTGCCGCTTGGGAGGTGAGGAGATTCAGCACCTGTAAGCAGGATGGGGTAAATGCTCCCGCTGTCAAGTTATTTTCCAAGTAGAGAATACCGATTAAACTGCCTTGATTAATAATCGGCAGACCTAAGACAGATTTCGGCTGTTGCCGCTGTATATAGGGGTCAGTGGCAAAGGATTCCTCTAAGGCAGCATTTTGCAAAACTACGCATTCTTGCGTTCTGGCAATGAAATCAATTAGGGATACTGGTAGGGGCAATTCTGAAATTCCCCCTCGACCCGCTAGTTCTGGAATTGCCCCTACTTTTGCTACTGGTGCTACTGGGATGGATAACCGGGAACCAAGGTGAGATAAAGCACCCCCAGCCGCCTTAATTACCAGTTCTCCTTCTAGAACTAAAATCAGCAATCCAGACTCGGCTCCTGCATTCTCAATGGCGATGTTTGTCAATCGTGAAAGCAAGTCCTCTAAAACAATTTCGCGAGAAACTGCTTGGGAGGCTTTCACCACTGCGGTTAAATCCAATCTCTCTAAAGTCCCGCTGCTATTTGTCTGAGACACAGTGGTGATGTTTGTCGGGGTTTCCGTCTCTCCCTTGGCACTAAACCAGTGGGGATATTTGATTTCCAATTGGCTGACTTTGGCGGTGGCTCCCCACCGCTGATAGGCATAATATGCTTCTGCCATATAAGCGCGGGCAATAGTAGCTTTGTTTTGCTCGAGGTAAAACTTGGCTGCTAGTTCGTTACCTAGGGCAAATTCTTGCAGGTAGCCGTTTTCTTTAGCCAGGGCAATGGCTCGATCGTATAATTCCCCTGCGGCTGAGCCCCCACCACTTACCCGCTGCCATTCTGCTGCTACTAACCAATGTTTATGCTGGTAATTCATGGGGGCGTGTTGTGCCCATTTCTTGAGTTTTTTCTGGTTGGCGCGCAGTTGTTGCCGCATCGGCTTTTGCTGTGCTGCTGACATCTCTGGATATGCCCGTAGCTGCACTAGGGAATCGTAAAAACAAAAGACGCCGATCGTCTGGACGGCGATAATTGTTTGACTATGTTGCCGCGCCAGGGTTGCGTTTTCCATAGCTGTAGATTCCTCTAACAGATAGGTCAGGATCATTTTATGAAAATAAGTGTAGAAAATTGCCGTAATATCCCCGACTTCCCGATAACGGTTCACCATCGTTTCTTCAGCATATGCTGCGGCTTTCTGTTGGCCATTATTTTCTGGCTTCAACCGCAGATTTATCACGGCTTGTCGAGTTGCTTCTAGATAATTCAATATAGTTTTTTGCTGGAAATTAGTGATGGTTTTACTGAAAGTATTTAATTTTGCCTCTACTTGGTCTAGTTCAGTCCCAGAATAGTATAAATTGTTGCCATGAACTAATAATGGGGCGGCGGCAAATTCTAAGCTACCCACTTCTAAACTCATTTTATATGCGGCGAGCAATGGTTCTAAGGTAGTCTTAAGGTGCTGCTTCCAATGGGATATCATGGTATGGAACACATGCAGGACTTTGCCTCGGTGATCTCTGGCATTTAATTTTTCCACCAGGCGGACGCCCAGTTGCCCGAATTCATAGCCATTATCAATGTCTAAGAAGACGCCGCACTGGATGATTCCGTATGTAGTATAAGCAAAGGGTGATTCGGGGGTATGGCCGTATTTCACCGACAGAGATACCATCTTGAAGACAATCAGTGGGAATAGTTTTGGTGCCGCCAAATAAGTGGCACTGGTGACGCTGCTGAGGATACTCATGGCGGCTTGCTGATCAGGGTCGCTCATCATGGGTAAGTTGATTAAATCGCTAATGCGCCGCCAACCGATTCTGAGCTTGGTTTTGTATAATGCTGCGAGAATATCTATTTGACTAGGTTGGCTGGGTATGTTGACTCCCAGGAGCTTCAGCACTTGAATGGCGGTGTTGATGGCGGCGGGTAGTTGGTTTTGGTCAACCAAGGCTTGAATTTGGATTTTATAGACTTTGATGGTTTCTAAGATGGTGTGGGCGTGGTTGATTACGGCTTGAATCGCCCGCTCCATTTGCTCAAAGTTCCGGCACAAATAGGCGGCTAAGGCTGTTTCTGCGTGCAATTTGAGGGTTAGTTCATATTCCTGTTGCCAGCTATTTTCATCGAGGAGGGCTAAACCGGTTTGGAGGTATGTTAAAGCGGGCTCGTAGGCGTTGGCAGATATGGCCTTTTCTCCGGCAATTAAGTTTAAGGCTGCCAGCTCTATTTTTTCTGGATGGTTGTCTATGAGTTGGGCGCCGAAATTGAGCTGGTTAACGGTATCGAAGAGTAAGCGAGTTTCGGCGGGTAAAACCTGGGTGAACAAGGAGAAACTTTTCTGGGAAAACCGGTTTCTGAGGAGAATCAGTCCGATTTGCCGGTGGAGTTGGGGGCGATCGGCTTCTGGGATGAGGGAGTATGCGGCTTGCTGGATGCGATCGTGCGCAAATTTACACCTTTGGCGCGGCTCCGCTTTAGATTCATCGTTGGGCTTTAGCTCATCTTGACCAGGTTCGTAGTTGGGCTTTAGCCCATCTTTACTCTCTAATGGTAAAATCATCCCGGCGCTGAAGGCAGGGCGCAGGTTCACAGTCGGGGCGAACTGCTCCTGACCCGGGAAAAAATCTGGCAATTTTGACCCGACTAATTCCAGGGTTGCTAAGTCAAATTTATGGCCAATGCAGGCAGCTATTTGCAGCAACCTTTGGGTGCTTAGGGGCAATTTTTGGATTTTATCTGCCATCAATTCTACCACGTTATCCGTGAGGTTCCGGTCTTTTATCCGCTCTACATCCCACTGCCAAACGCCCCTTTCCCAATCAAACTGTAACAGACCTTCGGTATCAAGAGATTTCAAGAATTCCCGGAAAAAAAATGGATTACCTCCGGTTTTGCTAAAGACTAATTCGGCTAAAGGTTGGGATGTTTCTTCACTGCACCGGAGGGTATCGGCGATTAATTGGTTAACTACGGCTAAATTTAGGGGTTGTAGGGAGATTATCTCGATTTTCTTGCCATTTTTCTCAATTGCTTCTATGGTCAGGTTCAGGGGATGACCGGGCCCTACTTCGCTGTCGCGGTAGGTGCCGATTAAAAATAAACCCGGTGCGGCGGTGCTGATGAGTATTTCTATCAGCTTCAGGGAAGCGGTATCGGCCCATTGCAAGTCATCGAGAAATATGGCTAAGGGGTGTGAGGGACTGGCAAAGGTGCGGATGAAGTTTTGAAAAACTAAATTGAACCGATTTTGGCTTTCTGTGGCACAGAGGGAGGGGATTTCTGGTTGCTGACCGATGATGAGTTCTAGTTCGGGGATGACTTGCGCGATCGCCCCCCCTTGTTCCCCCACCGCCGCCAAGATTTTTTCCCGCCAGCGGTTCAGCTTCGCCGCCGGTTCCTTCAATAACTGTCGCACCAAATCGCCAAAAGCACTAATCACCCCCGCATAAGGAATATTGCGCTGAAATTGGTCGTATTTACCCCTAATCAAATAACCGCTACTGCCGATCGCTCGTTTCATCTGCCCCACCAAAGCTGACTTGCCAATACCCGGATAACCCGCCACCAATAACATCTCTCCACGAATAGCAGCTCTGGCAAATGCCCCCATCAACTCTTTCTCTTCTGCCTCTCTCCCGTACAATTTTGCCGGAATTTGCAGCCGCAGCGGGATATCTTTACTCCCTAGGGTAAACTCATCTATCTTTCCCGTCGCTTCCCACTGTTGCAGGCAGGTTTCTAAATCAGCTTTTAACCCCCAAGCACTTTGATATCTGTCTTCGGGATTTTTGGCCAGCAATTTCATCACGATATTGCTCAATGTGGCCGGAATTTCTGGGTTAACTTCCTGGGGCGGCACCGGTTTTTTCGCTAGGTGGGCATGGAGTAATTCTCCCAAATCGTTGGTTGCAAAAGGTAGCTGATGGAGGAGCAATTCATAAAATGTTACTCCCAAAGAATATAAATCTGTGCGATAATCGAGGCTTCGATTGGTTCTGCCTGTCTGTTCTGGAGATATATAAGCAAAAGTGCCATTAGCTTTTTCTGAATCGTCAAGCTCTATTGTTTGATGACTAAATTTGGCGGCAATTCCAAAATCAATTATTTTCACCTTGCCATTGTTTTTGTTTAAGATAATATTGGTAATATTAATGTCTTTATGAACCACAAAATATCGATGGATTTCTGATAAAATATGAGCAATTTTAATCGTAACTTTTAAAATATTAGCAATTTCCAGCAAATCATTATTTCCTGCTCCCGTGGTCAATATTTTTAATGAATCTGCCCCAAAATCTTCCAGAATAATTACCCATAAACCATTAATTTGCTGGCAATCTATGGCTTTAATTACCCCATCTACTGGTTGCAGATATTTGATAATTTCATATTCTCGCTTGCAAGAATTGATAGAACCGGAGGCTGTGGGTTCTTGCCGAAGAATTTTGATAATCACTGGGAGGTGATCTTGTCGGCGAATCGCCCGATAAACCAAAGTGGAACTACTGGCATAGATTTGGGAGATAATTTGGTAGTTTTCGATACCAATATCTGTCAGGTGAGAATCACTAAGCATGATCTGGAATTTTTATTGGCTGGGATAAAAAAATCGGGTTGTTCACAAAGGCTTATAGTCTATACTGCTGCTTAACTTCAGCAGCGGCGCGGTGGAGCAGGGAGTGACGATAGGCGAGTCCTTTGATATCTTGTGAATAGCCCCCACCGATGACGCAGGCCACGGGATATCCGGCGGCTACACAGGTAGATAACACCTGCATTTCCCGGCGAAAAATCCCGCTATCGCTCAGAGCAAGTTTGCCCAGCAAATCCCCCACGTGGGTATCCACGCCTGCATCATAGATTACCAGATCTGGTTTGACGGCTGCTAGCACATCTGGCAAGTAGCTGGCTAGGGTTTGCAAGTATTCGTCATCTTCGGTTCCCACGGCGAGGGGTACGTCTAAATCACTGGTTTGCTTGTGGGCCGGGAAATTGGCGGCGCAGTGCATGGAAAAAGTGAACACGCTATCATCATCCCGAAAGATGGCGGCGGTTCCATCCCCCTGATGCACGTCCAAGTCCAATATTAGCACTTTCTGCGCTAGTCCCTGGGTTTGCACCACCCGTGTCGCGATCGCCATATCGTTGAAGATACAAAAACCTGACCCAAAATCGGTAAAGGCATGATGTGTCCCCCCCACCGTATTGCACGCTAACCCGGTTTTTAATGCCAACTGCGCGGTTAACACTGTCCCCCCTACGGCGATACAAGTCCTGTGAGCTAGTTGCTCGGTCCAAGGCAACCCAATTCGCCGCAGACTTTTTGCGTCCAGAGTGCCTTCACAATATGCTTGCACATAATCGGGGGCATGAACCAGCTCTAACCACTCTCGCGGTGGGAGGGAAGGGGTGAAAAATTCCCAAGCCTGTCCAAAGCGATCGCGCATCAGCAGGTCATACAACATCCCAAATTTCGCCATCGGAAATCGGTGTCCTGGTGGTAATGGCGCGACATAATCCGGGTGATTGACTATTGGCAGATTCATGGGTCATTGGTCCAAAGGTCATTTGAATTGATAATTGACAATTGATAATTGATAATTACCGCTTATTCAACAATCACTCAGTACAGAAATGCTCTCCCCCTCCCCCTAAATTCCTCGACCAAAAAGGGAGAGAAAATTTGAAGATGTACCACATTTTTTGATAACAAGCTGTATAATCATCAATTATCAATTGTCAATTATCAATTGTCAATTGTCAATTTAATTTAATAAATCGGGTTCTTCGGCTACAATTTTGTCATAAAGGGGCTGGAAACTAAACCAACCCATATAGTGGGTGCCTATTTGGCTATAAGTCAGATGGGCAATTTCTGGGGATATTAGTACCGGTTTCCCTGCTGCTTCCGCCATCAACTGGGCTTGACAAGAACGGTCCATCGCAATAAACCACCAAGCTGCTTCATCTACGGAATGACCAACAGTTAGTAACCCGTGGTTGCGCAGGATAATCGCTTTGCGCGAGCTGAGGGTGTCAGCAATGCGATCGCCCTCGCTAGTTTCCAGCACCACGCCAGTATAATCATCAAATACAGCATGGTCATTATAAAAGGAACAAGCATCCTGAGTTATCGGGTCTAAAAGTCGCCCTAAACTTGACCAGGCTTTGCCATAAACTGAGTGAGAATGGGCTGCCGCTACCACATCAGGACGCGCTTTGTGCAGGCGGGAGTGAATGGCAAACGCTGCCGCATTTATCGGTTTATCTCCCTGCAGGATTTCCCCCGAATGGTTGACTAAAATCAAATCAGAAACCCGAATTTGTCCAAAGTGCATCCCGATCGGGTTCACCCAGAAGCGATCGGGAAATTCTGGGTCTCGCGCCGTGATGTGACCGGCGATCCCTTCATCAAACCCATACCGTGCAAATAGGCGAAAAGCCGCTGCTAGCCGCTGTTGGCGGTGTAAGCGTTCGGCGGCACTGTTGTCAAACTGGGGCGGTTGAGGTAATTCTACTGGAGACATAGCTGTTAGGGACATATTGCTGCGACAGGATAGAAACCGGGTTTCTGCGACAATCTTGGTATTTTAACCCAGATTTAGTGAAGAAACCCGGTTTCTGCTCCAAATGACAAATGACAATAAATGCAGTAATCTAGGAAATACTTTGAGCCGCCAAAGCAAGTAAACCAGAGCCAAAATCTATGAGCAGCGTCGAAACCATCCTCTCCCAAATACCGGGTGATAGTTTAACTGGACTGCGACAAGCCGATCGGCTCTGGCAGTCCCTCAGAGAAAATACTGCCCCAACTCCCCTGGTGATAGAAACTACTGGAGAAACTCTCGGCAATGCGGACTGGGATGTGGTGGTGGCTGGGGGCACCCTCGGCATCTTCATCGGTGCGGCTTTGGTGCAACAAGGATGGCGGGTGGCAGTAATTGAGCGCTTGATGTTACGAGGCAGGGATCAAGAGTGGAATATCTCGCGCCCAGAATTAAATGTGTTGGCGGAATTGCAGCTACTGACTCCAGAGGAAATTGCGCAGGCGATCGGCACCGAATACAACCCCGTGCGGATTCAATTCCACGGCGGTAAACCCTTCTGGGTGCGGGATGTCCTCAACATCGGCGTTGCTCCCACCATTCTCCTAGAAACCCTGAAAACCCGGTTTCTCGCCGCAGGCGGTAAACTCCTGGAAAAAACCCCTTTTGCCCGCGCTGTCATTCACCCCGACGGCGTAACCGTAGCCACTACCAACCCAAACATCGCCCCCGGAAAAGCTGGTGGCGCTGGGGGTGCGGCGGCATATGTCTCCCACCAAGAAGGCGGTAGTAGCGGTCCGACGCTGAAAACCCGATTATTTATCGACGCGATGGGGCACTTTTCCCCCATTGTGCGTCAGGCACGCCAAGGACAGAAACCCGATGGGGTGTGCTTAGTCGTGGGCACCTGTGCCCAGGGTTTCCCCAACAATGATACTGGGGATTTAATGGTGTCTATTACCCCAGTGCAAAACTACTGCCAATATTTTTGGGAAGCGTTTCCCGCCAGAGATGGGCGGACTACCTATTTATTCACCTACGCCGATACCCACCCCGATCGACCCAGCTTAGAGGCATTATTTGCGGATTATTTCCGCCTGCTGCCAGAGTATCAGAATGTCAGCTTAGACCAGTTGGAATTTCGGCGGGCATTGTTTGGGTTTTTTCCTTCATACCGCCAAAGTCCTTTACGATCGCCCTGGGATAGATTAATCTTTGTGGGCGATAGTAGCGCCCTCCAGAGTCCCCTCAGCTTCGGCGGTTTCGGCGCCTTGTTGCGCCACCTCCCCCGCCTGAGTGCGGGCATCCACGAAGCCCTAGAAAAAGACCTCCTCAGCCAGCGTCCCCTCGCCCAGCTCATGCCTTATCAACCCAACATCTCCGTGACATGGCTATTTCAGCGCACTATGTCTGTGGGGATGACACAGAAAATCGACCCCAACGGCATCAATAATTTGTTATCTGGGGTTTTTGACTGCATGGAACAGCTAGGGGAACCGGTGATGAAACCATTCCTCCAAGATAAAGTACAGTTTGGCGGTTTATTCCAGACCCTGATGTTAATGTCTGTGCAGCGCCCAGAATTAGGTTTAAAAATCATGCCCCAAGTGGGACCGCTCCCGCTGGTGGACTGGATGCAGCACGGGTTTAACTTGGGAATTTACAGCCTTCTGGACCGTTTCGGGTCCGTGGTCGCCCCCTCGGTGTCTCATCTGTCACCGGTGGCGCAGTATTATTTTCACCGCTGGCTGGAGGGGTGGAAATATGGCTCTGGGGGCGATGGTTCAGATATAGTCATTTCAAATAACAATGAGATACTCTCTTGATGCCCTCTATCCCCCAACCCCCTCACCCCCCTACCCCCCCTCTCCCAGGTGGGGAGAGGGGGGAGCTGAGAAAGGGGAGTAAGACCGGGATGTCCCCGTGTTCTGGTCTCCCCTCTCCCGCTCTGGGAGAGGGGACGGGGGTGAGGGGTTTAACCAGAAAACGATTCTCATTCTTATCTGAAATAACTATAAAATCTAAAAGCTGCTCTTTCAAATCCCCATGAAATTTCCCCTTGCACGACAGTTGTTTTATCAAGAAATTCACCAAAACGATGAGGACATCGATTTGGGGAAAGCGGCGCTCTATATCGCTGGCGAAGAGTATCCGCATCTGGATTATGAGGAATATCTCAATGCCTTGGATGTGATGGCGTCGGAGGTGGCGGAGCTATTGCCCCAGGAGCGTTATCCTCTGCGGGTGATTCAAACTATCAATCATTACCTGTATGATGACTTGGGTTTTCGGGGGAACGATGAGGATTACTATGATCCCTGTAATAGTTTTCTCAATGAGGTCATAGAAAAGCGCCGAGGAATTCCCATCACTTTGTCTTTAGTTTATTTGGAAGTTGCCCGCCGGATTAATTTTCCGATGGTGGGGATTGGGATGCCGGGGCATTTTCTGATTCGCCCGGAGTTTGAAGGGGCGGGGATTTTTGTGGATGCTTTTCATCGCGGTGAGGTGTTGTTCCCCGATGACTGTGAGCAAAGATTGCATGATGTTTATAATCGCCCAGTACAGTGGAAATCGGAGTTTCTGGCGCCGGTGAGTAAAAGGCATTTTTTGGCGCGGATGTTGGGCAATTTGAAGATGATTTATTTGCCCAGAGGGGAATTGGCGAAATGTTTGGGGGCAGTGGAGCGGATTTTGCTCCTATTTCCCGATGCGCCTTTGGAATTGCGAGACCGGGGGCTGCTATATTATCAAAGCGATCGCCCCACGGAAGCTCGATCGGACTTAGAAACCTATCTGAAGCTCATGCCTAACGCCCCCGATGCTGGGATTGTCCGCCAAGTGATTGACAAAATCAACTCTTAACTGTGGCCCAAACCCAAGTAGGTTTCCTCCGCTACCCGCTTGAGGCGGCTCAGCTGTGCTTGCATATCTTGGCGAGTCCAACTGGCGGCGAAGCGGTGGAAACCGAAGGCGACGATCGGGTTAGGTATCTGGAACTCAAAGCGGTTGAGCAGCAGGGTGTCTTGACCTTGGGGCTGACATTCCCAGCGATCGCGCCCCTGAAAAAATCCCTCAAACCCCCAAACTATCAATCCCGGTTCTCTTTCCACCACCACCGTGTTTAACTCGGGCTGGAAAATCGGGATTAAGATTTTAAATCTAAACCGACTGCCTAAATCAGTATTCCAATCCCCCACCGCTTCACATCGTAGGGCCGGGTTCAGCCACCGGTGCATCAGATGTTCTTCAATAATACAGCGTTCTACTACCGTAGCGCTGGCGCGAATCTGAATGGATTGCTCGAAAACTTGATGATCTGCCATATTTTTGATATAATGCCATTGGATTATTCTGCTGACAACTGAGCGGTTTTGACCGTTATTTATAGTTTTTTCACAATTTTCTCTTGGTAGGGGCGATGCCTCCTCACCCTAGGTTATCGGTTTTAGCGACATACTTGTTGCGCAATGCTTCGCCCCAAATATTCACTTAAGGGTGCCCCAAGTGCAGCCAGAGCCACAGTCCGCCAAAGACCAAGGACGAAAAGCCGCTGTTACCTGTAGGATATGCGTAACCCCCAGTGTCCGCGCTGGGGGACCACAAATATGCACCCATTGGCAAGCCGGGAACAGCCGAATCTGCTCCCCATCCAGAGCAGTCTGCTAGAGGTTCTTTGGGCTAATTGTCCTAGGCTTGTCTGGAAAATCTCAACTTTAGGCAAACTAACCATGAATGGAAGTTGGCATATCATTACCATGCTCGGTGGGCTCACAGAGCCTGCCGGTTCGGTAGGGGCAATTGATCAATTGCCCTTGCAAACCTCGCCTTTGCTCCTAGCTCAGGCGGACATGGCTTCGGCTTTTACTCCCGTTACCAAATTTTTTGAAAGCATCTTATCCCAGTTGGGCACTTTTCTGCCCAGCTTGCTGGGGGCAATTGCGATCCTCATCGTGGGCTGGCTCGTGGCGACGGTGCTGGCATCGGCAACGAAAGGACTGCTGAGCCGCACCAATATCGATAATCAACTGGCCAGTTGGATGGTGGGGCAACGACCAGGAGCCACCAAGCCACCGATCGAACAGTGGGCAGCCACTGGCGTGTATTGGGTGGTGATGATTTTTGTCATCGTGGCTTTCCTGAATGCGCTGCAGCTGAACGTGGTATCTACCCCGCTGAACACGTTCCTCGATAAGATTTTTGACTATTTGCCCCGAGTTGGGGGAGCGGCGGTACTCCTGGGGATTGCTTGGCTACTGGCAACCCTGGCGAAAGCGTTGCTCACCCGGTTGTTGCAACCGTTCAATCTGGACGATCGCCTTGCGGAGCAAACGGGCAGAGCCCCCGGCAATAGCCCGTTCCTGCTCAACGAAACTCTCGGTAATGCTCTGTACTGGTTTATCTTCCTGTTCTTTTTGCCCTCGGTACTAAGTACCTTGGAACTGCAGGGAGCCCTGACACCAGTGCAGAACCTGCTCGACCAAATCTTATCGGCGCTACCGAAAATTCTCACGGCAACGATTATCGGTGCGATCGGCTGGTTAATTGCCCGCATCGTCCGTGGTATCGTTACCAACTTGCTGGCAGCTACTGGCGCTGACCAGTTGGGCCGGAAAATGGGACTGACTACCACTGAGGGGGGGATGTCTCTGTCGGGGCTCATTGGGACGATCGTTTATGTCCTCGTGCTAATTCCCACCGCCATTGCTGCCCTCAACGCCTTGGAGATTCAGGCGATTTCCGCCCCCGCCGTCTCCATGCTCCAGCAAATTCTCAACACCCTGCCCCAAATTTTCACCGCCATGCTGATTTTTGCGGTGTTTTACGTCATCGGGCGGTTTATCTCGGAATTAGTCACCAACATCCTCACCAGTGTTGGCTTTAACAACCTGTTCCAATGGCTGGGGCTGCCTTCTTCTCTGCCCTCCGCAGGCTCAGAGGCGGACGATGCTCCCAAAGCTGGCCAAAGAACTGTCCTGCAAACCCCGGCCAAAACTCCTTCAGAAATTGCAGGCATTGTGGCTCTGGTGGGGATTATGCTCTTCGCCGCCGTCGCCGCCACGGAAGTCCTGAAATTACCTGTCCTCACCCAAATTTCCCAAGGCATCCTGGCTGGTTCCGGCGGTGTCCTGGTGGGTTTGCTGGTGTTCGGCATCGGGCTATATTTAGCTAACCTGGCGTTTAACTTGATTACGGCTTCCGGCGGTGGTCAAGCGAAGATTTTGGGCAATGCCGCTCGCATTTCTATCATTGCTCTGGCGGGAGCGATGGGACTGCAGCAAATGGGTATTGCTCCAGATATTGTGAATCTGGCTTTTGGTTTGCTCTTGGGTGGTGTCGCTGTGGCGATCGCTCTGGCCTTCGGCTTGGGCGGACGCGATGTGGCCGCCGAGCAACTGCGGGAATGGCTCGCTAGTTTCAAAGATACCAAATAGTGTGAGCTTAACTGGCCGATTCTAGCTCCGAGCTAGAAATCCCCAGCCGAAAAACTCGGTTTCTTGAAGCAACTAGGTTCTTATTTGGGCTTTAGCTCTTCCAGAATCTTTATTGCAGAAACCGGTTGAATTTCCAAGAATTTGACTGCCTTAGCTATGGCATAATTCAATTATAGCCATAGCTAAGGCAGCTAAAATACCTTAGTGTTGCCTCCTACCTCCTGCTTGTCTTGCAGGCCAGGAGGCAATTATTTAATTATGGTGGTTTGACTTAATCAAGTAACACTCAGGGCTTCAACCACAGGATATGAAGATGAATCAGGCGATCGTCAGGGATATTCACCCAAATAAATCAAGTTTTGCCTCTTACACGAATGAGAAATTGCAACTCTTGATCATCGACCCCGCAGTTACAGAATACCAGATCCTCCTCGCGGGAGTAAACCCCGATATAGAAATCCATATTCTCCAGCCACACCGCAATGGCATTGAGGAAATTACTCAAATCCTCCAAACCTACCAAAATATCGCCGCCATCCACATCATTTCCCACGGCAGTCCCGGCAGCATCCAACTAGGCAATACTTGGCTAAATGCCACCAATATTGACAATTATGCTCGCCAACTCATCCAGTGGCGCGCCAGTTTCGCCCACCAGGCCGACATCCTATTATATGGCTGTAATATTGGCGCCGAATTCCACCCCAACATCCACCAAAAAAACCATTTTCTCCACCAACTCCACCAACTCACAGGAGCCAATATTGCCGCATCTAAAACTACCACAGGAAATGCCGCATTAGGCGGGAACTGGAAATTAGAAGTAAACATCGGCAAAATCACCAATTCTATCATCATTTTACCCAGCGCTCAACTGGCTTATCAAGGCATATTATCGGGAAATTTTATCTGGGCAAAAAGCAGCGGTGGCAGTAATTCCGAAGCTGGCTTGAGTATCGCCGTAGATAGTAATGGCAACAGCTACACTACGGGCATTTTCGAGGGCACTGTTGACTTTGACCCCAGTGCCGATGTTGATAGCTTCACTTCCGCTGGCGCTTATGACATCTTTATCACCAAATTTGACCCCGATGGTAACTACCTCTGGACAAAAACTCTCGGCGGTATTAGTGACGACCTCAGCTATAGCATCGCTTTGGATAATAGCGGCAATATCTACACTACTGGTTTTTTTGTGGCCACGGTTGATTTTGACCCCAGTGCCAATGTTGATAGCTTCACTTCCGCTGGTTTTCAGGACATCTTTATCACCAAATTTGACCCCGATGGTAACTATATCAGGACGAAGACAATTGGCGGCAATGGTGGCGACAGTGCCGACGGGATTACTGTAGATAGTGACGGCAACATCTATACTACCGGCTATTTCCAAAACACGGTAGATTTTGACCCCACTGGCGATGGGGCTAATTTGATTTCTGCGGGAGCCGCTTTTGATATCTTCCTCGCCAAATATGACTCTTTTGGTAACTATCTCTGGGCGCATAGCTTTGGGGGCAGTGGGGTCGATCGGGGCGTGAGCGTCGCCGGGGATGGTAGCGGCAACATCTACACTACTGGCGCCTTCGAGGGCACTGTTGACTTTGACCCCAGTGGCAATGTGGCTAACCTCATTGCGGCAGGAACCAAAGATATTTTCATCGCCAAATTTGACCGATCGGGCAACTACATCTGGGCACAAAACCTCAGCGGCAACGGTAACGATTTTGAGTTTGGCGTCAGGCTCGCCGTAGATAGTAGTGGCAACAGCTACACTACGGGCAATTTTTCGGGCACTGTTGACTTTGACCCCGGTTCCGATGTTGATAGCTTCACTGCCTCTGGGTTGAATGACATCTTTATTACTAAATTTGACCCCGATGGTAACTATCTCTGGACAAAAACCCTCGGCAGCACCGGTGACGACATCAGTTATAGCATCGCCTTAGATAGTAGCGGCAACACCTACACCACTGGCTCTTTCCAAAACACAGTAGATTTTGACCCCGGAGCCGGTATTGCTAACCTCACTTCTGCAGGCGGTCAAGATACCTTCATTGCCAAAATTGACGCCAACGGCAACTATATCTGGGCAAAAAACCTCGGCGGCACCAGTGACGAAGGTGGCATTGGCATCGCCCTAGATAATAGCGCTAACAGCTACACTACGGGGAATTTTGAGGGGACAGCAGATTTCGACCCCAGTGCCAATATTGCTAACCTCACTTCTGTTGGGTTTTCTGATTTCTTCATCGTCAAACTCGATGGCCCCACTGTCAGTATTGCGCCTGGTACTGCACCCGTTGAAGGCGGCACTAATGGCACTTTTACTGTCACCCTCAACGAGGTGGCACCCACTGGCGGCACCGCGATCGGCTACACCGTCAGCGGTACTGCTTCCAATGGCACCGACTACACCACTTTACCCGGCACCATCACCATCCCCGCCGGACAAACCACCGCCACCATTAACGTTACCGCCACCGCCGATGCCATGATCGATGCAGGCGAAACCGTTATTGCTACCCTCATCAACGGTGTCGGATACAACCGGGCTAACCCTCCTAACCATACCGCCACCATCACCATCGAAGACAGGAACATGGAATATGCCATTATTGGCAACAACCCCACTGTCATCGAAGGCAACAGCGGCACTACCGCCATCACCTACACCATCACTCGCACCGGACGCACCGATATCGCCAGCACTGTTGATTCCACCTTAGCAGGCACGGCAACAAATAACACTGATTACAACAACATCGTCATTTCCGGCACTAATGTCACCGCTGCAGGCAACACCATCACCTTTGCCCCCACAGCCACCACTGCCACAATTACTCTTGATGTTATCGGAGATAACCGGGCTGAAGGTAACGAAATCATAGATATTTCCCTATCTAATCCCACTGCCCCCGATTACATCGCGACAATTCCAGTAGCCTCTGTCACTACTACAATTATAGATGATGATGCGGAAATTCAAGTATTAGACAGCACCACCGATATCCCCGATGGTACAACCACAGCAATCGACTTCGGTAGTGCAGTTGTTGGCGATATCCTCAATAAAACCTTTACCATCAATAACAACGGTACAGCCGATTTAAACCTCAGCAGCTTAACCCTACCCACCGGCTTTACCCTAGGCGGCAATTTTCCCACCACAATTGCCCCTGGTGGTAATAGTACATTCCAAGTCCAGGTAAACACTACCGCCGCCAATTCCTTCAGTGGTGAACTATCGTTTACAACTAATGACAGTGACGAAAATCCGTTTAATTTCCCCATTACTGCCACAGTCATCGCAGTAACTACACCACCCATCACTGATGATAATCCTCCCATCACTGATGATAATCCTCCCATCACTGATGATAATCCACCCATCACCGATGATAATCCACCCATCACCGATGATAATCCACCCATCACCGATGATAATCCTCCCATCACCGATGATAATCCACCCATCACCGATGATAATCCTCCCATCACCGATGATAATCCTCCCATCACCGATGATGCTCCTCCCATCACCGATGATAATCCTCCCATCACCGATGATAATCCTCCCATCACCGATGATAATCCTCCCATCACTGATGATAATCCTCCCATCACCGATGATAATCCTCCCATCACCGATGATAATCCTCCCATCACTGATGATAATCCTCCCATCACCAAAACCAGTGACCTGGTGTTACCTCCCACCACTGAACCAGCTATTAATACTACTCCTGAGATTACCCTAGGAGTAGATGACTGTCCTCCGATGCCACCTCAACCAATAGTCAGTTTTGAGGTATCATCTACTATTGACGGCACCGATGGGGATGATATCTTGGTGGGGGATAATAATCCCCATGTCTTCAAAGGTTATAATGGCAATGACTTAATTTTTGGCTTGGGTGGCAGCGATACCATAGTGGGTGGGGTTGGTGGCGATAACCCGGCCAGTACCGGTAAGGATAATGATATCATATTCGGTAATACTGGTAATGATTACCTCGCCGGTAGTGAGGCTAACGATATTATCTTCGGTGGCCAAGATAATGATATAACTCACGGGGGCAAAGGCGATGATTTATTGTGGGGAGACAGGGGCAGCGATACCGTGATGGGGGATTATGGTAATGATGTGATTTATGGTGGTCCCGCCGACCCAAATTTATCTGATTATGACTTAGGGGATGTTCTCTATGGTGGCAATGGAGATGATATTGTGTTAGGCAACCAGGGGAATGATTCTTTATCCGGTGGCGATGGTAATGATTTGTTATACGGGGGTCAGGCTAACGACTTGCTGCATGGGAATGCTGGTAATGATTCGCTGTATGGCGATCGGGGTAATGATACTCTCTGTGGTGGTGATGGTAGCGATACTTTCCGCTTACTGGCTGGTTCTGGAACAGATATCATTATTGATTGGAACGATGGTGAGGATAAGCTGGGTTTATCCGGGGGGTTGACTTTCTTGCAATTGTCGATTTTTGCCCCCAATCATGGTTTTGCTGCTATCACTGCTGCTGGGGAAACTCTGGCTATCCTTAATGGGGTCAGTGTGAATCTGATCACGGAGGATGATTTCATATTGATGGGGTAAATGGTAGGTGCTTAGGCATAAATACAGCTTGTTCACCAGTCGTTTAACACATTGACCTCACCCTAAATCCCTCTCCCATGCTTCGACTTCGCTCAGTCACCAGGGAGAGGGACTTTGAGGGCCGCTCAGATTATTTCTGAACAGGCTGGATCTGAAATGACTATCCTATAGACTTGTGTGAGAGTTTGGCTAAGAGTTCTTCTTTGATTCGCCCCATAATCGATTTTTCATCTAAGGATGTGATGATGCGGCTGACTATGGATTTGGGTCCATCGGGCCCCCAGGAGGCTCCGTTGGCGAGGTAGGCTTTGGCAATTTGACCGATGCTATAGGAGGAAAATCCGGCCACGCTGGCTTGCGCGATCGCCACGGATATATAAGGTAACAAGGTACTGCCTCCCGTGGCTCCTGCAGCAACTCCTAGCAAACCTTTGATAGAAGATAAACCTAAATTTGCTAGCAGTTCACTGGCGGTGATACCTCCCATTGCTAGGGCAATTTTTTTCAGTAAATCGATGGCTCCCAGCTCGGTCATGGGAATGCCATACTGTTTGGATAAGGTTAAAATTGTAGCCACATCAATCACAGCAGCACTGAGAATATCTACTACGGTGACGGGGTTGAGGGCAATGGCGACGGCTTTGGTGATAGCGGCGTTCCAGATGGTGCGGTTGGCGGCGGTTTCCCGGATTTCCATTTTCCGCTGCACGATCGCGTCGTTCACTTCCCCAGCATATAGCATGGTATTAAGAGCTACTAAGGATTTCCCCTCTCGATCCAAAATTTCTAGGATTTTCAGCTTTAAATCCTCCACTTGGGGGGTTCCTCTTGTGGTCTGTACCTGAATTTTGCCATCACGCTTAACGGCTGTGGTAATCAGAGGTGATGCGGCTGCCATCACAATTTCATCTGCTGAGAGCAACTCCCGCAGGCGATCGTCCCTGATTTTTTCATAAATCGCCCATCGATCCGCCTCGGGGTACTGGTCGATTTTATTAAATACCAGCAGCATCGGTTTCCCCGCTTCTCGGAGCTGACACAGCGCATCATATTCTACTTGGGTGATATCTCCGGCGATGACAAACAGCAGCAAATCAGCTTTCGCCGCCACCAGCTTCGCCAACATTTCCCGCGTTTCCCCTTCTACTTCATCAATTCCTGGGGTATCAATTAGCTGTAGGGACTTTGAGTGCCATGTCCCCACCAAGCTGGTTTCTTTGCCGCTCCCTGATGGCGGTGTCAGTTTCCAGGCGGCTCCTTGAATGTCGCGGGTGACACCGTGAATTGGCCCGGTAATAAAAGCGTTATCTCCCAGTAAGGCGTTGAGCAGAGAGGATTTGCCCCTTCCCACCATCCCAAATACCGCAATTTGCACCACCGCTTGTTCCAGTTTTTCCAGCATGGTTTGCAAACCGCCGATTTCTGGCTCTAAACCGGCTCGCTCTGCTGCGGTGAGGTCCAAAGCCGCCACTAGCTCTCCCAGTGCATCTTTGGCGTGTTTGTAGTTCAGGTCTTCGGTAATGGCGGCAAAACTGTCGATCGCCTCCTCTAATTCCTCCCCAGTCTTAGGCTCAGGCGTCGTTTCGGGAATACCTTCATTGGTCATTGGTCATTTGTCCTTTGTCCTTGGTCCAAAATTCCTTTGAATTGACAATTGATAATTATCAATTATCAATTATCAATTATCAATTATCAATTGTCAATTATCAATTATTACTGACAAACTGGCATAATGTCATTACTGCTTTAGCCCGGTCACTATGTCTTTTAATTTTACTCTCAGCCAACTGATATCTACTCTGGACGCGAAAGCCCATCTGCCCAGTGATCCCCCGCTGGAAACCCCCGCCACTGGTATTTCCACCGATAGCCGGATCCTCCACGGCGGTCAGGTGTTCGTGGCTCTGCGGGGAGAGCGGTTTGATGGTCACGAGTTTGTCCGCACGGCGATGGCGAAAGGGGCATTAGTCGCTATTGTGGACGAGAAATATGAGCCAGAACCAGACACGCCGGTTATTGTCGTTCCCGATACTCTGGCGGCTTATCAGGCGATCGCCCGGGCTTGGCGTCAGCAATTCTCCATTCCCATTATCGGCGTCACCGGTTCCGTGGGCAAAACCACCACGAAAGAACTAATTGCCGCTGTTTTGGCCACTAAAGGTAATGTCCTCAAAACTCAGCTCAATTATAACAATGAAATTGGCGTCCCTAAAACTTTGTTAGAGTTGTCCTCAACCCACGATTTTGCTGTGATTGAAATGGCGATGCGCGGTGCGGGTCAAATTGCGGAGTTAACTGATATCGCTTTACCGACGATCGGCGTAATTACCAATGTGGGCACCGCTCATATTGAGTTATTAGGTTCTGAAGAGGCGATCGCCCGGGCTAAATGCGAGTTGCTCCAGCGGATGTCACCGGAAAGCGTCGCTATTTTGAATGCAGATAATCAGCGTTTGATATCTACGGCGGCCACAGTGTGGAACAGCAAAACTATCACTTATGGGTTGACAAACGGTGATTTACGCGGGTCATTACAGGAGGGGAATTTGGTAGTCGAAGGTATGGCATTACCCCTACCTCTCCCCGGTCGTCATAATGCCCTCAATTACTTAGCAGCTTTGGCAGTAGCCAAGGAATTGGGCGTGAGTTGGGCACCACTGCAGCAGGGTTTATATGTGGATTTGCCCGGAGGCAGGGCGAAGCGCTACGAGTTACCTAATGATATCATTGTTTTGGATGAAACTTATAATGCCGGTTTAGAATCAATGACAGCGGCGCTGCAACTGCTGGCAGAAACTCCGGGAAATCGGCGCATTGCGGTGTTGGGAACCATGAAGGAGTTGGGAGAGCGATCGCCCGAATTCCATGAGCTGGTAGGCACCACGGCCAAAGAACTCAACCTCGATGCTTTATTCGTCTTTGCTGAACCGAATGCAGCGGAAGCCATAGCGATGGGAGCGGTGGGTTTGCCTATGATTGAAATCATGGATACTACCACAGAAACCGCTCACGATGAATTAGCAGAACGATTACATGAATTCGTCCAACCGGGGGACGTTTTGCTGTTCAAAGCCTCCCACTCCGTGGCGCTCGATCGTACCGTGGATAAATTCCGCACCCTCACCACCTAAACCCCCAATTCATCTTAACGCCGGTAGGGGCACGGCATCGATAACATTCGCAAAAAACGAGAAATATCAATAACGCCGTGCCCCAGCTTCAGCCCAACTGCCCCCTTTGCCAACAGAAAAAAACATCCCCAACCATCACCATAATCAAACCCATGCCCGCCCAATTAGACCAAATTATCATCATCGACATCGAAGCAACTTGCTGGGAAGGCACCCCCCCACCCCACCAAGAAAGCGAAATCATAGAAATTGGCATCTGCACCTTTGATATCGCCACCGCCAAACCACTCACCAAAGACAGCATCCTCGTCAAACCAGAACGCTCCCAAGTCAGCGAATTTTGCACCCAACTCACCACCCTAACCCAAACCCAAGTTGACCAAGGCATCCCCTTCCGTGACGCCTGCGCCCTCCTCAAAGACAAATATCTCTCCCACAAGCGAGTTTGGGCAAGTTACGGCGAATATGACAAAAACCAATTTCAAAAACAATGTCAATCTCGCCATATCCCCTATCCTTTCAGTAGCAATCATCTCAACATCAAAACCCTCTTCGCCATAGTCCAAGCACTCCCCAAACCCACCGGGATGGCAGGGGCGTTAGAAATACTCAATTTCCCCCTAGAAGGCACCCATCACCGAGGCGGCGATGACGCCTGGAACATTGGTCGCATCTTCTCCCACATTATCCTAACTGCCAGAAATTAAACATCATCCCCACAGAGTAAATTTTATCTGTTATGATGAAGCAATTCTACATCAATATCACCAAAACAATGTCTGCATTGTCTAAAATCCGGCAAACTTTCACGATCGCCTTTTTTCTTTCCCTCATTTCTATCTCTTGTACCGGTAGTTTCCGCAGCAATAGCACCTCCATCCCCGCTACCACCGCCACCGCCACCCAAGATGCACTATTCCCGATTTTTTACGGAGAAATTATCGAACCAGAAAACTCAGAACACATTATCATTCCCGTGGGTTATTATAGCGACTATGGCAAATCACGAGGCATATCAGATTATAGCCGTTCATCAGGAAACACCAGCTATCTGGTGCCATACAACATGATATTTCACCACAAAACCACTGGGGCAACTCATTTACTCTTAAGCAAAAACTCAATTATCAATGCCTATAATTTTATGGCCATAAACAATAAAAAAGGAAAACCAGAAAACAAATTTATATTTTTTCAAGTCATCGACCAAGATACCAACGGCGACGGCAAAAAGAATGGTTTAGATGCCATAGTTGGTTATTTAGCCGATATGTCCGGTAAAAATGTCACCCAAATCACCCCCAGCAATACCAACCTAGGCACCTGGCACTTAGATAGCAAACAGGGCTTTCTGCTCGTCAAAATTACCGCCGATACCAACAACGACAAAAATTTTACCGAAACCGATGATATTGGATTTATCCGCGTCAACCTCAACCAACCCAAGATTGGGGTAGATATTATCACCCCCACCATGCGCCAGCAGCTCAATCAAAAAATTAGCCCCCTGCCCAAGCCTTAAAGTGGGGGTTCAGAAACCGGGTCTCTGGCCAAAACTCGGTTGATCATGAAAATTATCCGCAGAAACCGGGTGTCTTAGCCCCTCGCGATAAATCTGGAAAGAAGGTGTCTTTCCCCCGCCAGAAACTTTGGGGAATCGGCTATGATATCATTAGATAAAAATTACACCGGGTAGGTAATTATGGTACAAATTCAACCACCAGAGATTCCCACCTTCCCGCCGGGAGATTTATGGAGTGATGAGCCGCCGTTGGAAACTTATCGTCATCTAGAAGAGTTAATTATCCTGCTAACCAGCTTAAACCGGTTTTGGTCAGACCGCACCGATTTTTTTGCGGCTGGTAATATGACGGTTTATTATAGCAGCAAACAGCGGAAAAATGAAGAGCTGAGGGGACCGGATTTCTTTGTGGTTCTGGATACGGAACGTCGGGAGCGAAAAAGTTGGGTAGTATGGGAGGAAGATGGGAAGTATCCTAATGTAATTATCGAGGTTTTGTCCGATAGTACAGCCTCGGTGGATAGGGATGAGAAAAAGAAACTCTACCAGAATGTATGGCGGACGCGAGATTATTTCTGGTTCCACCCTTATACGATGGAATTTAAGGGGTTTACTTTGGTGGGGCGTAATTATGTAGAGATTGAACCAAATGCCCAATCTTGGTTATGGAGTGATGAGTTGCAGCTATATTTGGGGGTATTCAATGAAAGGCTGCGGTTTTTTACTCCTGAAGGGGAGTTGGTTCTGACGCCAGAGGAGGAAGCGGATGCGGAACGCCAGAAAGTTGAGTTAGAACGCCAACGTGCGGATGCGGAAAGCCAACGTGCGGATGCGGAAAGCCAACGTGCGGATGCGGAAAGCCAGAAAAACGCTATCCTGCGGCAAAAACTCCTAGAGTTGGGTGTCAACCCTGACGAAATCGGGTAAATTGGTCAGGTTTAGCCCTATTTTCCGGGTTCGTAGTTGGGTTTTAGCCCTCTTTCTTAAATCTAAACTTTTTTTTGAGCTAAAGGATGGTGCTACGAGCCTTTTTTGCAGAAAACCAGTTTTTTTAGCGAGAAATACCGTGACTTTTGCCAATCACCCAGTGACGGCGGAAAAATCGGGCTAAATCTGATTCTTCTAAAGGTAAGTAAATCGGGCGCCCGTGGGGACAGGTGCGGGGATTTTGGGTGCGCTGCCAGCGGTCTAAAATCGACTGCATTTCTGGTAAAGTTAAGGGGGTGCCATTACGGATGGCGCTGCGACAAGCGGTGGCAACTTGAGCGGCTTGTAAGTCGCCGCCGTGACTTAATTCTAACAGGGCATCGGCGCAATCTTCCCTTGGTGCTAACATGGCAGGGCAGTCGCGAATTGCCCAGAGGTCATTGCCAAATTCGCTTACGTCTAATCCGAGCCTTTCTAGTTGTTCTAACTGGGTTTCGGTGAGGTTGCTCAGAATTACTGGGGGTTCTAGGGGTACTAACTGCCAATTGTGCCGGAACTCTTCGTATAAAATCCGCTCATGGGCGATATGCTGCTCTACTAACCACACTCCCCCGGGATGTTCGGCCACAATATATGTGTTGTGCAGTTGTGCCACGGCGTGCAATTGGATTAAATTGCTCCCTTCATAAGGGCTGAGTTCTCGTTTTTCTCCAGTGGGGACGGTGTAATTACTCTTGGCTTCTGATGTTTTAATTAGTTGTGTCACCCGCTGTTGATTCGCCGGGGATTCTTCCCCGCTCAAGCGTAGGGCTTGGCTAATGGAGTTTCCTAGCATTTGTTGCCACCAGGGCATATTTTGCAGGTAAATTTCGGTTTTGGATGGTTGCCGGTTCCAGTCGATTTGCTCTGGGGAAATGTGGAAGTGGGCGAAGCAAACGGGATAGCGATTCCGGGGTAGGGTGCGGCCAAATGCGGTGATGATTGCTTGTTCTAATTCTGGGGCTCTGACGATTCTGCCATTGATGGCGACTTTCACCCAGTCTGGTTGTCTGCGGTGGCAGCGATCGGGCAAACCTAGCACTAATTTTAAATGCTGTTGGCTGTCAATGGCTACTTTTTTGTGTTGCAAGTCGGTGAAGTCAACTCCCCGCGCCATTTGGGGGAGAATTTGCTGGGCAGTTTTCCCCGGATTAATGGTAAACCAGCGCCGATCGTTCTTCTGCACCTGCCAGCTCACATGGGGATGACATAAGGCGATTTGTTCTACGGTTTGCTGGAGCGATCGCAACTGCTGCGCCAAAGACGGTAGAGCCATCCGTCGCGCCTCCCAACTGCCAAACAAATCTGCTACCGTGACAATTGTCCCCGCCGCCAACCCCGCTGGTTTCACTTCCACCGGTATCCCCTGCGCGTCATACTCCACCCGCCAACCGTCTCCCCCTGGGGTGCGGCTTTTAATTTCCAGTTGGGATAACTGGGCCAAACTATGCAGGGCCTCCCCCCGAAATCCCAAACTGGCGATTTGGCGCAAATCATCCAAGTTGTTGATTTTGCTGGTACTATGCGCCGTCGCCGCCACTTGCAAGCAATCTAAATTCATCCCACAGCCATTATCCACTACCCGCAACCGCCACGCTTCCGGCCATACGGATACTGAAATCCTGCTTGCCCCTGCATCTAAGGCATTTTCCACCAGTTCCCGCGCCACCGCCGCGATCGAATCAATCACCTCACCGGCGGCAATCATATGGACAACTTCTGGGGGCAGGGTTTTGATGGCGGCGCTCATACTGTTCATCCCATCACGGGAATTTTGATATTCTAGTTCAAACATGGGATGATTTGGCACCTCCTGCGACTAACATTCAACCCGGGTGTATCCACAATGATTGCAGTAAATCAATTTATCACCACTGAACCTCTGCCCGAAACTGCTAAGCAATCCCTCACACCGGTTTGGGAAGCTGTGAACCAGGCTTTTAGTAATGGAGATAGTATCTCTCCGAGTCCCTCAGAGCCAGGGTAAGCAGATTCAGCCCGGGCTGGGCGAGTGCGATCGCGAAACCGCCATTGCTGGCCAAATCACCAGACGCGCCCTCATCGCACTGCCTCACATCACCCCAGAACAATGGCAGCCAAAAACATTACCTACTTCTAATCCCATTATATTTCAAAATCAACCAAATCACCACATTTTTAGATTCATTAACACGCCATCCCCATCGCGGAAAGTCAAGACCTCTTAACCGACGATGTTTGGCGGTGAGGGGTTATAGGTTTGGTTCCCGTGTGGCGATGAGTTAAACCACAAACACAGGCAACAATTGTTGATTTGTCTTGGTGTTCTTGGGGCGTTTGTGGAAAAAATCAATTAATTCTGGTCAGATAACATCAGGAGTGAAAATTTTAGCAAAATCTGGTAAATTTGACCATAAATAAATTATGATTATTTCAAATAATTGGTGTAATTGGTCACTTTTGGAGATGGCACTGTGAGGGGGAAGGATTCTGGTGATCACCTAGGGGATTTTACCGATAAATCCCCTGAAGGGGGCACCACAAGCTGGTAGAGTGGGCTATGTTAGTTAAAGTACGAATATATACGAACCTAGGGTTAACCCGACAGGGGGCACTGCGAGTATATACTAACCTAGGGGCTGGTATTGAAGGACCTGTTAAGAAGAACCCACTACCGAGGGAAAAAACAGTATAAAATTCATGCGTAGGAAATCCATTTTGCTGCTGGTGTTGTTTTTCCTAGGCTTCGCCGCAGTTGCCATCCCTCCCCAACTGCGGGGAGTCTATGCGTCGGCCCCTCAGTTCTCCGATCGGTGGGAGGCGGGAGGGGGGAGAGGGGGAGACTCGGAGACGGGGAGACTGGGAGAGGGGGAGACTGGGAG